>DASVLI010000134.1:0-60600 GCA_036384955.1 Occallatibacter sp.
GCCAGCAGCCACGCGGCTGAGTCGGTGAGCGACGCGCCGAAGCCGTCAATCTGCTGGAAGCGCTGGCTGTCGTCGACGGTGATGGAGGCCGCATCTGGAGCGGGTTTTGCGTTGAATTTCAGCGCAGGCTGCGGCGCAAGCGCCTGCATAAGGTCGGGTGTGGTCTGGTAGACGCTGATTTTTTGTGCAGCGGCGGCAGTAACAGCAAGCGAGAGCAGGCAGGCAGTGAAGATACAGCGCGGCATGGATTCTCCTTCGTTCAGAAAGAGAATCCTAGCCGATCAAGATCGCTATGGGGAATGCGCCCGCGCACAGAAGCGAGTAGCCTGCGCTCTAGGGCAGCTCGGAATCGGGGAAGAGGTCGGGGGGAAGCGATTCAACACCGCGTGGCTCAATGTTCGCAGCGGCATCACGCGCACGCAGCAGCTCAATGTACATCGCTTCAATTTCGGCGCGGTCGGTATCGCTGATGGCAACTTCGTATTGGGGAAAGTGCGTCATGTTGCACCTCGCGACTACTCATGCAAATTGAAACACAGAGTTGATACGCGAGTTGCGCGGGCGCGGTTCACGCCTTGCCGCGCGTGTACTCGCCGCTTTTGCCGCCGGTCTTTGATTCGAGCTGCACAGAGCGAATCACAATCGATTTGTCCAGAGCCTTGGTCATGTCATAGACAGTAAGCGCGGCCACAGTTGCGGCGGTCAGCGCCTCCATCTCCACGCCGGTGGGGCCAACGGTGGAGACCGCCGCCTCGATGTGCACGCCGCCTTTGGCAATCTCGGCCTTCACGTCCACATGCGTCAGCGCCAGCGGATGACACATCGGAATCAGCTCCGCGGTCCGCTTCGCCGCCTGGATGCCGGCGAAACGCGCTACCTCCAGCGGATTGCCCTTGGGATTAGCAGGCAGCGCCTTCAGCACTTTCTTCGAGAGCTCAACGAACGCCGTTGCCACGGCGGTGCGCCGCGTCTGCTGCTTGGCGCTCACGTCCACCATGCGCGCCTCGCCGGCCTCGTCGTAATGCGAGAGCTTCGCTTCGCCTGTCTTCTTCATCGCATGCACCTCAGATCAGCAGAATCCGAACCACATCGCCGGCTTCAAGACTCGCTACGCCCTCCGGCACCACCAAAAAGCAATTTGATTGCCCGAAGGCCGGCAGATCGCCGCTGCCCTGCCACGGCACCGTTGCCACCTCCGGCATTTCGCCCGCCGCGGGACGAAAATTGCACCATGCCGGAAAAAAGCGCGTGAGCCCTGCATTGCCGCGGCCCTTCGTGCCTTTGCTCAGCCGCGCCAGCACAAAGCGCGGGCCGGGGTTTGCTTCGCCCTTCAGGATGCCCAGCACGCGTGTGGCAAAAAGTAGAAACGTAGCGGCCGACGAAATCGGATTTCCGGGTAGCCCGAAAAATGGCAGCGACGAAGCCCCCTTGCGGCGCACTTCGCCGAAGACCAGCGGCTTGCCCGGCTGCATGCGCACGCCGGTGAAGTAGAACTTCGCGCGCAATCGTGCCAGCGCCGGCTCCACCAGGTCGAACTTGCCCGCCGAGACGCCGCCGGAAATCAGCAGCATGTCCGCATGCATGGCCTTCTTCAGCGCGGCGTCCAGCGCGCGCGATGTGTCGGCAGCCGTGGGCAACACGATTGGCTCCGCGCCCGCCGCGGCTACCAGCGCGGCCAGCATCGATGCATTCGAGTTGCGAATCTGCCCTGGGCCCGGCGTAGCCTTTACCGGCACCAGCTCATCGCCCGTGGTCAAAATGGCCACGCGCGGCCGCGCAAAGACATCCACGCTTGCGTACCCGCAGCTGGCAGCCAGTGCAATTTGCGCGGGACCAAGTACGGCGCCGGGCGCAAGCAGCACCTTGCCCTTGCGAGCCTGCGCGCCTTTGGCAACCACGTTCTCGCCCGGCGCTAGCACGCGCGGCGGCAACAGGCGCACCGTGTCGCCTACTCGCTCCACGTGCTCCAGCATCATCACCGCATCCGCTCCGCGCGGCACGGCTGCGCCGGTCATAATCTCCCACGCCGTGCCTTTGGCCAGTGGTCCCGCGGGCGGCTGGCCCGCGTGGGTCATGCCCGCAACGCGCAGTGTCTTGTATGCCGAGGCATCCTTCGCGCGGCAGGCGTAGCCATCACGCGTGGAGCGCGGAAAGGGCGGCTGGTCGGTGTCCGCGCGGAGACCCGTTGCGAGCACGCGCCCCGCCGCGCGCGACAAAAGCACGGCCTCGGTGCGTTCTACGCTCTTCCACCGCGCGGCGTGTGCATTCACCGCCGCCACGGCTTGGTCGTAACTCAACAATGGGTCTGGCACAAGGTGGATTGTAGCCTCCCTGCGCGGCAAAACAGAAAGGGCGCGCCCGTCAATCGGGAGCGCCCTGCTGTGGATCGGGAACCGGCGGCTACTTCTTGGTCTTGCCCGCCTTGAAGGACGATTCGATCTTCTGTCCAGCCTGAGCCAGAATGCCTTGGGCATCGGCGGCGTACGGGCCGGTCGGTGCCAGTTCAAGATACTTCTGGTACGCTTCCGCGCAGCCCTCGGGCAGCACGATGCGGCTGGTCTTGGGATCGATGGTTGCCTTCTGCACCAGGCCCTGGCCGATGAGGTAGTAGAGCACCGGCTGGTTCGGATCAATCTTCAGAGCTTCCTGCGCCGCGGCCACCTGAGCGTCTGCGTTGTTCGCCTGGAAGAAGACCACTGCCTCGTTGCGCAAATAGAACGCAGCCTTGGTCGGATTGGCCTTGGCAGCGGCATCGTATGCGGCGTTGGCTTCTGCCACCTTACCGGTGCGGGCGTAGATCTCGCCCAGGCCGGCTTGCGCAATTCCCTGTATTTCAGGATTCGGCTTCTTCGAGGCAGCGTCCACTTCCAGCGCTTTCTTGAAGACCGGCTCGGCTTCGTCGTACTTCTTCAGCCCCACCTTTGCCTGGGCAAGCTGCGCCCACAGCACCGCCGCATCCGGCTTGGCGGTCGTGTCCCTGGTCATCAGGGTTTCGATGTCAGTAAACTTGGCAGTCTTGATCTCTGCTTCCTTGGCATCGATGTCGGTCTTGCTCGCGGTGGCGCCCAGAGCTGCAACTGCAAGTGCGTGGGCGTTGCCGGCTTCCTGCTCATCCTGGTTTGCCTGGCGCAGGTCGTTGTTCAGGTTCTTGATGACTTCATTCGCCTTAAACACCTCTGCGTTCTTCTTGCGAACCTCTTCGAGTTGTTTCTTCTGGTCCTCGGGCATCTTCTCGATGTACTCGGCGCGCGACATGTCGTCATCGATCTGGTTGTCCATGCCCGCGACAACCTTGATGCCATCGATGCGGTCGGCCTGTTTGTCCTTTTCCATGCCTTGTGCACGGTAGACGACTGCATAATTTCCGGCCGGTACCTCGCCGCTATAGTTGCCGTCCTTGTCCACATCAAAGGACGCGCGCTCGGTAGTCTCGGCGGGCAGTCCCGGACCCTGCGATGGGCGGATAACTTCGAGGAAGGTAATCACGCCGCCCGTCTGGGGAGCCGAACTGGGGTTGGTCACATGGCCATGCACCTTGGTCATGGGCCCCGCAGCCGGAGTAGGCTGCTGGGCAAAGGCCGGTGCCAGAGCGAAAGCAATCACGCCCAACGAAAGAAAAAAGAGACGCTTCATTTGTGTTTCTCCTTGGGAGCTGGAAGCGATCAGCGCCGCCTACCCTCTCCATCGAAATCATTCAAACTTCTGAACCCTGCGCCGAGGCGCGGGTTGCGCTCCGGTGCGCCGCACTTCTGCGATACCGGCATCCTGGCGCACAGATTTACACGCCTGCGCGATGACAACAGGCGGCACAGGCTAAGGTAAACCCTTGTGATGGCTCCGCACAAGGCCAGAGCCCACAGCTGCGATGCAGCGGTATGGCTTCATCGTAGAGCGGTTCTGGTTCGTGACCTTGTGGCATGGATCACACCCTACAATGGAGGCATGGGCATACTGATTCGGCCCGCCGTGCGCGCCGATGTTCCACAGATTCTCGCCTTCATTCGCGCTCTGGCCGCCTACGAGCGCGAGCCGGACGCGGTTACCGCCACCGAGGACGACTTGGTCCGCGACGGATTCGGACCTAACCCTTTTTATTTCTGTCTGATCGCCGAGTGCGACGGCATTCCGGCCGGTTTTGCCTTCTACTTCTTCAACTACTCCACGTGGCTCGGCCGACCCGGCCTATATCTTGAAGATCTGTTTGTGCTTCCGGAGTTTCGCGGCCGTGGCGTGGGCAAGGCGCTGCTGCAGCGCGTAGCCCAGGTCGCGGTGGAGAACCATTGCCCGCGCCTGCAGTGGGAGGTGCTGGACTGGAACACGCCCGCTGTCGATTTTTACAAAGCCATGGGCGCAGACTTTCTGGATGAATGGCGCAACGTGCGCATAACGGGCGAGGCGTTGCGCAAGCTGGCGGGGATGGAGACGGCGCAGTGAAAATTCGTGTCATTGGTGGCGGACTGGCGGGGCCGGAAGCGGCTCTGACTGCAGCTCGCCTCGGCTGCGAGGTCGAACTCTACGAGATGCGCGCCATGGTCGACGGCCAGCCGCGCCTGACGCCCGCACACCAGACCATCGAATTCGGCGAGCTGGTCTGCTCCAACTCGCTCAAGAGCGAATCGCCCAACACCGCGCCCTGGCTGCTGAAGCAAGAGATGCGCCGCGGGCACTCCGTGCTGTTGCAGCTTGCCGACGAGACTGCCGTGCCAGCAGGTCACGCGCTCGCCGTTGATCGCGTCGAGTTCTCGCGCCGCATTGCCGAAGCCATCGCCGCCGAGCCACGCATTCGCGTTATCCGCGAGGAAGTCACGTCTCTGCGCCAAAACGAGAACAGTGCGAAGCACTGCACCATTCTTGCCACCGGTCCGCTCACCTCGCCCGCGCTCAGCGCGGAGATTCAGCGCATCACCGGCTCCGAGCACCTGGCCTTTTACGACTCCATCTCGCCCATCGTCGATGCCGAAACCATCGACATGGAGCGTGTGTACTTCGCCGCGCGCTGGGACAAAGGCACCGCCGACTACATCAATTGCCCCATGTCGCGCGAGGAGTACGACCGCTTCTACGACGCACTGGTGGAGGCCGAAGCCGCCGAAGCCAAGGAATGGGAAAAGCTCGATTCTTTTCCACCCCATTCGCCAGATGCAGGCGAATGGGGGCCCCGGTATTTTGAGGGCTGCCTGCCCATCGAAATCCTCGCCCGCCGCGGCCGCGACACACTGCGCTTTGGCCCCATGAAGCCCGTTGGCCTGCGCGATCCCCGCACCGGCAAAACGCCGTGGGCCGTCGTTCAACTCCGCAAAGAAAACCTGCGCGCCGACAGCTACAATCTCGTCGGCTTCCAGAACCACCTGAAGTGGGGCGAGCAGGCGCGGGTCCTGCGCCTCATTCCCGGCCTGGAAAATGCGAAGTTCCTCCGCTACGGACAGATTCATCGCAACACGTACATCTGTGCGCCAGCTCTGCTGGATGAAAGCCTGCGCCTGAAGGCCGATCACTCAATCCTGTTCGCCGGGCAGCTTTCCGGTGTCGAGGGCTATACCGAGTCCATTGCCACCGGTTTGCTCGCCGGGCTCTATGCCGCACAAATCGCCCACGGCCGGGAGCCTGTGCCGGTGCCGCGCTCTTCGGGGCTCGGCTCGCTGGTCCACTACATCACCCATGCCGACGTCAAGAACTTCCAACCCGCCAACATCACCTTCGATTTGCTGGAGCCGCTGGAAGAAGAGCTGCGCAAGAAGATTCGCGATAAAAAGGAGCGCCATCGCCTCCAATGCGAGCGTTCTCTTGCGGCCTTCGATGCATGGTGGGAAACCGTCGATGCCAAATCCATGGCCAGCCGCTAAAAAATTTGTTCTCCTGTGCGATAGTGCAAGCATGTCCGTCCGCGGTCAGCTTCAGCGTGCCGTAATCACGATGCTCGCCTTCACCCCTGGCTCCATGCTGCTGCACGCGCAGTTGCCCGGCGAAGTGCCAGCGGCCAATCCCGCGCGGCCCACCGTCTCCACTCCCGCCACCCTGACGCCCGTCGGTTATCTGCAGTTTGAAAACGGCACCCTCTACGCCGATGGCTCTCCCGGCCTCACCGCGCAGTTTTCAATCAACCAGGCCACGCGTCTCGCCGTCACCCAGCGCGTCCAGTTCTTCTCTCTGTGGGAGCCGATGGCCAGTTCCAGCCGCTCGTCGCAAGCCAACAACGAAGACGAGCCGGGCGGCGAGTCGCTCGGCCTGCAGCTTGTGCTCTTCCCCGGCAAGGGCGTCCGCCCCACCGTCGCCGTCAGCTACATCCGCAGCGTTTATGGCGGCAAGGCGCCGGATCTCGACATCGGCAGCTCTTTGCAAGGCGCCGTCGTTCTCTTCAGTCTCGACGCAGGCAAAATTCACGCAGACATCAACGGCCTGGTCGACGAGCAGCGCGGCAGCGGCTTTCTCCGCGCCCAGTATGGCCAAACCATTGCGGTGTCGCGCTCGTTCGGCCGCTGGACTCCGGCTGGCGAAATCTGGCACTTTACCCAGCCGTTATTGAACAGCAACGCGGTCGGCGATCTTTGGTCCTTGTCGTACACGCTGCGGCCGAATCTTGTCTTCGATGCCGGTGTCGACCACCGCCTGACACACACCGCCACGCAGTGGGAGGGCTTCGCCGGCTTCACTTATCTGCTTCCGCACCGGCTGTGGCGAGCCCGCTAAACCACTTCACCGCACCCGTTGACCAACGTCTTCGGGAACCTTTCCCGCCCCGGCAGTGTCCAATCCAACATGCGCCCGGCTTGCCCGGCCGCGTAATGAGGCCGTTTCTAGTACCCTGAGAATGGTGTTGACCCGCTCCATTACCGCCCTTGCCGCTGCCGCCGTGCTTGCCGCCGCCGGTTTGCCCGCTCTTGCGCAAGCCGCGCCCGCGTCCAAGTCCGGCTCAGTCAAGGTGGAACTGCCGCCTCCGCCGGAGAAGCCCAAGCCCCTTCTGCCCGACGTCTTCGACGGATGGGTTGCCGACGCACCGCTTGCCAAGCTTACCGACGCCGCACAGGCCGATGCCGCCGCGGCACAGGCGCTGAAGGAGTACGGCTTTGCCGATGGCGCCACCGCCACCTACAAACGCGGTTCTGAAACGCTGACCATTCGCGCGCTGCACTTTGACGACCTGAGCGGAGCCTACGGAGCCTACACCTACTACCGCCAGAACAACTGGCCCAGGGAAGAGATCGGCGCCGGCGCCACATCCAACAAGAACCGCGTGCTCTTCTGGCAGGGCAGCACCGTCATTGACGCTACGTTCTCGCGCATCACCACCATGTCCGCCTCCGAAATGCGAGACCTAGCCAAGCAGTTGAGCGTGCCGCGTGGCAACAAGGCTCTTGCGCCGTCCATTCTGGCCAATCTGCCGCAAAAGGATTTGGACAAGCAGACCACGCACTACGCGCTGGGCCCTGTGGGCTACGCAGGCGCCGGAGGCGTGCTTCCGTCGGAGCTGGTGGGCTTTACCACTGGCGTGGAAGAGACCGTGACCGCGAACTACTCGCTGCGCTCGGGGCCAGCCACGCTCACGCTCATCAACTACCCCACGCCGCAAATTGCCGCCGCGCAGGAAACGAAGATTCGCGCCTACATCCAGGCCGGCAGCAAGGCCCAACCTGCCTGGCCCGCACCCTTGGCCGCCTCCGACGTGGCCTCGCTTGAAGTCCGCCGCACCGGCCCCGTGGTCGTTCTGGTTTCCGGTGACGCCATTCCCGAGGAAAGCCACAAGCTGGTCCAGATGGTGCACTACGAGGACCAGCTGACCTCGGTGCCGCAGCCAGTCGACTCCGAAATATCCCGCACCAGCAAACTGCTGATGGGCATTGCGGCGCTCTGCCTCGTCGGCGGAGGCACCGCCATCGCTCTTGGATTTGTGCTGGGCGGCGGCAGGGCGCTCTATCGCATCGCCCGCGGCAAACCCGCCTCCTCGGTCTACGAGGCTGAGTTCATCCGACTGAACCTGGAAAAGTGATTAGGCACACCCGCCTGGCCGGTCAGGGTTACTGGAACGGGTACCCTTCGTTCCGCGGCGTCCTAAACCGGGACAATGTTGTGGAAATTGGCCATAAAAACCGGCAAAACACCCAGAAAAACCGGAGAAATCTCGGCCCCATAAGGCAAACAGAGGGCGAAAGTCAACCTTTGTGATTACCTTTAGAGATTCCCTTTATCTTTAAGATAATAAGCACTTTATTCGCATTCCGATTTACTCTTGACACCCCGACCCCCTGCACCTACTATGCAGCCAGAAAGTTCTGATGGTTTTGCCTCCGTTGGAACTATTCTCCCTAGGAAAGAGCTGCCCTGTTGCCGGGCGGCTCTTTCCGCTTCTGAGCCCAAATCAGCCCTCAGTTTCCCGCCGCCGGCCCAAAGTCCGCCAGAATTGCACGCACCACCACCAGCACGGTCACCGTCAGCGTGGCCAGAATGCACGTCCAGTACGCCACTTTGCGGTACGACAGAAAAATCGCCGACGTTGCCGTAGGCCAGTTCACTCCGCCGTCGCCCGGCAGCAGCGCGCGCACCGCCACGGCAATCAGAAAGCCCATCGCCCACACCAATGCGATGCGAAACGCCATTTGGATGGTCTGGTCCATCGTGAAGTGCTCCTTGCGCGGGCAAGTGCGCATGCCCGGGAAGTCATCTATCTCTGCGGCGGCCCAACTTTACCGGAATCCCGCTGAACGATACAATCGTTGAGGAGATCGCCGACGTAGCTCAGTTGGTAGAGCAGCTGATTCGTAATCAGCAGGTCATCGGTTCAAGTCCGATCGTCGGCTCCAGTCCTCCGGCCGCATTCCCCGCATATTTTTTAGACACCGCGCGCCCGGTTCGCGGGCAGCTCTTTCCATTGAAAAAATCAACTTTGCGTGGCAATCTGCGAGGCCGCACGCTGCTGCCACTTTCCGCGCGTAAAGTCAGGAAACTTTTGCGGCGCGCTGCCGGCTGCCAGTGATGCGCGGCTGAGTGGGCCGGGCGCAGACCATGCTGCCGCATCGTAGACGTCGAGATCGGGGATGAGCCCCTTCCGCATGCACTCCAGCAGACGGTAAATCATGATGTAGTCCATGCCGCCGTGGCCGCCCAGCTTCTGCGCAATCTCGCCTTCGCGCTTCCACAGCGGGTGCTGGTGCTCCTTCCACTTGTCCAGCGTGATCCAGTCCTCGTCTCCGGCCTGCCCGTCGAAGTAGATGCGCGGCGGATAGTCCTCGAACACGCCTTTCGTGCCGGCAATCATGTTGATTCGCGTGTAGGGATGTGGATTGACGGTGTCGTGCTTCACGGTGATCATCAGCCCGTTAGCGGTCTTGATGAGCGAGGTGTTCATGTCGCCGTTGATGTAGCGCTCTGCTTGCCGCGGATCGTCGGCCTTCAGATTCGTCTTGCGATAGAGATCGAGCCCGCGCTGCGGCGTGCTCATCGAAACAAGCGTGTCGAAGCGGTCGCCGCGCTGGATGCGCATGTAATTGGCCACCGGCCCCAGCCCGTGCGTGGGGTACAGATTCCCGTTGCGCAGCGTGTGCGCGGTGCGCCGCCAAAGCCCTTCGCCCTTGTTGGAGAACAGCTCCTCGCGCAGATCGTGGATGTAAGCGCCTTCGCCGTAAAGCAGCTCGCCAAACAGGCCCTCGTGAATCAGCCGCAGCACCAGCGTCTCGTTGTAGCCGTAGCAGCAGTTCTCCATCATGATGCAGTGACGGCGCGTCTGCTCGCTGGTGTCCACCAGCTTCCAGCAATCCTCCAGCGTGCTCGCCGCGGGCACCTCGGTAAAGGCGTGCTTGCCGTGCTTCATCGCGGCCACGGCCATGGGCACATGCCAATCCCACGGCGTAGCGATAATCACCGCATCGATGTCGTCGCGCGCTGCCAGCGCCTCGTAGGCGTGGTCGCCTTTGGTGTAGAGCTCGGGAAACTTCTGGCCGGCCTTCACCACCATCGACTGCGCGTGCTCGGCCTTCTCGCGCACCACATCGCACAGCGCGACGATTTGCGCATCGGCAGCCAGCAAATTTTCCAGCAGGCTGGTTCCGCGCCCGCCCGTGCCGATGATGCCGATGCGCGGTTCCTTCGCAACGAAGGGCACGTCAAACATGGTGGCCGCGTGCGGCGCTTCGGCCGCCGCTTCCGCACTGGCAAGGCTCGCGCCCACTGCCGTCAATCCGCTGACGCGCAAAAACTCTCTGCGGCTCCACTCACTTGTATTCATCGGCTCGTCGCTTTTCATCACACCCCGGCTCCGTAAAGAGAATTACGCATCGCTGCTTTGCAACACTATAGCGTTCGATCCCCAGCCGTGACAGCTTTCGATTCGCAATGGCCCGCGCGCACGTCCGTGTGCTACCTTACGGAAATTCCACGCAGACTCGAAGGAACGCACTTGTGAGCGCCACCGCCGCCACTCCGCTTGCCGCCGTTTCCAAAACCATCGCATCTCCGCAGCGCAACATCGCCGTCGACGCTTATCGCGGACTCGTAATGCTGCTGATGATGGGCGAAGTTCTCCAGTTCTGGAAGCTGGCGCGAACCTATCCCGGCAGCCTCTTCTGGCATGTGCTCGCCTACAGCCAAACCCACGTCGAGTGGGCCGGTATGAGCTTGCACGACACCATCCAGCCGGGCTTTACGTTTCTTGCCGGCGTCGCGCTGCCCTACTCCATCGCCAGCCGCAAGGCCAAGGGCCAGCCTTTCGCATGGCAGCTTGCGCACACCGTGTGGCGCAGCTTTTTGCTCATCGCGCTGGGAATTTTTCTGCGTTCCACGCACGCCCCGCAAACCAACTACACGTTTGAAGACACGCTGACGCAGATTGGTCTCGGCTACACCTTCGCCTTTCTACTGGCGTACTGCAAGCCACGCGTGCAAGGTATTGCGCTGGCCGCACTGCTCATTGGCTACTGGCTCGCATGGGCACTCTATCCCGCACCAGGGCCGGGCTTTGATTACACTGCTGTCGGCGTTCCGGCGGACTGGGGCCACAACTTTACCGGGTTCATGGCGCACTGGAACAAGAACTCGAATCCTGGCCAGGCCTTTGACTTGTGGTTCCTCAACCTGTTGCCCCGCGCCGCGCGCTTCGCCTATAACGACGGCGGCTATCTCACCCTCAGCTTTATTCCCACGCTTGGCACCATGCTGCTGGGCCTGCAGGCCGGCCAGTGGTTCCGCGCCGCCGCGCCGCGCATTCCCATTCGCAAATTTCTGCTCGCCGCCGCGGTGCTCATCGCCGCCGGCCTGCTGCTGCACTTCGCCGGCATCTGCCCCATCGTCAAACGCATCTGGACGCCCGCCTGGACGCTCTTCTCCGGCGGCGTGTGCTTCGCGTTTCTTGCGGCTTTCTCGTGGCTCACTGAGGTGAAGGGCTGGCGGCGCTGGGCATTCCCGCTGGTCGTCGTCGGCATGAACTCGATTGCCGCCTACCTCATCGACCATCTGTGGACGGACTTCGTCTTCGACAGCCTGCGCATCCACCTGGGCACGGCGCCGTTTCTTGTCTTCGGCCCCAACTTTGAGCCGCTGCTTTCAGGCGCAACCGTGCTCGCCATCTTCTGGCTCATCCTTTACTGGATGTACCGGCGCAAGCTGTTTTTGCGTATCTGACCTTAGCGGCTCTTCGTCTTCGCGTAGAGCGCTTCCAGCGCATCGCAGGCCGTGCGCACGCCGTCTTCGCCGCGCAGCTGCTCGGCTACTGCCAGCGAACGCTCGAAGAGATTCTGCTTCTCCAGCATGGAGCCCAGCCGCCGCGCCACGCGCGATGCCGTGTAGCGGCTCTTTTGAATCGTCCGCGAAACACCCAGACGCTTCATGCGCCGCGCGTTGTCTGGCTGGTCATGCGAGTAGGGCATAATCAGCATCGGCCGGCCCGCGCGCAGGCATTGCGCGGTGGTGCCTACGCCACCCTGATGCACTATGAGCCGCGCGCGCGAAAACAGCGCCGAGTAGGGCGCGTACTCCGCCACGCAAATCGACTCGGGCAGCTTGCGCGTGGGCTTGTTGCGCGGGTCGGAGCCGACCAGCAGCACTGCGCGTATACCCAGCCGCTCGGCCACCTTTGCGGAGACATCGTAGAAATCGCCCGCGGCCAGCACCGCGGCCGAACCCAGCGTAAACACCACTGGCGGCTCGCCGGCAGAGACAAATTTCTCCAGATGCGGCGGCAGCGCGGCGTTGCCTGCGTCGGAATCATAAAAGCAGAAACCCGCAATCAGCGTGTTGGCAGGCCAATCCTTCTGCTCCACGCCCAGCACGCGCGAGAAGAGCGCCAGCACCAGGTTGGGCGAGTGCTTGGCATCAAACAGCGGATTGGCGCCGCGCTCCAGGCCCAGCTCACGCCGCAGCTCATAGATGGGTAGCGGCCATTTGCGCGTGGAGAAACGCGCCACGCGGCGAATCAGACGGCCAAAGCCCGCCAGCTTGTCCGCACGCGCCAGCTTGGGATACGGCGGCAGCACCGGCGGATCGAAGGCCGAGAAAAACGAGAGCGGCGCCAGCACATAACTGGCCCACGGAATCCCGGTCGTCTCCGCCACCAGCGGGCCGGCATAGTTCAGCTCGCCGAGCAGCAGCAGGTCGGCGCGCGCGGGCTTGGTGGCCGCGTCCAGCAGGTCATTGTAGGTCTGCCGCAGAGAAGGGAAGAGAAAATCGCGCAGACCGTGCTCAGTGCCGTGCTTGATGTCGTACACCATCTCGACCAGCACGGAGTTGGTGGGGTCGATGTCCGGCCGGATGGCGTGGAACTCGAGGCCCAGCGGCTCAATCTTTGGCCGGTACACATTGGGCAGCGCCATCACCGGCGTGTGGCCGCGCCGCTTCAGCTCAAGGGCCAAAGCTACAAGGGGATTGATGTCGCCAAAAGTGCCTATGTTCGAAAGGACTATGCGCACGCTTCGGTCCGTTCAGATTCAGTCGTTGCTTCGTAAAGGGTAATGCATCCCACTCAACATCTGGCGGCGACTGTGCCATTCTGGTTGTGTCATGGTTTGGCTGCTCGTCATCGTCGGCGTTGTTCTCCTCGTCGCCTCGCTGGTCGCCGACTACAAATGGCGGCAATGGATGGCCGCGCGCAAGGACGAGCGCGACCGCCAGTAGCGGCAATCCATCTGCCCCATGCTTTGGCTTGGTGGTAGCGTTTTGAAAGGGCACGGCTTCAGCCGTGCCGTCCAGAGCCGCCTCCATCCCCTGACTTTCCGTTCCAGCGCGAAGGCTTGGCCTTCGCGCTGGAACGGAAAGCTCAAATTTGGCTCTTGGCCGGATTGGCACGAGTAAACTCGTGTCCTTTCAAAACACTCACGGCCAAACGATTGCGATTGAACCGATAGCCCGACTAACCCGGCCTCACGCAACTTTCAGCCTCTTCAGCCGTTACAATCAACACTGGGGGTCCGTCCAAGAACTATGTCCTTGTTTCCTACTCGTCACCGGCTTTCGTCCTCACATTGCTGGATGCCCGCCCTGGCCCTGGCCGCTCTGCTGGTCCCGTCGCTGGCCGCCCATGCGCAATTTGGCGCGCCGCCCACCACGCCCGTGCACGATGCCAGCGCTCTCAAGCCGCCTCCGGGCGCACGCGTGGCCATTGTTGAATTTGCCGACATGGAGTGCCCCGACTGTGCCCGCGCCAACCCCCTGGTCCGGGAGGCCGCCGCGCACTACAAGATTCCCCTGCTGCGCCACGACTTCCCGCTGCCCTTACACAACTGGAGCACCCAGGCCGCCATCAACGCGCGCTGGTTCGACACCAAGGGCAAGAAGATTGGCGACGAGTATCGCGATGAGGTTTTTGCCAACCAGTCCTCCATCGTCGACCTGAACGGTCTGCGCGCGTTTACTGAGAAATTCGCCCAAAACCACAAACTCGCGCTGCCCTTTGCCATCGATCCGCAGGGCAAGCTGGCCGCGCTGGTAAAGGCCGACTACGCGCTGGGCCAGCGCATCGGCATTGAGCACACGCCTACCATCTGGATTGTGACCGCGCACTCCAAGGGCGCGCCCTTCGTTGAAGTGGTGGACCGCAGCGTGCTGTTTCAACTCATCGACCAGGCTCTGGAGGACACCAAGGGCGCCGCGCCAACCGCGAAGGCAGCCCACAAGTAACGCCATGCAGAAACGAATCTCATTTGCGCCGATGAACCGCTTCCCAAAACTGCTGCTGGCCACGGCTGCATTGCTTGCCACGGCTGCTGTCGCGCAGCGCCCGCCCACCAACGTGCTTGATTCCTCGGTGCTGAAGCCGCCGGCCGGCGCGCGCGTCGCAATCGTGGAGTTTGCCGACATGCAGTGCCCTGCCTGCGCGCTGGCAAATCCCATCCTGGTGCAGGCCGCGCAGACCTACAAGATTCCCCTCATCCATCACGATGTGGTGATTCCGCTGCACAACTGGAGCCGGATTGCCTCCACCAATGCGCGCTGGTTTGAAGCGCAACGTGCCGGCCTCGGGGACGAGTACCGCAGCCAGGTCTTCGCCAATCAAAGACTCATCTTCAGCCCCGCAATGTTGCAGCAGTTCACGGTCCGCTTCGCCAAAGATCGCGGCATCACGCTGCCCTTCGAACTGGACCCCGGTAATAAATTCTCCGGCATGGTGGAGGCCGACAACCAGCTGAGCAAGCGCGTCGGCGTCAACCAGACGCCCACCATCTTCGTGGTCACCTCGGGAGGGCGCGGCCCGCAATATCGCGAAGTTCTGGACACCAGCAACCTTTACCAGACCATTGACCAGGCATTGGTCGACACCAAAGCCCCTGCGCCCAAAGCCGTCCCGGCGCGCAAACCCGCCCACAAGTAAATCAGCAAAAGCGGCGCCTGCATTGATGCGGGCGCCGCTTTTTATTGTCCTGAAGTCGCTTCTAGTCACCGGTCTGGATATTCACCAGCTGCGGCTCGCTTGTCTGCGGCTCGCCGGGTGAAATCGTCCGCGTCTGCGGCGAGCGCCAGTGGTCAATGTAGCTGATCTTGTGCACGCAGCCAATGGTGCAGTTGGGCGAGCAGCTTTTGGCGGTCAAGTACTCGCGCTTCACGTCCTCGGTGGTGTACTCGGCAATCGGCACACCGGGGAAGCCCCGCTGCTGGCTGCAATAGTGCACCAGGCCGTCCTCGCAAATGTACAGGTAGCGCGAGCCGGCGCGGCAGCGCCAGATGTTCGGCTGGCCTTCCACAATGTTTGCCTGGAAGTCGTCGAAGCGCGAGTAGTTGGCCTTCTTCCACCCGCTCATCTCGCGGTACACCCTCGCCTCTTCCGGGTTCAGCGACTTCAGCTGGCCGTCGCCATCGTGAATAATGCCGATGGTCGAAGTGAACCCAAGCTCCAGCGCGCGCTTGCCGATAATCAGCGCCTCCTGCGGGTTGCGAATGCCGCCGCCCACTACGGAGTTGATGTTGATGTGGAACTCGGCGTATTCGGCCAGCATCTGCAGCTTCTTGTCCAGAACCTTCAGGCTCTTCTTCGAAACGTCGTCCGGCTCGAGGTTGTCGATCGAGATCTGCATGTGGTCCAAGCCGGCCTGGTTCAGCCGCTCGATGCGTTCCACATTCAGCAGGTAGCCGTTGGTGATCATGCCGGCAATGGCGCCGGTCTTGCGCATGCGGCGGATCACGTCGTCGAGCTCGGGGTGCGTCAGCGGCTCGCCGCCGCTGATGCCGATCATCGCCGTGCCCAGCCGGCCAAGGTGGTCGATGCGCCGGTACATCTCGTCCAGCGGCACCGGCTTTGAGACCTTGTCGTACTCGTTGCAGTAAGCGCAGCTCAGGTTGCAGAAGCGCATGGGCACAATCTGCGCCAGAACGGGGTGATGTGTGGAGGCCAGAGCGCGACCCACCATGGTCAGCTCGCGAGCCTTGCGCGTTGCAGCAATCCAGCGCCCACGCGCCGTCGATTTCCGGGAAACAGCCATCTCTTCTATTGAATCACAGCCTGCAGGCGCGCTGTGAAACACCTGCAAAATGCAACAGGACAGGCCACTTACGTGTGCCTGCCCTGCCGGTTTGGTTACGATGCTTAGTTTACGGTCAGCGTAAAGGTTGTGGTCGCCGTCTTGGTCGACGACGTGTCGACACCGGTCACAGTGATGACGTATGTGCCCTTGGCCGTGTAGCTGCCCGAGGAGCTGGACCCGCCGCCGCCGCAGGCCGTAACGCCAAAGCTGATGGAACCCAGCACGATAACCATTGCCAGCCAGCGCAGCTTGCGGCGCTTCAATCCGAGCAGGCCCACGAAGACGCCCGCCAGACTCAACGCGAGCGGAGCCGCCGGGAACGAGCCCGCCGGATTGTTCTTCGCCACATTGGAACCGCTGAAGCGCTTCATGGCGCCCGGCGATTTGACCACGCTGCCGGCGCCGCAATCGATCAGATTGGTGTCGATGACCAGCGATCCGGTTGCTGCCGCGGTGCCGGAGACCGTGGTCGCCGCCGAGGTGTAGCAAACTGTCACGTTCTTGTCGCTGCCAGTGGGCGAGATGGTCACCGTTCCAGTAAATCCGCCTGCTGGGGTCACTGTAATCGTCGAAGAACCGGAGTTGCCGCGGCTCAACGTCAGATTCGTCGCGCTCAGGGTAAAGCTGCCGGTGCCGGAGCTGGTTCCGCCGACCGCAACCTGCCCCACGCCCACCGATGCGGCAAAGGTGCCCGTGCCCGCATACTGCGCAATGACCTGGTGAGTACCGGCGGTCGCAAACGAAGTGGCGTAAGTCAGCGTGCCGTTCGAGCTCAGCGCCTGGTTTGCTAGGGTTGTACCGCCCCCGCTGGTGCCGCCGTCAATCTGCAGCGTCACATTGCCGGTGGGCGTCGCGGTTCCGGTCGTCGGAGCTACGGTGACGGTGAAGGTCACGCTGGCACTTACATCGGGCGCCGTATTCGATGCGGAAACCGTGGTCGTCGTGTCCACCAGGCCCGCCGACGAGCCGCTGTTGGCCGGCCATGCGGTTGCCAGCAATCCCAGGTCAAAGGAGCCCAGGCCTGTAACCGCATCGTATCCAGCGGTGGTTGTATAGTGAGTCGTGGTTCCTGAGGTGCTGCTGCAGAAAACGCTGCCCGCCAGGCACTCGTTGTTGCCGCTGGTGATGTCGTGGAAGACCGTGGAGTAAGTGGTTGAGTTTGAGGCCAGCGTGTAGAACGTGGGGTTAATCAGACCCTGGCCATTCACATAGCCCTGCTTCTGGTTGATAAGCGCCAGCATGCCCGCCAGAATCGGCGTCGCAAAGCTGGTGCCGCCCGCCACCGTCAGCGTGGTGTCCGATGAAGTGGCGCGGAAGCCGCTGCCGCACGAGCCGGTTTGCGAAGTGCCCCATGCGCTCTGGTCGCTGGTGCAGTACAGGTAACCGGCAAAAATCGGCGAGGAGTAGAGTGAGACATCGGGAACGTTGCGTCCCGCGCTGGAGATGCCGCTGACACCGGTCTGCCAGCTTGGCTTGGCGAACTGCCCGCTGATGCCGCCGCCGGTCGCGCTCAGGCCCGAGCCGCCGTTGTTCTTGATGTAGACCTCGTCGTTCCACGCCACTTCCGGCAGATACTGGAGTGCCGAGGTGATAGTGTCCGCCGAGCCCTTCGTGGACCAATAGGCGCCGGTGGAGGTGTAGTAGGCCGCGCTCGACTGGTCAATCTCCGTGCCGCCTACTGCCGTCACATTCGGGCTGCTGGCCGGATAGCTCACATCCAGCACCTGCTGCTGGGTCGTGCTCAGCCCGCTGAGTCCGTAGCAGCCAGACGAGCCGGAGTCACCCGATGCCACCAGCACCGTCTGCCCCTGAACCGCCGCCTGCGCAAATGCTGACTCCATGGTGCTCAAGGCCTGCGAGCTCATCGCTGTCTCGCAAGAGCCATAGCTGATGGAGATGATCGAACCAATCTTCTGGTCGATTGCATAAATAATCGAGTCAAAGACACTGGCGTTCGATGAGGAGCCGGTGTAGACAAAGTAAATATTCGCGCCGGGAGCCATGGCGTTCGACCACTCCAGATCCAGGTCCGACTCGCTCTGGTCGCCGCTGTACGCGGTGGAAGTTCCCGTTCCAGGCACCAGGACCATCGTCGGATCCTTGACCGTCATACCCGCCGCGCTCTGAAACTTCTCCACGTCGGTGACCGAAACGGCCGATTGGCCAACAATGGCAATCTCCTGGCCAGTTCCGTCGATGTTGCCGGTCACCAGCGGCGTCACGTCATACGCCACCTTGATGTCACCAGGAGAGAAGAAGACGCTACCCGAAATCGATGAGGTGAACGTCGGCGAGGGCCGCGGCACGCGCATGGAGCGCGGGCGGAAGTCGCTCAGGTTGGTCACGCTTTGCACCACCGGCGCAATCGCCGATGGCACTGAAAGCTCGCTGTTCGGCGAAAAATGCTTTTCACCGTTGGTGGTGAAGTAGTGCATCTGCGTCCGGAAGGCCAGATTGACCTGGTTCACGGTGCCGGAGAAACGGATCATGTTCCGGCTGCGCGCCACCGATTCAACCGAGAAGCCCTGCTGCTGCAACCACAGCGTCACCTTGTCGATATCTGCCTGCGCCATGCCAAAGCGCGCCGCAAACTGGTCGGGCGTCAGCCACTGGTGATACTGCGGCGAGGCGGGATTCTGCTGCGCGGCCAGCAGCGTCTGCAGGTCGGTCTCCTGGGCATCGGAGCGCTTGAACGAAAGCGCCATGCCCACCAGCCGTGTATCGGCAGGCATTGAGCCCGCATCGACACCTGACCGCACAAACGGGTGCAGCGAACCCTTGATCGGCGTCATCTCCGCGTTGGAAACTTCCGCCCGGATGCGGGCCCGCAGGTTCTGCGCACTCAGCGCATTTGCCGCCAGCAATAACCCGGCAAGCACGGCTCCGGCGCCAATGCGGCGCCGCCAGGAGTTTGCGATCTGCATCATAGTGGCCATCCTTTGAAATGGAGGAAAGGTCCAGTGCGGAGCCCGGCTCATCGCGAGCGGTGCGGACTTCCATCCTGAACCCGGTTGAACAGGAAGCCTGACTGCGGCCGGCATGGAGAACCAGTGTGCGAGCCGGACTGCAACGTCAAACTTCGAAATTGGGTGAGACCTCTTCGTGGACACACCACGGCTATGTCCAACAGTTTAGACACCGACCCCCTATGAAGGTTGCCGCGCTGCGACAAAAATCCACAGAAGTACCAACTGGGATGGGGGCGGAGCGGCCGTTCAGTGAGAGGAGGCTGGCAAAAGCGTAAGCCCAGCGTGACCAACCGCATGCACCACATGGCCCTCGGAGCGCCACGCCACGGTGAGCTTCTCCTTGGCCAGCAGGCGGCGCATCTGGCTGCGCGCATGGTCGGCCCACGGGCCCGACTTGTCAATCTGCACGTAGGCGTTCCAGTGGCGCAGCGCGGCGCGCCGCTCGCCCTTGCGCTCAAAGGCCAGCGCCAGGTTGTAGTGCGCGTCCGCATAGCGCGGCGCAAGCCCCACCGCGCGCAAGTACGCCGCAATCGACTCATCCGGCCGCTGCAGTTCATCCAGCACATTGCCCAGGTCGAAGAAGGCCAGCACGTAGGTTGGGTCAATCTCCGTCGCGCGGCGATACAGCTCCTCGGCGCGCACAAACTGGCGCAAATGAAAATGCAGCGTGCCCAGGTTGATGCACGCCGGTGCATAACCGGCGTTGCGCTCCAGCATTTGCTCGTACAGCTCAATGGCGCGCTGCTTGTCGCCGGATTCCTCGGCCTGCACGGCCTCCATGAACTGTTCCTGCGCCGAGGGCCAGCCTGCCGGAATGGGTCTGCGCAGAGGCGCGGGCAGCGTGCCGCCGCTGGCCTGTTCCATGCGCTCAAAATCAAACAGGAGCTGTCCGCTGATTGGATCGACAATCGCGCCCTGGCAGCGGAAGGCCAGCCGCGTGCCGCTGCGGACGGGACTCGCCTCCACCAGCGGATTCGCCATGCCCGCCACCCTGCGCATGGCCGCCACGGAGTGGCGAATCGACGCTGCCGACATCGACTCCTCGCGCAGCGAGCGCAATGTGCGCAGCTGTCCCAGATCCTGGAAGGTGTAGCTCTGTTGCGGGGAGATGAGGTTGGCTCGCTCCCATCCCTGGAGCTGGCGGGACGTGATCTGCAAAATCCTCAATACGTCCTGACGGCTATAGCTGGTCACTCTGCTGCTGCTCCCGCGGTGAATCCGGCGTTACCCGGACGGCAAACCGGCTCTCCCCGCTTATTTCATCCGGCGCATGAACCGCATGCACCGTAACAACGGGAACCGCCTGTGTCTTGCACCTCCTGCCATGCAACTTTGCGCTCTACAACTCTGAGACGCCCGGCAGGAAACTTTACAGCTGCGATTATGCCAAGAATATGCGTGGATAAGAGGGAACGAAAGCAGTGTCGATGAAAAAGTGAGTGGAAAACAGTGCCGGATTTGATTCCTGTGGATTTTGTTTCGCGCCGTCTATGCACCCACGCGCGCATTCTTCATCAACCAATCCACAGCCTCAGGTAACGACGCGCAGACCGCATCGGCCAGCGCACGCGCCTCCTCCGCACCCTTCTTCTGCGTGCTTGCCTCTGCATCCACAAAGATGGTCAGCATGCCCAGCCGCTTGCCGAATTCCACATCCGCAAGCGCATCGCCAATCATCGCGCCGCGCGCGGCGTCGATCCCCTCGAATCGCTTTTGCGCCTGATAAAACAAGCCCGGCAGCGGCTTGCGGCACGCACATGCGCCGCGCTCGTGCGGGCAATAAAAATAGCCATCGATATGTGCGCCCGCCTGTCGCAGCACTTCGTCCAGCGACGCATGAATCGCATCCACATCGCCTGCCGTGTAAAGCCCAAGCGCAATGCCGCGCTGGTTGCTTGCCACCAGCACGCGCGCTCCAGCGCGATTCAATTGTCCAAGTGCGTGGGCAACGCCGGGCAGCAGCTCGAACTCCGCCCAGCTGCGTACGAAACATCCCTCGGGTAATTTCCGATTCAGAACTCCGTCCCGATCCAGGAACACCGTTCCAATCGAGCGCCGTCCTTCGCCGTCCGCTGCGCGTTGCACCACCCTATGATAGCAACTGCTGAAACGGAGTTTGCATGCCCGAAGAACCCGATGTGACGTGTATCTTCAGCGATGCGCTAGCCGCCCATGCCGCGCTGGTAGCGGTGCTGGACACCCAGCGTTTGCTGCTGGAAAAAATCGCGCGCATGATGACCGAAGCGCTGCAGGCCGGCAACAAAATTCTGTGGTGCGGCAACGGCGGCAGCGCCGCCGATGCGCAGCATCTTGCCGCCGAGCTGGTCGGCCGCTTCCGCCGCGAGCGGCGCGGCTTTGCATCCATCGCTCTCACCACCGATACCTCCGTCCTCACCTCGGTCGCCAACGACTACGGCTACGACACCGTCTTCGCGCGCCAGGTGGAGGCGCTCGGCGTTCCCGGTGACGTGCTGGTTGGCATCTCCACCTCTGGGGGAAGCGTGAATGTACTTACCGCGCTTGAAGCGGCGCGTCACATCGGCCTCACCACCATCGCGCTCACCGGCGCGTTTGGTGCACGCATGGCCGCGCACTGCGACTGCGTACTCACTCTGCCCTCCAATGACACCGCACGCATTCAGGAAGCTCACATCCTGGTCGGCCACATGCTTTGCGACTGGATCGAGCAGGCCTTGATGACCGACTCAAGCGCGCGGACGCCGGTTTCGACCGCCGCCTGAGCGCTGGAGGCTTGCGTGGAACAGCTCCGGAACGTCGTTCGCGAAATTGAAGACAGCTGGCAGCAACTGCATGTGCTGGTGGCCGGCGACGTAATGCTGGACCGCTACATCTGGGGCGAAGTCACACGCATTTCGCCGGAGGCGCCGGTACCCGTGGTGCATGCCACGCGGCGCAGTTGCCAGCCGGGCGGCGCGGCCAACGTCGCGCTCAATCTCGCCCGTCTCGGCGCGCAGGTCACAGTTGCGGGCTTCACCGGAGCGGACGAAGACGCGCGGCAATTGCGCTCACTGCTTCAGGAAAACTCCATCGACGCTGCATTCATTGCCTGCGACGGATTCCCCACCATCTCCAAACTGCGCGTGCTCGGCGGCAGCCAGCAAATGCTGCGCCTCGACGAAGAGCGCGCGGAGCAGCGCAGCGCCGCCGACTACACGCGCCTGGTCGACGCGGTGCGCGCACGGCTCGAAGATGCCGATGCACTGGTGCTCTCCGACTACGCCAAGGGCGCGTTGAATACGCGCGTCTGCCACGATCTGATTGCCGCCGCGCGCGAACGCGGCATTCCCGTGCTGGTCGACCCCAAGTCCGCCGACTTCAGCCGCTATCGCTCTGCCACCACCATCTGCCCCAATCGCGCCGAGCTGGCCGCAGCAGCGCGCCTGCCCGCCGATGCGCTGGAGCCGCTGCTCGCCGCCGGCGAGGACATGGTGCGCGCGCTCGACCTCGAATTCCTGACCGCGACGCTGGGCGATCGCGGCATTGCTTTGCTGCGCCCCGGCAGCCGCTTCCTCGCGCCCGCACAGGCGCGCCAGGTCTTCGATGTCTCCGGCGCCGGCGATGCGGTCATCGCCGTTCTCGCGCTCAGCCTTGCCTCCGGCCTGCGCGCGGAGACCGCAATCGAGCTGGCCAACACCGCTGCTGCCATCGTCGTCGGCAAGGTAGGCACGGCGCCGGTTGAAAAACATGAATTGCTCGCCGCGCTCGCACCGCAGATCGCGCTTGAAGCCTCCGGCAAAATTCTCTCGCGCACTGAACTGCAGAGCCGCGCGGCGTTGTGGCGCGCCGGCGGCGAGCGCGTGGTCTTCACCAACGGCTGCTTCGATCTGCTTCACATCGGCCACATCACGCTGCTTGAAGAAGCCCGCCGCTTCGGAGACCGGCTGGTTGTCGGCCTCAATAGCGACAGCTCCGTGCGCGCGCTTAAAGGCCCCTCGCGCCCCATCGTCGGCGAGCGCGAACGTGCCCGCGTGCTGGCTGCGCTGGCCGCGGTCGATGCCGTGGTCGCCTTCGCCGAAACCACGCCGCTGGCGCTGATTGAAGCGTTGCGGCCCGATGTGCTGGTCAAAGGCGGCGACTACACAACCGACGAAATCGTCGGCGCGCAGCAGGTCGTCGCATGGGGCGGCCAGGTACGCATCGTCCCCATCGTCGCCGGCTTCTCCACCAGCACTCTGCTGGCGCGCTGCGCTTCGGCGTAGCGTCGGTTAGGGATTTGTGGTTGTGCTCGGCGCGGGCTTCGTTTCCGCGGGCGGCGCGCTCACAGGCATGGGCGGCACGGGCAACGCTGCCGGAGCCGGCGGCATCATCGGCATCACCAGCGTCTGCACCGTGTCAGGGTCGTCGCGCAGCCGCAGATACAGCGCATTGTTCACCGGGTGCGGCACCGTCAACTGCGTTCCAGTAAAGTCCAGGGGCACCTCAATCGGGTTGTCGAACTCCGGCGTAGTCGCAATCGAGTCCACCAGGAAAAGATTGCCGCCGCTCAGCATGCACTGTTTCGCCTGTGCGCGCGGGCAGTGCATCTCCTTGAATGCCGGCAGGCGCACCAGCGTGCCCAGCTGAATCCAATCGCCCGTCACGCCGTCGGGCGAGATGGCGCGCACCTGAATAGGCCCGAAGGCCGATGAGCCGAAGCGTGCCAGCGGCTCCACCACACCCAGCGCGGTGGAACTGTCTTCGAGAATCAGGCTTCCATCGCTCAGCGACAGCACGGTGTGGAAGCTGCCATCGGTGGCCGCCACTTCCACGCGCTGCTTGCGCGGAAAATTCGACGGCGCCTTGGCCTTGAGGAAAAACACCACACGCTTTTCGATGGGCAAATCGTCGGGGCTGCCCAGCCGCACTGGCGAGGGCGCCTCTTCGGTTGAGTCCTGCGTGCCTTTGCTCAACAGCGTCACCTGCGGACGCGGCGGCGCCACGGCCACCGGCACGCGCAGCGCGCGCCCATCGCGCAGCAGCACATTCGCGGTGTAATGCTTGCCCGGCTCCAGGCCCGTCGTCACTCCATCGGCATTCATGGCCAGCCGGTCGGCGTCCTGTACGCGGGTCAGCGCGGCGGGCGCCCACGTAATGCCCTCCATCGTCACCTTCGCCACTTCGTCCAGACGATTACCGCTCAGCACGGCCACCGCATCGCCCTGGCTCAGGCTCAACTGCTCCAGCGAGGCCGCCTCCACATAGGCACGCAGCGTCAGCAGGTCGGCCTTCTCCAGCCCGAATTGATGCACCGAAAGAGCAACCTGTCCCGGTGTGGCTTCCTTCATTGACACGGTGACTTCCAGCGCATCCGGCCGCACGGACTTCCAGGTCACGGGCAGGGTGGTTCCGCTGGTGGTTGAGGCTTCAATCCTGTCCACGCACAGTGTGCTGTCGCCCTCCACATGCAGCGTGTCTTCGCGGCCCACTACCAGCGCCGACTGGTCTGCTGCCGGGATCTCCCAGCTGTTTTGCAGTGGCGCGCGCAAACGATAGCGCGGTCCCTCCCAGTCGTCGAAGCCCCACTTGCCGTGCACCACGCCGGTCAGCTCTCCGCCGGCAATTGCAGGCGCGGCATGCGCCAGTACCAGGCCTCCGAGCGCAGCGTCCGCATGCAGAGGAATCTCCACCGGCCCCGACTTGGCTTCCACGCGCAGGCTCAGGTCGTGCGCCATCTCCGTGGCCAGCACCATCGGCGCGCCTTCAGCCGGCAGCGTCAGGTCCGGCCTGGCCACGCAAAAATTCTCCGCCGTATTTACCGGATGCAGCGGCGGATGCACCGCCGGTCCAATCGGCGGCAGCGCAATCACCACCACCGACTTGGGATCCCGGAACGACGGCGCGAGATTCAGCCGCAGATTCAGCGTGTCCTTTGAGGAAAGCGCCAGCGCGGGGATGTACTGGTAGCGCGCCTGGTGCAGCGACGAGAGAATCTTCGCGGTGTCGACAATAGCGCCGATGTACGGGCTGTACGCGCCGCCGCCGCCCATGGGCGAGTACGAAAGCTGATTCATCAGGTCATGCGTCGAGCCGCTGGTCAGCTGATCCACGCGCGACTGCGAGTTCGAGTCGTCCATCACCAGCCCCTCGCTCTGCTGCGAAAGGCACGATGCCTGCTGCTCGATCGGCTTCAGGAAGCACTCCTGATTCACCTTGATGCCCAGGCTGCGCGCGGAGTTTTCGGCGCGCTCCTTCAGCAGCTTTGGATCGGTCTGCGAGGTCACCTTCACATCATTCAAAAAGGCGTTCAGCCGCATGCGGTCCCAGCTGGCAGCCTGCAAATCCTGCGCCGCGCGCACAAAGGTTCCGGGCCGGTCGCGCACCGTTTTGCGCAGCGTGCTGAAGTCTCCGCCCGTAGCCGGCGCCAGAAACAGAAGCGCCTGCTGCGCCTCGTCCGGCACATTCACAAACACGCCCTCCTGGCGCGCATCGTGCGACCATACTTCCACGCGCGTAAACCATGTGTCGGGCGGGGGATTGGTGGCCCCGCGCAGAAACGCCACCACCAGCACGTAATGCGCCGACTGGCTCTCCGGCATATTGGGATGAATCCACAAGCGGTCGCCGGGCAGCAGATTCGGCACCTGCCCGATGGGCAGCGTTACGTCGCCTCGCTTTACGTGGAGATTCACTTCGGGACCGGTCAGATCGAAGGCTTGCGCCCCCGCACGCGGTCCCGCGAGCACCAAAAAACCAAGCAACAAGAAAAGGATGCAGCGCCGCATGCCCCTATTGTACGAACCGCCGCGCGCGGCCTCCGGCTGTTCCATCACGGAATCCGGCGCAAAAACGGTACCTGTGGCTACCCGGGATACGCACCATTGCCGCATTCCTGCCCTCGTTTTGCCCAACTTCGTATACACTGAGTGCGGATTCTGTCGGTCCATCAATTTAGCTACTTTTCCCTTTTCTTACCTCCGCCGCCGGAAGATGGACACGACAGACGCTTATAGAGGCAATACCTCGCGCAACACACAAAGCAACGGACGATAGTTAGACCTCTCACTCAGACATTTCGTTTCGGCACGCATAAAGCCTGGAGTGAAATTGTTTATTCACACTATTTGGATGCACCCGCGCGCTGAAACCGTTGCATACCGTACAGCAACCTAAAAGGGGAGAAGTGATGAAACATAGAAGAGCCGCAGCCAATGCCGAAGACCTCACCAACGTCAGCATCCCGGACGCGGAAGAAATCATCGAGCAGGCGCTCAGCGATCTAGCCTTCTCGCAGGACCCCGGTCTCTCGCGCGCCCTCCAGTTCCTTGCGCCCTCGGGCTACCAGGTCATTGTGGAGCTGTGCAGCGAGAACGGCCGCAGCAAGCGCCGCAACGCCTCCGCAACCACCTGGTCGCCCGAGTACGACGAACTCCGCATCTACTTTGAGCGCGCGGACGAGAACGAGCAGGCACAGGGCACCGTGCGCGCTGTGCAGGCCGGCTCTGCTGCCTACGACGAAGACGATGAGGACGATAGCCAGGAAGCCATGGTTCCCTCCGACCTCGATGCGCGCGTGAAGGAGCTCTGCACAGCTCTTGCCGAAGCCGAACGCGGCGGCCATGCCTTTATCGCGCTCAAGTGGTTCCGCGACTCCTTCCTGCCGCGCAAGACATTCCGCTGGAATCAGCATCCGGATTCACGCCAGGCCGTGCTTGCTGAAGCTATCCAGCGCGGCGTGGTGCTCACCAGCAAAATCGCCAACCCCAAAACGCCGGCGTATCCCACCACCACCATTCGCCTCAACCGTGCCGAGGCCGGCATTCCCGACGAGGCGCAGCGCTTCCATCCCGTCGCCGTCAGCGATGGTTTGCTCTCGGCGGCCATTGAAGAGGAGCGGGGCGAACAGTGATCTGCTACTTCCTTGAGTCCACCGCATTCGTCCAACTGTTTGTTCGCGAGCCCGGCACCGACGCGCTCATTCGCCTGATGGAACAGGTGGAAGACAACAGCAAGCTGATCGCGGCTTCGGCTCCGCTGGAGGTGCATGCCGCCATCCGCCGCAGGGAGCGCAGCGGCGGCATCGCCGCACAAGACGCCGCAGCCGCGCTTGAGATTCTCAACGTCGAGGCTTCGCGGATGGTGCAGGAACCGCTTAATCCGGCCGTGCTGGAAGCCGCGCGCAAGCTGCTTGACCGCACCAGCCTGCGCTGGCCCGACGCCTTGCAACTGGGCGCCGCGCTGGCCGCGCGCGACATGTTTCAGGGGACGGAGATTGTCTTTGTCTCAGCCTCGCGGACACTGCTGGATGCCGCCGTGGCCGAGGGATTCAGAACCTTCAATCCTGCCACCGATCCCGACCCGATCCAGGCGTGAAGTCAGCCTCTGCGCTTGCGCAAAACCCAGGTGGTCATGCAGCGGTAATCCTGAACGATGGTGGTCTTCAGCGGATCGACGAGCACCGCGTTCAGTTCGCCAGTCAGCCGCAGCAACATGCGCTCATCCACCAAAAACCACTCCGAGCCGTCGCCCGTGCGATAGATGTTGGGCCGCACCGCTTCAAAGTCCAAGCCAATCCGCGAACCAAGCCGGCAGAACAGCATCCCGCCCGGACGCAGCACCCGCCACATCTCCTTCAACATGGCCAAAAAATGCTGCCCGTCGCGCGCAAAGTGCAGCACGGCGCTCGATAAGACCACATCGGCAAACTCATCCGGAAAAGGCATCCGCTCCACGGGCGCAACCTGGAAATTTTCCGCGGGCAGTCCCGCATCCAGCGAGTCGGCCAGCGCGCGTACATGCTCTACGCCTTTCTGGTCCTCATCCACCGCATGCACATCGCAGCCCTCGCGCAGCAGATACACCAGATTGCGTCCATAACCGCATCCGGCATCGACCACGCGCATCTCCGGCGTGATGTTGCCGCGCAAAATCTGGTCGAAGACGTAAATGTCGATGCTGCCGAACTGCTCCTGAAGGGTCATGCTCACGGCGTCCCTGCTTTCTACGAGCGAAACCGCGGAGGTTGACTCGCGCAGCCGGCGCGGCGCTTCTCATGCACTCCACGCCATCACCATCCACCGCAGTTCGCTCTCCTGCGCTTCCAGCGAGGCAAGCAGCTTTAACTGCGTGCGGCAGCGGTCAAGGTTCTGCCCCTCGCGGTGCACTTTATAGTACGTGTCGCCGCGCAGATGGTCGGCTAAAAATCGAATCGCCTGCTCGAAGACGATCACTTTGCCGGCATCGAACAGCAGGCTTTTTTCTTCCGCCGTCAACAACGTCCGCGTCGCCTCCAGATAGCCGCGCACCAATGCTTCAAACAGATCCGCGCGCGCATACACCAGGGCAAGATCGCGCTCGTCCTCGGCCGCCGTGCATGTGGTGGTGCGCACCATATCGCCAAAATCGTAGAGCGCCAGGCCCGGCATCACCGTATCCAGATCGATGACGCACAACCCTTCGCCCGTAGTCTCGTCGAAGAGCACGTTGTTGAGCTTGGTGTCGTTGTGCGTCACGCGCTCCGGCAGATTCGCATCCAGCAACACGCGGCTCAGCGCCTTGCGCGCCAGCACAAACGTAATCTCGTCTCCGCAATCCTTCACGCGTTGCGCGGTATCGCCGCCAATCGCCGCTTCCAGAGCCGCGAACCGTTGCGGTGTGTCGTGAAAGCCGGGAATCGTATCGTGCAGCCGCGGCGCGGGTAGCGTGGCCAGTTGTTGCTGAAAATGTCCAAAGGCCTTCGCCGCCTGGTAAGCCTGCTCCACGGACTCCACCGCGTCGAAGGTCCGCGTGACCTCAATGTGCGCGAACATGCGCCACGCCTCGCCCTGCGCATCGCTGAACCACGCTGCACCGTCGCTCGTCTTTATCAGCGCCATCGCGCGCCGCGAGGCATCGGCCGTGCCTGCAAGCTGCTTTGACTGGTGTTGCGTCACCCGTGCGATGTTCTCCATCAGGCGCGGCAAGTCGGCAAAAATCTTCCGATTGATGCGCTGCAACACCACGCGACGAACCGAATTTCCATGTGCGAACTCGACAAGAAATGTGTCGTGAATGTGCCCGCTGCCGATCACGCTGGCGCGCACCAGCTCGCCCTCAACCTGAAACTGGCTGGCAACCGCTTCGATTTCCTGTTGATTGGGCATGGCGAGAAGTTCGATGGCTGGATTCTACTTGCCGCGAAACTTGTTTGCCTTCTCGAACTCATCGCGCAGAATCGGCGTGCGCAAATTCTCGCGCAGATAGGCCAGCCGTTGCTCCATCGCCAGCAGCGCCGCTTCCACATTGGCGGTGTTGGTGTGCGCAATGTCGCGCCACATGCTGAAGGGACTCGCGCCCAGCCGCGTCATCTCGCGCAGCCCGCGGCCGCCCACATCTTTCAGCTCCGGCGCCTCGCCCACCTCGTCTTCCAGCAGGCCGCTGAGCGCCGTGGCTACAAACTGCGGCAGGTGGCTTACCCACGCCACCATCACGTCGTGCCGTTCCGCGTCGAGATCAAGCGTGCGTGAGCCCATGGCCGTCACCAGCGCGCGCCACTCCTGGGCCAGCACCTCGGCCTGTGGCGAGCGGTTACTCTCCGGCGCATCGGTAAACAGCCACACCGCGCCGCGAAACAGCTCCGCATCGGCCAGCCCCGCGCCGCCGCGTTCCTTGCCCGCCATCGGGTGGCCCGGCAAAAATCCCGCGCGCTCCGGCGTGTTGTAGAGCCGCGCCGCCGCCGCGGTAATCTGCGCTTTGGTACTGCCCACGTCGGTCACCAGATGTTCTGGCCCCAGCACGCCGGCTAGTTGCTCCATCCAATCCAGCGTTGCGTAAATGGGCACAGCCAGCACTACCACCTGGCTGGCACGCGCAGCCTCCAAGCCATCGGCAACAATCTCGTCCACCGCGCCAGCCTCAAGCGCCGTGCGCGCGCCCTCGGCCCCGCGGTTCCAGCCGACAATGCGGCCTTTGTATCCCGACGCGCGCAGCGCCAATCCCACCGAGGCTCCCAGCAGGCCCGTCCCGAGAATGGCGATGCGCTCAATCATGCGTCGTGGGTATCCCTCTTGCTACAGCGTTCTCCCAATCGCCGCCGCCACCACGCGCAGCTCGGCCATCAGCTTGTCGAACTGCTCCAGAAACAGCGTCTGCGCCGCATCCGAGGCCGCCTTGTCGGCGTTCGGATGCACTTCCACCAGAATCGCATCCGCGCCCGCGGCCACCGCGGCCTTGGCCATCGGCGCTACCATGTCGCGCCGTCCGGTGCCATGCGAGGGGTCGCCCACAATCGGCAAATGCGACAGCTTCTTCACCACCGGAATCGCTGCGATGTCCATCGTGTTGCGCGTCGAAGTCTCGTAGGTGCGAATGCCGCGCTCGCACAAAATCACGTCGTAGTTGCCGCCGGAAAGAATGTACTCGGCCGAAAGCAGCAGCTCCTCGATGGTGGCCGCAATGCCGCGCTTCAGCAGCACCGGCTTGCGCACCTGGCCCAGCTCGCGCAGCAGGTTGAAGTTCTGCATGTTGCGCGCGCCCACCTGGAAGCAATCCACCAGTGGCAGCATGGGTTCAATCTGCGAAATCTCCATCACCTCGCTGACCACCAGCAGCCCGTTGGCCTCGGCCGCCTCGCGCATCAGCTCCAGCCCTGGAATGCCCATGCCCTGGAACGCATACGGCGACGAGCGTGGCTTGAATGCTCCGCCGCGCAGAAAATTTCCGCCCGCAGCCTTCACGCGTTTCGCTGTCTCAAAAATCTGCTCGCGGTTCTCAATCGAGCACGGCCCGGCCATCACTTCAACCTTTTCGCCGCCCACCTTTACGCCGTTGCTGAACTCCACCACCGTGCCCTCGGGCCTGAACCCGCGCCCCGCCAGCTTGTACGGCGAGCTGATGCGGTGCACGTTCAGTACCCCAGGCAAATTCTCAAACTTCGACAGCTCCAGAGAAGACGTGGGCCCTACCGCCGCCAGAATCGTCTGGCTCGCTCCCGTGGTCCTGTGTACTTCCACTCCACCGTCCACCATGGCTTCGATAACCGCATCAATCTGCTCTTCGGTGGCATGTTCCTGCATGGCTACAATCATTGCTGCTTTCCTGTCCCGGGCGCTTCTGCCCCGCTGCCTTGGCCCTGGCCTCCCGCCTGGGCGTTTCTCTCCGATGCCAACTCGTTCCTCTGCAGCGCCCGCATCACGTCGATGATGCGCTCATAGATATGCGTCAGCTCGATGTCCGGCAGCGGCCCTTTATTGGCCGCGCGTATGTTGGCGTAGATAATCTTTTCCCGCGCCGGCTCATACACCGGCAGCGAGGTCTTCACCTTCAGGTGGCCGATCATCAGCGCTGCGCGAGCTCGCTCGCTCAGCAGCTCCACCAACTGCTGGTCCAGTACATCGATCTGTGCACGTAATTCTTCGAGCGTCATTCCATCCTCGTATGGGGCTCCGTCCGCCGCGTTCTTCCGCGACCGCGAATGCATAAAAACAAGAGTTGAACCTGTGCCTGCGGCTTCTCCCCCTCGGGATGCGCCGCCGGCCGTGTGCCGTTTAGCGGGCCAGCACCGTTTGCTGCAGGTGCAGGCCCTTGATAAATCGGGCCACCGCGCCGGGCGCTTCCTCGGGAGCCGTCCGCTCGACCAGCTCCACAATCGCGCTGCCAATCACCGCCGCATCCGCAAACTCCGCCACCTGAGCCACATGCTCCGCGTTGGAGATGCCGAATCCCACGGCCACCGGCAGCCCGGTCCATCGCCGGATGCGCCCCACCAGCGCCGCCGCGTCCACCGTCATGCTTTGCTGCTTGCCGGTAATGCCGGTGCGCGAAATGGCGTAGACAAATCCCTTGCTGTGCGTGGCAATCGCTTCCAACCGCTCGTCAGGGCTGGTGGGCGCGGCCAGAAAAATCGGCGCCAATCCCACGCGCTCCATCTCCGCCAGATACTCGCCCGCTTCCTCGACAATCATGTCGGTCACCAGCACGCCATCGGCGCCGGCAGCAGCCGCATCGTCGGCAAAGCGCTTCAGCCCGTAGCGCAAAATGGGATTGAAGTAGCTGAAAATCACCAGCCCGGCCGCAGGCCGCGCCGCGCGAATCTCTTTCGCCAGCCCCAGCACATCCTTCAGCCGCGTGCCGCGCGTCAGGGCTCGCTCGCTGGCCCGCTGAATCACCGGCCCATCGGCCAGCGGATCGCTGAACGGCACGCCCAGCTCAATCACATCCGCGCCGGCGTCAATCGCCTCCAGCGCCAGCGCACGGGTACAGTCCAGGCTTGGATCGCCTGCTGTCAGATACACCACCAGACCCGGTTTGTGCTGGAATTGAATGGCCATTGGAGACTGCGCTTACACTCCCTGAAGCTTCAGCTCATGGGCCAATATGCCCATGTCTTTGTCGCCGCGGCCCGAGAGATTTACTACCAGTATGTCATGTGCGCTCATCGCCGGCGCCAGCTTCAAGGCCTCCGCCACGGCATGCGCGCTTTCCAGGGCGGGCAAAATTCCTTCCGTCCGCGCCAGCCTCACCACCGCGTCCAGCGCCGCCGCATCGTCCTGCGACGTGTACTCCGCGCGGCCGCTATCGTGCAGCGCCGCGTGCTCCGGCCCAATCGAGGCATAATCCAGCCCCGCGGACACCGAATGCGTCGCGGCAATCTGCCCATTCTCGTCCTGCAGCACGTAGGAGAAAGTGCCTTGCAGCACGCCCGGCTCGCCGCCGCGGAAGCGTGCCGCGTGCTCGCCCAGCGCCGTGCCCCGCCCGCCGGCTTCCACACCAATCAGCCGCACCTCGCGGTTGGGGATGAACTCATAGAACGCGCCAATCGCATTCGAGCCGCCGCCCACGCACGCCACCACCGCCGTCGGCAGCCGGCCTTCCTTCTCCAGAATCTGCTCTTTCATCTCGATACTTATGCAGCGATGAAAATCGCGCACCATGGTCGGATAAGGATGCGCGCCCAGCGCCGAGCCCAGCAGATAGTAGGTCGAGCGCACATTTGTCACCCAGTCGCGCATCGCCTCGCTAATCGCGTCCTTCAGCGTCTTTGAGCCCGACGCGACGCCGCGCACCTCGGCGCCCAGCAGGCGCATGCGCATCACGTTCAGTTCCTGGCGCGCCATGTCCACTTCGCCCATGTAGACCACGCACTCCATGCCCAGCAGCGCGCACACGGTTGCCGTGGCCACGCCGTGCTGCCCCGCGCCGGTCTCGGCAATAATGCGCTTCTTGCCCATGCGCCGCGCCAGCAATGCCTGCCCCAGCGCATTGTTGATTTTGTGCGCTCCGGTGTGCAGCAGGTCTTCGCGCTTCAGGTAGATCTTCGCCCCGCCCAGTTGCTCGCTCAGCCGCTTGGCAAAGTAGAGCGGCGTGGGCCGCCCCGCAAAATTGTGCAGCAAATCGGCCAGCTCGGCCTGGAACGCGGCGTCCGCCTTGGCCACGTTGTACTCGTGCTCCAGCTCGACAAGCGCTGCCATCAGCGTCTCCGGCACATACCGGCCGCCATAAATGCCGAAACGTCCAGGGCGCGACTCCGAAGGAATCGCAGGAACAATTACAGATGCCACCAGGGGCCCTCCTGCGCGCGCCAGGCGCGAAATGGGGGAACTTTTCAGTGTACAGGCACTGCGCGCGGCAGACGTTCGCTGGTAATGTCCTTGGAGTGCGTTGCCGGCAAATATTCTAGAAAAATAGGCGGTTTAGATTGAGCTTGGATTGAATGACTGCAAAGTCTCGCGAGACGTTGTCTTCAAAATAAGCCTGCACCATACCCGCCAGAAAATCCGCCGCTTGGATTCCCTTACACCTCGCGCTATCTTGGGGGCACGTCAAGAGATTTGTATTCGCCTTTTCTTCAAACCACAAGACTGTCTGGAGATAATCGTGCAAGCTGTTTCCGCTTTTAACCTTTATTGATCGCGGGTCGGGAATCATCGTCACGACATCGTGCTTTGCCATTCTTTTTATAAGAGCTAAACGAACCATGTAGTTGTAGAGCTTATTGCCGTCCGCCTGAATATGGGCTAGGACGTTTTGTTTCTTGACGACGATAGCATGGAGGATGATGTCAGGATTTGAATCGCACAACTTTCGTAGCTCGCCAGCACAAAAGGCCCGTTCAGCTGAATCTAAGGTGTTCCATTTGTGCTCAATTGATGGGTTCCACCCGAAATTCTTATAGATTCGGCGCACCATTCTCCCAGGAAGGTGGCTTTGGGGTTCGGGAGTACAAATCGCAGAGATCGTCAGAAATCGACTAGAGCCGCCTCTTCGATAAGGTGCGGAAAACGTCCATCCAAGGTCGCCTGCTTCGTCTAGATAAATAAAAGCCGAGTTGGAAACAGAACCCGTCATTTGTTTCAATGAAAAGCCCTCCCACGACTAGGGAGGGCCTTTGACCTTTCGGATGGCCCCTGAGGCCGACGCGCTTACAGCGCGCTTACGATACCCCTTGCGGAGCGTCGCGGATGACTCAGGAATTACCCATCCACGACCATTAGACTACGTCGGTTGCACCAATGGTGCAACGATTATCCACATTTGCGCGGAAAAATAGTAACCTAGGCCGCTAGTAATTCCCCTCTTTCCCAAATGTGATCTGTAATACCGACATCGATCACGGGTCTGATCTTCGAGAATTGATGACGGCGGTTAGAGTTGCAGCGCGCAAGCTTCACATAATAAACAGTTTGATGGTTTCCCGTTTTTTGTTGAACGCATTTGAAAATTGAGCCATACGCCGCATTCGAATGCGGACGCTGAGATTCTGGCGTTCAATGTGCAATGTGCAGATGCGGCCTCAACCGGGAGGCCCATGATCTTTTTGGGGACCCGATCCACAACCTCAGCGGGGCTGTAGCGCTTATTCCTTTGACCGCGGCGTTTCCTTGCCAACCGGATCGGCAAAGAACAGCAGCCAGGCATAGGCAAGGGCGAAGACGGTAGCCACGGCAGCCGAGGCAATCACCGCCAGGCCGCCGGCGCTGTGCGTTCTCCAAAGCGGCATGGCAGCCACGCCAAACAGCAGGAAATTGCCCAGCGCCAGCGGCCGGCCATAGATGCCGCCCACACGATTCTCGCGCGAAAGCCAGTTGAGGATGCCCACGCCCAGCAGCGCCGCAGCAAGCACCTGCACAAGGGCTGCAACCGCGGGCGTTCCGGGTGCACCCATCAGCCGCGCCGTCTCCTGCGGAAGAAAATCCAGCCCTACGCCAACGCCAAACAAAACCACGCCGCTGCTGACCAGCACTATCTTCGACGGAACGTACATTCTTCCCTTTCTTGTGGAGCTGTATGCCTGCCCTTCGCGCGGCAAGCAGCAGGCCGGAGGGCTCCCAGCAGCCGCGTGGGCAACCTAAAACTCGATGCCTTTTTGCGCCAGGATGCCCTTCTGGTAGGCGTGCTTTACCTCGCGCATCTCGGTCACCGTGTCGGCCAGCTCCACCAGCAGGGGATGCGCGTTGCGTCCGGTCAGAATCACGTGCACCATCTCCGGCCGCTGCTTCAGCGTCTCGGCCACTATGGCAGGGTCCAGCATGCCGTAGCCGATGGCGTAGTTGATCTCGTCCAGAACCACCAGATCCCACTCGCCGCTCAAAATCGCCGCACGCGCTTCGGCCCAGGCGGCCTCCACCAGCCGGATGTCCTCCGGATCGGTCTCCGCGCCGCCCACTTTCACAAAGCCGCGGCCCAGCTGCTTGATGACAAAGTCCGGCCCCAGCGAGCCAATCGAATCCAGCTCGCCGTAGTGCCATGAGCCTTTAAGAAATTGCAGCACCAGCACGCGCATGCCACAGCCAAAGGCGCGCAGCGCCGTGCCCAGCGCGGCTGTGGTCTTGCCTTTGCCCGGCCCGGTGTTGATCAGCACCAGCCCACGTCTGCTGTTCGCGTCCGTCGTCACAGCTAGGAGTCTATCGTCTGCGGCTGAAGAAAGAGGCTGCGGAAAAACTCAGTGGCCGGTGTGGTACGGGTGCCCGGTAAGAATCGTCGAAGCGCGGTAGAGCTGCTCAGCCATCACCAGCCGCGCCAGCGCGTGGGCCAGCGTGAATGGGCCCAGCGAGAGCTTGAGCCGCGCCTGGGCCAGCGCCTCGGCCGACCAGCCATCGGCGGGGCCAATGGCAAAAACCATCTGCTGCACGCCCTGGTCGCGCTGCTCGCCCATCCATTGGGCGAAGGGCTCCGAGGCCATCGACTTGCCGCGGCTGTCCAGCAGCACAGGGAAAGCCGGCGTCCGGCCCTGCCGCTGCTTCAGCCACTCCAGAAGCGCCTGCTCGCTGCGGAAAGCTTCAGAGCCGCAGCGCCCAAAGGCCGAGCAGCGCTCCAGATAGCTGCGCGTCAGCGCGTCCATCGCGTCGCCGGTTTTGGCGCGCGCTCCTACATGGGCAAGTGTCACCTGCATGTTGTGGAGAATAGCGCGGTCGCTGGTCGCACCTTACTTTTTAGCCGAGGACTTTTTGGCAGCCGTTTTCTTTGCCGCCTTTTTGGGAGCAGCCTTCTTGGCAGGAGCCGCCTTCTTCACCGCAGCCTTCTTTGCGGCAGGCTTTGCCTTTGCCGGCTCAGCCTTTGCCTTTGCCGGCTCATCCTTGGCCTTTGCCGGTGCAGGCTTGGCGGCTGCTTTGGCCTTGCCACGCGCGGCGCGGGTCTTGGCCGCCAGCGCAGCGGTCAGCTCGGCGTCGAACTCGGCCGGCGTCAGCGGGCGTGCCGACTTGCGCAGCCGCTCGATGTCGTAAAACGCACGGCGGGCGGTCAGGAACACGTGCACCACAAAGTCCACGTAGTCCAGCAGAATCCAGTCGCCCCGGCGGCGGCCTTCCACCGAATTGGCGTAGACGCCGTAGTCATGCTTCAGCCGGTATTCAATCTCATCGGCAATGGCCATTGCCTGGCGGTCGTTCAACGCCGAGGTGATGAGGAAAAAGTCGGAAAGGCCGGAGTCGATGGGGTCGAGCTCGAGAATGCGGGTGTCTTCGCCCTTCTTCTCCTCGCAGATGCGGGCAGCAGCCTGCACCAGAATGCGTGTTTGCTCGTGGGCTTGCGAAGTCGTCATGCGGGGGTTGTGTTCTCCGGCTTCCATCGTAGTCGCCGCGGAGCCGTAGCCGCAAGCGGAGCAAGCCCTAGGTTCGCGTGGTGTATAGCCGAGTCCGATCAATATAGGAAGCAACCGCAGGATCCACCAGCGGGTTCACTTGTGGGCGGCGGCCATGTAACTGCTCGCGAATCTGCGACGCGCTGACGTCAACCAGCACTCCAGGCAGCACGTAGAACGGAGCCCGCTCTCCGGCCGCATTCGTCAAGGTGTACGTCTCTAGTACGTGCTTGTCACCCGTGTCCGCAGCAGCTGCAATCGCGGGCTCGCCCTGCTCCAGTTTGACGCCTTCAGGCATCATGGCGGCCAGGTCGTCCAGCGGCTGGCCGGGCCGCGAAGCCACAATCAACGGCGCCTCAAAAGGAATTTCCGCGGCGCGATGCCAGCGATGCAGGCTGCGGAACGAGTCCGCGCCCATCAGGCAGAACAGGACCGCGCCGGCCGTCAGTTGGGCGTGCAGCCTACGCAGTGTGTCGATGGTGTAGTTCGGCTTGCCATCCGCGGCCGGCGCGTCGGCCAGCGAAAGAACAAAACCGGGCTCCTCGGCAATCGCCAGTGAAGTCATCGCAGTTCGGTCGGCAAAATTGGCCGTCGAACCGCTGGGCTTAAGAGGTTGAACCCCGACCGGAGCAAATAGCACTGTGTCCAGCTTCAGAGATTCGCGCGCAGCACGCGCAATGGCCAGATGACCCGCATGGGGAGGGTCAAAGCTACCCCCAAAGAATGCTACTCGGCGGCCCAGGGTGTTCGGCATAGGGTGATGTTCATGCTATAGCATGGTAGGCACGATGCGCTGGTTGATTGCAGTTCTCGCGCTGGCAGGTGTGGTGTTCTCCGGGCTGGCTTTGCAGGTCCACTACTCGACGCACACTGAAGCCTGTTCCATCAACGCACAGTGGGATTGCGGCGTGGTCAACCACAGCCCGTTCGCGGTCATTGGCCCTGTGCCCGTAGCGGTCCTGGGCATTCTTGGTTATCTGGCCATCGCCGCGTTTGGGATGATGCGGCTCCGCTTCACCCTGCTGCTCACCATCGCCGCCGGCTTCCTGTTTGCCTTCCGCCTCAGCATGATTGAGGAGTTTGCGCTGGGCGTCTGGTGCCTTTACTGCGTTATCTCGCAGGGTATTATCGCGCTGTTGCTGCTGCTCAGCCTGGGCTGGTTTGCGGCCGAGTACTGGCGCCTGCGCCGCGCCACCGAGCGGCTGATCTAAGCTCAGTTTTAGCGCGAAGATTGGATTCCCAGGGTTTCTTTTACAAAATACTATTTCCAAAATAGGTATTTCCAATCTAAAATCTGCGCATGACCAAGAGTTCCACAAATCGCGGCCTGTTTCCCGGCGCGCTTGAAATGATGATTCTCCAGTCTTTACGTCATCGACCCATGCATGGCTATGCCTTGGTCAGGCATATTCAGCAGGTCTCCGGCGATCTTCTCCAGGTCGAAGAAGGCTCACTCTACCCTGCGCTGCAGCGCATGCTCAAGCAGGGCTGGGTGGAGGCGAAAGAAGGCATCTCCACAAAGGGACGGCCCACGCGGATTTACGCCCTCACACCGGCGGGAAGTAAGCATCTCGATGCGGAAGTCGCCAGCTTTGAGACGATGTTCGCCGGCATTGCCCGGGTGATGGCAGGCGCGCAGGCCTAGGAGGCGGAATGCACTGGCTCAGGCAGATAGGCACGCGGCGCAAGCGTTATCGGGATCTCCAGATCTCGATTCAAGAGCACCTGGAAGAGCGCATCGACGAGCTGATGCAGGAGGGCAAGCCGCGCAAGGAGGCGGCCCGGATCGCTCGGCGCGAGTTCGGCAATGTGGCGCTGGTGAGTGAGCGCAGCCGCGAGGTATGGCAGTGGCTAAAGCTGGAAAGTCTCTGGGCCGATGTACGGCTTGCTACACGTCAGCTGGTGCGTTCACCGGGTGTCTCGATCATCACGGTTCTCACGTTGGCTCTGGGCATTGGCGCCAATACCGCGGTGTTTACGCTTACCTGGAACATTGTGGTTGCCGGGCTGCCTGTGCCGCATCCGGAGCAACTGGTGCAGTACACCATGACCAAGGGCACTACGGTCATCGGGCTCAGCGGGCCGGAATATTCAATTCTGCGCCAGCGTCAGCAAAGCTGCACGGATCTGCTGGCGTGGAACGGCGACCGTGTGCAGGTGCGGCAGGGCAGCGACTCCCGCATGCAAAAGATCCAACTGCTCACCGGGAATGCCTTCCGCGTGCTGCAAATCCAGCCGCAGGCAGGGCGATTCTTCGACGAAGCCGATGAAAGTACGCAGGGTGTGCCCGCGGTTCTCAGTGACGAGGCATGGCGGAGCCGCTTTCATGGAGCAGCAAGCGCGCTTGGCCAGACGCTCACCGTGAATGGGCATGCTGTGACCATCGTAGGAGTGATGCCGCGCGGCTTTGAGGGGCTGACGGCAAACCTTCATCCAGTTTTGTATCTCCCCATGTGGTTTGGCGCGCTGGAGCACGGACAGCGCTACATGACCGAGCCAGGAATCCTGGATAAATACGTAATGGGGAGGCTGCGGCCAGGCAAAACGCTGCACGATGCGCAGGTGGAACTGCAGGCGATTGCTCCCACGGTGCGCAAGGAAGCCGACCCGTCTGGCATTTACCTTGGGCAATTCTTCAAGGACTTTCCCTTGACGGCGACCACGGGGCGCAGTGGCGTTTCGTGGGTAAAGATGGTGTATGAGCGGCCTTTGCTGGTGCTGGAGCTGCTGATGGCATTTGTGCTGGCGCTGTGCTGCGTGAACACAGCACTTGTGATGCTGGCAAGGGTCAGTGGCCGGCAAAGCGAGTACGCGGTTCGCGTAGCTCTTGGCGCAAGCAAAACACGGCTGGTGCGCCAGGTGCTCACGGAGACGGTCCTGCTGGTTGTTCCTGGCCTGCTGGCAGGCATCGTTGCCGGATGGTTGGGCGCGCACGCTCTGGTTGCCATGCTGGGAGATCGCGGTACCCCTTCGCAAATGGACTTGCGCCCGAACACGGCGATTATTGTGGTGAATGCCGTGGTGGCTCTGCTGGTGGCTTTGGGCGCAGGCCTCTGGCCGGCTCTGCACGCGGCCGGCGCCAACCCTGCCGAGGACCTGAAGGCTAAAAGCCGCACCATTGCCGCGAAAAACCTGGGCGGATGGGCTGTGACCATCCAGGTTGCCGTCAGTTTGTGCCTGGTTACGACGGCGGCTTTGCTGGGAGGAACTCTGTCACGACTGCTGACCGGGCAATCAGGCTTTCGCCCCCAGAATGCGGTGATCGCGGACCTGCAACTCGACGATTTGAAACTGAAGCCCGAGCAGTCTGTTGCCCTCACCAGCCGTGTGCTGGCCGCGGTGCGGTCCATGCCAGGTGTTCAAGCTGCCGGATACATCAGCGCGGCTCCCATGTCTGGGTCGTTCGGAGCCAGCCATATGTTCTCCGTGGACCGCAACCACGTGGTGCACAGCAATCCAAGTTTGTATTACGTACAAGCAACCGCCGGATACTTCGACGCCGCCGGGACGCGGATTTTGACCGGCAAAAGCGTAGCGGCCAATGCGGGAGCTGTGGGCAATTGCGCCGTAAGCGATGCGCTGGCGCGCACGTTCTTTCCCCATCAGAATGCAGTGGGCGAACGGGTCTATTTTTCGACGATGGACCAGCCCGACGGGACGAATCTCGACCCCAAAAATGCATGCCGCGTAGTTGCCGTTGTGGACGACGCGAAGTTCGTCTCGCTGCGCAGCCCGGCTCCGGCCATGCTGTACGACATCGAGGACCCGGCTGTGGCAACCAAGTTCTACGACCCGTCGGGAATCCTGGTTGTGCGCGGGCAATCGGCTGCCTTGGCTGCTGAAGCCGTGAAGGCCGTGGTGCGCCAAACCATGCCGCAGGGAGCAGGCATCAAGGTGCAAACGCTGCAGCAGGTGATCAATCAGGACCTGAGCCGCGAGCGGATGCTGGTAAGCCTCTCCGGCACGTTTGCTCTGCTTGCGTTGCTGCTCACCGCACTGGGGCTCTACGGATTGCTCATGCGCGGCGTAACCCTGCGTACACGCGAACTGGGAATCCGCATGGCGCTGGGGGCAGGGCGCGGCTCCATCCTGCTTGACATCAGCCGTCGCACAATTGCCGAAATCGTGCTTGGCCTGGCCTGCGGTCTGGCACTGACGTGGATGACCCAGAGCGCTGTGCGCAAATTGCTGGCAGAGCCGCAAGCAGGCATCTTCGCAGGGGCAGCAGTCAGCGGCGCCATCGTGTTGCTGATTGCAGTTGCCGCCGCGGTGGTGCCTGCGGTTCGCGCCATGCGCATTGACCCAATGCGGGCCTTGCGGGCCGAATGATCGGCGCTAATCCAGCGGCTCCGCGGCATCGCGGCGTCCGCACGCGATAAAATTGAATCAGGACAATGCTGAAGAAACGTTACGCGCGCTGGATGTACGACTGGGAGTACCGGCTCACGACGCGCGATGAAAATCGCGTGGTTCGCCCGCTGGAATGGGGCTTTGAGTGGATTGAACCCTGGCTTGAGGCGCACGGTCTCGCATCGGTAATTCCCGCGCCCGAGTCGGTGCGCGACGATGCCTCGGCTGAAGCCGCCATGGTGCGCATCAACGAAGCTCTTATCCGCCACAGCCGCGAATTTTTCAGCTACGAGCGGCCCACGGATTTCCGGCTGGAAGAGCGGCATCCGATGCTCTTCCCCACTAATGTTCGGCCGGAGACGCTGGCCCAGGAGGCGGAGATTCGCCGCCAGGCCGAAGAAGGCAAAATCTCCAAGGCGCAGTTCCTTCGCTTCACTTCGGCGGAGCGCACGCCCTATCCGGAAAACGATCAGGTGAATGCGCGCTGGTATCCGGCGCCGCCGCACAAGGATCCCTCGCGGCCCCGGCAGGCCATCGTCATCCTGCCGCAGTGGAATGCCGACGCCTTCAGCCACAACGCGCTGTGCAGCATCTTCAACAAGTTCGGTGTCTCCGCGTTGCGGCTCTCCAAGCCCTATCACGACATTCGCCGGCCTGTTGAACTGGAGCGCTCGGACTACGCGGTCAGCGCAAACATTGGCCGCACCATCTCCGCATGCCGCCAGGCGGTGGTAGATATTCGCTGCTGCGTGGACTGGCTTGAGGAGCAGGGCTACGAGCACTTCGGCGTGCTCGGCACCAGCCTCGGCTCCTGCTATGCCTTTCTGGCCAGTGCGCACGACAAGCGCATCCGCGTCAACGCCTTTAACCACGCTTCCACAGCCTTTGGCGATGTGGTGTGGGCCGGGCAAAGCACACGGCACATTCGCGCCGCGCTGGAAGAAACAGGCCTGACCCAGGATCGTCTGCGGGCGCTGTGGTCGGCTGTCAGCCCGGTCAGCTACTACGACCTGATCGCAAGCGATGAAGTCGACGGGCTGCTCAAAAAGATCCTGCTGGTCTACGCCGAGTACGATCTGACCTTCCCGCGCGAGTACTCGCTGGAAGTGGTGAAAGCTTTCCGCCGCCACCGGCTCAACTTTGAGCTGAAGGTGCTGCCCTGCGGCCACTACACCACCGGCGAAACGCCGTTCAAGTACATGGACGGCTGGTACCTGGGCTCATTTGTGCATCGCGCCTACAAGCAGTTGCGCGAGGAGACGCGGACAACCGGCGGCAGCGCCGTGCGCGAAGAGACCCCGGAAGAAGTTGAAGCCCGCTAGGGCTGCGCTGAGCCGTCGTCTAGAGATACAACTCATTCCATCGGGAACATCGGCAAGAGGCCGTTCGTAGAAGCTTCCATGCGACTACGACGGCTGGCGCTTGTTGGTGCGATTGTTCTGGCCGGGATCTGGCTCGGACTATGCGCGTTTGCCGGTATCACCGCTTCAGAGTGGGCGCTTCATCCCGCACGCCGACCACTTAGTGAGCAGGACTCCGCGCTGGCATTGCGGCTCTCTCAACAGACAGGCGCGCAGCTTCAGATGGTTTCGATTCGCTCCAACGACGGAACGACGCTGAACGGATGGCTCTTCAAACCCGTGCAGTGGAACGGCGATGCGATCATTCTGCTCCACGGGCAGTCGGACAATCGTGCGGGCGTGCTTGGACCCGCAGACATGCTGTTAAGGCACGGATACGCCGCGCTGCTGCCGGATGCGCGGGCGCACGGCGCCAGTGGCGGGGCCATTGCAACCTATGGAGTCCTGGAGCGAGATGACATTCGCAACTGGTTCAACTGGCTAAAGCAAACACAGAATCCACACTGCATCGATGGACTAGGAGACTCGATGGGTGCAGCGCAATTGCTTCAATCGCTTGCGGTGGAACCGGAGTTCTGCGCCGTGGTCGCGGAATCGCCCTTTGCCAGTTTTCGCGAGGCTGCTTACGACCGCATGGGCCAGCAGTTGGGAACCGGCGCATGGGCTGGACGAACGCTACTGTGGCCTGCCGTGGAGACGGGACTTTTGTACGTACGAACAAAGTACGGAGTCGATCTGAGGCAGGCTTCACCGCGCGAAGCGGTCGAACACAGCCACGTGCCAGTTTTGTTGATTCACGGTTTGAAGGACGACAATCTTCCGCCACGGCACTCGGAGATGATTTTGCGTGCGAGCCACGGCAACGTCTCGCTTTGGGAACCGGCCAATGCAAATCATGTCGGTGCTTCCAGCGCCAACCCGCAGGAGTATGAGCAGCGCGTGTTGGACTGGCTCAAGATTCATGGAACGCCAGAAGGAAAGTACAAGTAGCCAGCCGGATCTCGTCTGTAACTCTTCAGCTCGCCAATCCATCCCATACTCATGAGCGATAGGAATCCGTTGCCGATTCTGTTGCGCCGGTGGGGGCTTGGGCTTCTGCTTGCTGCAGCCAGTCTGTTTGCAGCGCGCGGCGCTATGGCGCAGTCCGTGCGCGTGCCTGTGCTGGTTGAGCTGTTTACCTCCGAGGGCTGTTCCGACTGCCCCGCCGCCGACCGCCTTCTGGAGCGTCTGGACAAGGAGCAGTCTGTTCCCGGCGCGGAGGTGATCGTGCTCAGCGAGCACGTGACCTACTGGAACTACCTGGGCTGGCGCGATCCTTTCTCATTCGACACGATGGACACGCGGCAGCAGGCCTACGGCGCACGCTTCGGCCTGAGTTCCATCTACACGCCGCAGGCCGTGGTCGACGGTGCCTGGCAGTTTGTGGGTAGCGACGAGCGCAGAATGACCGCTGCGATTGCACAGGCGGCAGCCATTACGAAAACTCCACTTGCACTCCAGGAGATCCACGCCGGCAACGGGATGGTCAGCTTTCGCGTGCGCGGGCAAATTGACCCGCATGCCAGGCTTTTTGCCGCAGTTGCCGCCGATGCCACCCACAGCGACGTAAGCCGCGGAGAGAATGCCGGCAGAACGCTGCATCACGTGGCGGTGGTTCGCGCGCTGAAGGAGTTCAGTGGGGCCGTTGCAGACGGCCGCAGCCTGCACGTGGACGGCGTAAGCCTTGCCGGAGACCTGAAGGCTGTAGGACCGCTGCGGTTGGCGGTTTGGGCTGCCGATGCGCGCACCGGGCGCGTGGTGGCTGCGACCATGCAAACGGTTCCGCGCTGAAAAGGGGCGTCCTTCTCCAAATTTCATTTGGATGCGGTGAGCCGGGCTTGCCGTAAAATCCTTGGTATGACCGACCGCATGCCGCAGACCCTTGCCCAAGCCGACCCCGAGGTGGCCGCCGCCATCGACCACGAAACCCTGCGCCAGCACGAAGGGCTGGAGATGATTGCCAGCGAAAACTTCGTGTCGGAGGCGGTTCTTGAGGCCGCAGGTTCCGTATTTACCAACAAATACGCGGAGGGGTATCCGGGACGTCGCTACTACGGTGGCTGCGAGTATGCCGATGTAGTCGAGAATCTGGCGCGCGACCGCGCCAAACAGCTTTTTAACGCCGAGTATGCCAACGTGCAGCCGCACAGCGGTTCGCAGGCCAACGCTTCGGCATACATGGCGGTGCTCAAAGTCGGCGACACGATTCTGGGTCTCGACCTGGCGCACGGCGGCCATCTGACCCATGGGCACAAGCTCAGCTTCAGCGGCAAGCTGTACCGCACCACGTTCTATACCGTACGCAAAGACACCGAACTCATCGACTACGACGAGCTGGAATCGATCGCCACGCGCGAAAATCCCAAGGTCATCATCGGCGGCGGCAGCGCCTATCCGCGCTTTTGGGATTTTGAACGCATGCGTCAGATTGCCGACAAAGTTGGCGCAAAGCTGGTCTTCGACATGGCGCACATCGCAGGCCTGGTGGCCGGCGGCGCGCACCCTTCGCCGGTGCCGCACGCGCACATTACCACCACCACCACGCATAAGACGCTGCGCGGACCTCGCGCCGGCCTGATTTTGTGCGGCAAGGATTTCCAGGTGGGCGAGAAGCCCGAGCAGACCATCGGCAAGGCCGTCGACATGGCAGTCTTCCCCGGCCAGCAGGGCGGCCCGCTGGTGCACATTGTGGCAGCCAAAGCCGTAGCCTTTGGCGAGGCGCTGCGGCCCGACTTCAAAACCTATGCGGCGCAGGTTGTGGCCAACGCCAAAGCGCTGGCCGCCGCGCTGCAGGATGCGGGCTTCCGCATCGTCTCCGGCGGAACCGACAACCATTTGATGCTCGTGGATGTTTTTGAAAAGGGCATCTTCGGTTCCGAGGCCGAGTTGGCGCTGGGCAAGGCCGGCATCACGGTGAACAAAAATACCATCCCCTACGACGTAAACCCGCCGCTGAAGCCCTCGGGGATCCGCGTGGGCACGCCGGCGCTGACCACCCGCGGCATGGGCGAAGCCGAGATGAAGCAGATTGCGCGCTGGATTGCCGAGGCGCTGGAGAAGCGCAGCGACGACGCGGCGTTGGAGCGCATTCGCGGCGCGGTGGCGGAAATGGCCAACCACTTCCCGCTGTATGCGTGGCGGCGTCAGCCGGCGGCGGTTGCGGTTTAGTCGGCGCGCGAACGTTCATCCGCTGGAGTCACAAAAACAGGGAGCAGGCATCCAGCCTGCTCCCTTTGTTTTGCTGACTCGACGAAAGCTCCTGCTAGTGGAGCGATCTTTTCAGGAGCCATGCTGTTGCGCTGACTCATCGGTCAGATGTTTCTTGCGAACAGCTTTAACCAAACTGCGCCTGCAATTTTGGTGAAACTGAAGTAGCTTCCACTCCGCGTGTGCGGTTCTTCAAAGGTTGCAATTCCCGCAAAATCCGGAATGGAGTCGTTCTCAGATTCACGCGTTTGAGTTATCCTCAACGCTATGGGAATTGAAGCTATCCTTGCACAGATTGACACTGAAATAGCAAAACTCACCCAAGTCCGCAACCTGCTTGCAGGTACCGGAAAAATTAGCGCTCGTCTGACTGGTGAGAAAACAACCCGCGTTGCCGCACCCGGCCGCAAGAAGCGCGTACTGAGTCCTGAGGCACGTAAACGGATTGCCGATGCGCAGCGCCGGCGCTGGGCAGCACAGAAGGCTAAATCCAAGGCGAAGTGATCGGAAGATCGATCAAGGCCGCGTGCGCGTTATTATCTGCGGCGATTGAAGGATGACGGCGGGCCAGCCATGGATCCGCCTGAGGCAAGGTATACCCTCGCATCTCAATTTCTAACCACATTAGGTGATTTGGATGGCGCTACCAGGTCTTGACCGCAAGCACCTGGGGCGGGCCGGAGTGGCCCTGAATCACCTGTGTCTCAATGACCGCCTCAATGTTTTTGCGCTCCCAGTCCGCCGGAACCTTGGCCAGCAATGAGTCGAGATAGACGGGGTTGTAGAGCATCTCGCCCGCGGCTTCCGTGCCCTCCTCTGAGATTCCTGCGGCGATCATCACCGGCTGGCCGGTGGTGCTGTCGTGGATACGCGCCACAATGGCGTAGTCGCGCGAGAGCTTTTCATAGGGCAGATCCCAGGCGGTGGCCCACGGCGTTGCTTTTGGGTTCTCGCGATCGACCAGAATCGCCACGCCATCCTTTGACGCAAAGCCAAAGCGCAGATTCTGGGTAATACGCAGCGTCCAGATGTTATCGAAGCCGCCAATCAGAACAATGGGCCCCTCGCGCAGCTGCACGAACGAGGCCTCGGAGGCAGGTACGATGCGGAAGCTCTTGTGGCGTGCCTCAAGGGGCGCCGCGGCGTGCGTCAGTGTAACAACATCGGCCAGGGCCAGGTTGCCGGAGTAATGCAGCCGGAAGTAGAGCGGCTCCGGCTTTGACGGCGGAAGCGGCGTGTCATAAGACTGAATGTCGTCCGTGTCTATGTCGCGCGCCGGCTCTCCCATGCAGAAGGTGGTGGCGTTCGGGCTGGAGGTAAACGGCTCCCAGAAGCGGTCCACGCTGGTCGGTGGAGGAGGGGGCACAGGCTTGGGGTGCAATGCATAACCCAGACCGGCGCCGGCTGCCAGGCAAAGCAGCATCAAGAGTGCAGCCGCAAACCAGCCGCGGCGAAGAGAATCTGCCTGCGGCAATGGGTCAACAGGAATTGAAGGCTGCTCCGGCGGAGCGGTCGCCGCCTCCTGAGACGCGGGCCTGGCCGCCGCGAAAAACTGGGGCACGTAGGTGCCGACCGGCAGCTCAATCCTCAGCTCACCGGTATGCGCGGTGTCGTAGTAGTACTGCGAGAGCCGCTTGCGCACCTCGCCAGCGGTGATGCGGACCACCGGATCGGAATTGGCGTCGTAGGCAGGGGAACGCCCAAAGACCTCCACTCCGATGCTGCGTTCTTTCAGCTCGGCCCCATTGCCCTGCAGCGCCTGCTCCACCGCATAGGCGAGCAGGGCCGGGTAGCGCTTGCTGTTGGCAAAGAGTGGATGGACCAGCAGACGCTCCAACTGGGCGCGCACCTCGGCGGGCGCTGGCGGCGGGTTCTCGGGTGCCTGAACGGATTTGGAGTTTGCTTCCACGCGCGTTTCGATAGGGTGCACAGGAGTGCTCTTGGAGGCTATCTCCCATCGCACAGGTATGATACGTGGGGGTATCGAGGCTGTCTACACTTTAGTAAATCGATTTTAATGTGGGGCTTTATAAGCAGATTCCCAATTTGTTACCCGATGGAACGTAGAGACGTATGGAAACCAACAGTAGAGTTCTAGGCGGTCCAGAAAGTGTGTCTTGAGCAGTATCGAACGGGGGGCAAACTCCTCTTGTGCCGGTGCATGACTTGGGAACAACTTTCTTGTGATTGCGGCTCCTCGCCCTTCGATTTTCCGTCTGACTCCATTCAGACGGCGTGAATCGAAGGGCGCCTTTTTTGCCGGCCTATCAGCCCCAGCTCCTAAATCAGTCCTCTCCAGCCGGGTCTTTCCCCGGCCCAGTTCTCACGCCCATGCGCCATCGATTATCCTTCTCCGTTCCGCAAGAACAACAGGTGAAGACGAATGAAACGAGTATGGAGCAAGAACTGGCTGGCGGCCGCTCTCGGCTTGCTGGCGATTGCAGGCGGTTTGGCCACTCAAGCAGTGGCTATGACCGCCGATGAGGCGCACCGCAAGGCTGAGGCGCTGTTGAGGCAGATGACGCTGGACGAAAAAGTTGGCCAGTTGAACCAGTCTTCGGGCGTAATGATGCCCGGACTGTCGATGGAGAAGCCCGACGTGCTGGTGGAACAAGGGCGCGTGGGCTCGATTCTGTGGCTCATCGACGTGAAGGAGATTAACCGGCTGCAGCACATCGCGATGGAGAAGTCGCGGCTGCATATCCCGATTATCTTTGCTTTCGATGTGATTCATGGCTACCGCACGGTCTTCCCCGTGCCATTGGCGATGGCTTCGTCGTGGGATCCGAAGGTTGAAGAGACAGTCCAGCGCTGGGCCGCGAGCGATGCACGCGCAGCCGGCATTCAGTGGACCTTTACTCCGATGGTGGACATTGCGCGAGACGCCCGCTGGGGCCGCATTGTGGAGGGCGCAGGCGAAGATCCATACCTGGGCTCGGCCATGGCGCGCGCGCAGGTAAAGGGCTTCCAGGGCGAAGAGCTCGGCCCGAACAGCGTGATGGCCTGCGTGAAGCACTTTGCAGGCTACGGCGCTGCGGACGGCGGCCGCGATTACGACTCCTCTTACGTGCCCGAAGAGTTGATGCACAACGTTTATCTCAGGCCCTTTCATGCGGCAGAGCAGGCCGGTGCGGGCACCTTTATGAGCGCCTACATGGACCTGAACGATGTGCCGGCCAGCGGCAACCACTGGCTGCTCACCGACGTGCTGCGCAAAGACTGGGGCTTCAAAGGCTTTGTCGTCTCCGACGCTTTTGCCGTGGCCAGCCTGCAGGTGCACGGCTTTGCCAAAGACCCCTCCGATGCAGCGTACAAGGGCTTCAGCGCTGGGATGGATATGGACATGGCCAGCCAGACCTACACCAAAAATCTGGCCGCACTGGTGAAAGCAGGCAAGGTGCCTGAGGCTTCCATCGATAAGGCCGTGCTCTCGATTCTTGAAGCCAAGTACCGCCTCGGCCTTTTCGATAACCCCTACGTGGACGAGTCGAAGGTGGACGCCACTCTGAGCCGCCCCGAAGGCCGCGTACTCGAGCGTAAAGTCGCCTCGCGCTCCATGGTGCTGCTGCGCAACGAAAATCAGGCGCTTCCGCTGGCCAAATCGACAAAGAAGATTGCCGTCATTGGTCCGCTGGCCGACTCCGGCTCCGACATCGAAGGCGGCTGGACCGTCGAGGGCCTGTTCGGCAGCGGCAGCAAGAGCAACCCTGTAACGGTGCTGGCCGGCCTCAAGAACCGGCTCGGCGCCGATGCGCAAATCACCGTGGTCACCGGCCCGATTCCGACGCGCATCTACGCGGGCCTGCTCGATCAACTCTCCGGCAAAAAGCCGATGCCGCCGCCGACCGCGGCTGAGGTTGCGGAAACATTGGCCAAAGTAAAGGACGCGGCTGCCAACGCTGACGTGGTTATCGCGGTGATGGGAGAAGTCTCAAGCATGAGCAGCGAAGCGGCCTCGCGCGCCACCCTGGACCTGCCGGGCATTCAGCAGCAGATGCTGGAGACGGCCGTAGCCAGCGGCAAGCCGGTAATACTGGTGCTTGAAAATGGCCGCCCGCTCGACATTCGCTGGGCCAGCGAGCACGTGCCGGCAATCCTTGAGGCGTGGTATCCGGGCAGCGAGGGCGGCAACGCGATTGCCGATGTGCTCTTCGGCGACGTGAACCCCGGCGGCAAGCTGCCGGTAAGCTGGCCGCGCGTGGCCGGCCAGGAGCCGCTCTACTACAACCACAACCTGACCCACGAGCCGGAGGACCGGCCCACGTTTACTTCGCGCTACTGGGACCTGTCCTCGAAGCCGCTCTATCCATTCGGCTACGGACTCAGCTACTCGACCTTCAAGTTCGACCACCTGAAGCTGACCAAGACCAGCATGAAGGCAGGCGAAGCAACCGAGGCCGAGGTGGACGTGACCAACACCGGCAGCGTGGAAGGCGACGCGGTGGCGCAGGTCTACATTCACCAGCGCTACGGCTCGGCCTCACGGCCAGTGCGGGAGCTGAAGGGCTTCCAGCGCGTGACGCTGAAGCCAGGCGAGACGCAGACGCTGAAGTTCACTCTGGGCAAGGACGAGCTTGAGTTCTGGAGCCCGCAAACCAAGGCGTGGGGCGTGGAAGCCAGCACCTTCGACGTGTGGGCCGGCGGCGACTCCACCGCAACCCTGCACGCGGAGCTGGAAGTGACGGAGTAATACACGCCACTCAGTGGCATGAAAGGCAGGGGCCCAGGCCCCTGCCTTTTGCTTTGCTAATTCGAGCGCAACGCAGTCATGGGATTGATGCGCGCGGCCCGGCGCGCGGGAACGTAGCCAGACACAAGCGCAACCGCAAGCAGGGTGGCGGACATGGCAACGTAGGTCGTCAGGTCGAAAGGCGACGTGTTGAAAAGCAGCGTAGCGATAAGCCGTGCCACACCCAGCGCGGCAGCCGAACCCAGCAGAATGCCGGCCAGCGCCAGCCGCAACGTTCCACTCAGAATCTGCCTTTCCACAAGACCGGCGGATGCGCCCAGAGCCATGCGAATGCCTATCTCCTGCGTCTTCCGCGTCACCGAGTAGCTAATCACTCCGTAAATGCCCAGCGCAGCCAGCAGCAGGCCCAGTGTGGCGAATGCGCCGACCAGCATCATGAAGAAACGCCGTGGAGAGTTCGCATGGTCCACCAGCATTTGCAGAGGCTTGAATTCCGCCGCCGACTGTTTGGGATTGAGATCGCGCAAGGCGCTCAAGACACTTTTTCCGAGCACGGCGGGGTCGAGCCGGGTTCGGATGACCAGCTCCGCGCTGGAAGGGTTGGCTTGTGTCATGGGGTAGTAGATTTGCCAGCCGGTCTGGGCTTCAGTGGATTCCTCGCGAATATTGTCAACGACGCCGATGATTCGGATCGGCTGGTTGTTTGGGCCGTTGTCGAGCAGCTGGCCAACGGCGTTGTTGTCTGGCCAGTGGGCGAGCGAAGCAAGATAGCGGGCAAAGCCGGAGTCAATAATCACTACGGGCTCGCTGCTGGGGCCGTCAGACCAGGCGAAGTCTCGGCCGCCGATGCGGGTTCCCATGGCGTGGATGTAGCCGGGAGTTACTACGTAGACAAGCGGGCCGGGTGGAACGTCCTTGCCGGATACCTTGACGCCTATGGGGAGCGGAGTTCCCCAGGAACGATTGCGGTCGAGCGGCAGGTAATCAGTGATGCCCGCCGTCTCTACACCGGGAATGGCGCTGACGCGGGCGATGACCTGCTGAAAGATGGCCGTGCGCTTCTGGACGGATGCAGCTGCGGTGGGCGCCGAGTCATCGTAGTCCACCTTGATGGAGGCCGCGCGCTCAGGCTGAAAGCCCAGGTCCACATCAAGCACATGGAGAAAGCTGCGCAGCAGCAGACCGGCGCCGATAAGCAGCATGCAGGCCAGCGCCACCTCTGAGACAACCAGGATGGAGCGCACGCGCTCGTGGCTGCGGCTTTGGCCCGCGCCGGGACCGGAGTCCTTCAGCGCCTCTTGCAGGTTGCCGGAGGCTGCGCGCAAACCCGGCGCAAGGCCGAAGAGCATGGCCGCGGCAATGGCAATCAAAACTGTCCAGCCGAGTGCGGCCCCGTCAAGGTGCAGAAGGCTGAGCAGCGGCAGCGCGATGGCGCCTTGATGCGCCAGCCATGTAATCAGAATCTCGGCCAGCAGCAAGCCGCCAACAGCCCCGGCGCCGGAGAGGATCAGACTCTCCGTGAGGAGCTGACAGACGATGCGCGTGCGGCTGGCGCCAAGCGCCGAGCGCATCGCGAACTCCTTGCTGCGCGCGGCGGCACGCGACAGCAGCAGGTTGGAAAGGTTGACGCAGGCGATGAGCAGAATGGCCCCAACAGCCGACCACAACACGATGAGCGAGCGGCGCAGCTTGCCGCTCACATAGTCCTTGAGCGGAAAGGGAACGACGAACCCCGCGTAGTTGCCGCACGTGGCCGGATACTTGTTGTTCCAGCACATGTGATGGGAGGCCTGTTCGGCATCTGAAGTAGCCTGGGCCAGGCTGATGCCCGGCTTGAGCCGGCCCAGAAAGGTGATGATATTGCCCCAGTCTCGCGGAGGCCCGTAGAGATTGAGTGGCGTGATGGCGTCCACCTTCGCGCCCGGCTGGAAAACGGAGCCAAAATCAAACGACGCTGGCAGCACACCAATGACCGTAGTCTGTCGCCCATTGATGTCGAATGCCTTGCCAACAATGTTGGGGTCGGCATTGAACTGGCGGCGCCACCATGCGTTGCTCAGCAAAATCACGGGGGCGGCGCCGTTGGCTGCATCGGCCTCAGTGAAGGCGCGTCCCATGGCCGGCTGCACGCCAAGCACCTTGAAGAAATTGTGGATCACGTCGATGCCGGTAGCCGGAACAGGCGCGCCACCCAGCGAGAGGCTGAGATTGCCGGGGCTGGAGAAAGCAAAGTAGCCTGTCACATCCTGATAGGAGCGCGTGTACATGCGGAACTCGTCGTACGCGTCCGTCGAGTAGGTGGCACAGGAGAGTCCGCACTTGCTCGGCGGCGGGGCTATCCACACAAGCTGATTCGAATTGACGAATGGAAGTGGGCGCAGAAGCAGCGTGTTGACCACGCTGAAGACGGCGATATTCGCGCCAATTCCCAGAGCCAGGATAAGCACGGCAACAATAGTGAAGCCGGGGTCGCGGAAAAGGGTGCGGAAGGTGTACTTTGCGTCCTGAAGAAGAATGTCGACCGGCATAAGACCTCGCGATGAGCGCTGTTTTTCCCGCGCCTGCTGGATACCGCCAAAGTGAATGAGCGCAGCGCGGCGTGCCTCTTCCGGCGAGTAGCCGCGCTCCGTGTAGTCGTCGATAGCCAGCGCAAGATGCGCTTCAAGCTCGGCCTCAAGCTCCACATCGAGCGAACGCTTGCGAAAAAACGCCAGCGCTTTGCGCGAAAATTGGCGGACAGTGCTCAAGCGCCAGATCTCCCGCTGGTGGATTTGTTCATGCTCATCACCCGCTCCATCACTTCCGTCAAACGTTCCCAATAGCGCGCGTCGGCCGTCAGCTGGCGGCGGCCGGTTCGGGTAATGGCGTAGAACTTGGCCTTGCGATTGTTTTCCGATGTGCCCCAGGAGGTATCAACCCAGCCGCGCTGCTCCAGGCGGACCAGGGATGCGTAGATGGTGCCCTGATTCAGCAGCACTCCGTTGCCGCTCACCTGCTCAATACGCCGCGCAATGCCATAGCCATGCAACGTCCCCATGGCACTGAGCGTTTGAAGAACCATAAGATCAAGCGTGCCTTGTAACAGGTCTAGTTTTTCCGGCGACATGAGCCTCCCTGTGGGACTACCACAGGAAGAGTACACAAATTCCTGTGGCAATACCACAGGAAAATAGCCGCAGGGCTGCGTCGGCGCCGGAACTGCTGGAAGCCGCTACGTCAGCGCGCGGTCCAGGTGCACGTAGCCACCGTCCACAACGATGTGCTGGCCGGTGGTGTGCGCCGACTGCGCGGGCGAGAGCAGAAAAACCGTGGCGGCGGCGATTTCCGAGTCGAGCGTCATGCGATGGCCCAGCGGAATCTTGCTGGTAATGCGGCGCAACTCCTCGTCGGGATCGCCCAGAGTGTCAAGCCAGCGGCGGTAAAGCGGCGTCATCACTTCGGCCGGCAGCACGGCGTTCACGCGGATGTTGTCTTTCAGCAGTTCGGCCGCCCACTCGCGCGTAAGCGCCAGTTGTGCGCCCTTGCTGGCCGCATAGCCGGAGGTATTGCCCTGTCCGGTAAGCGCCACTTTGGAGCTGATGTTCACAATCGCGCCCTGAGTACGCTTGAGCGACGGCAGCGCGTAATGGGCCAGCGCGTAGCAGTGCGTCAGGTTCTTCTGCAGGCTCTGGACGAAAGCCTCCACCGAGCCAGACTGCAAGCCGACGCCATCATTCACGCCGGCGTTGTTGACCAAGCCGTAGATGTCGCCATGCGCGGCTTCCACTTCTTCGATGGCCGCCTTGCAGCGGTCCAGATCTTCAAGATGCACCTCGACAAGATGACAAGCCGCCTGCGAGGCGCGCATCTCCGCCATAAAGTCGAGAACATTTTTTGAGGGCCTGCCGAGAACGACAACCCGAGCGCCTTCCGCCAGGCAGGCACGCGAGATGGCGCCGCCGATTCCGGCGCCGCCACCTGTAACGATAATGAGTTTGTTTTGAAGGCCGAGATCCATCGGCGCAAGTATACGCGACCGCCGCCTTTAGGGATGGACCGACATGACCAGCATGCGCGGCTCCGTCATCTCTTCAATGGCGGAGCGGACGCCCTCGCGGCCCAGACCCGAATCTTTCACGCCGCCGTACGGCATTGGATCAAGCCGCCAGGTGGGCGTGTCGCCAACAATCAGCGCGCCGACTTCGAGCTCGCGATAGGCTGTCAGGATGCGGCCTGAGTCACGGGTCAACAAGCCAGCCTGCAAACCATAGCGGGAGTGATTCACTGAGGCCAATGCCTCTTCGAAGTCGTCGTAGGGCTCAATCACGACCACAGGGCCGAAGACTTCTTCGTCGCGGATCTTCATTCCCGCCTGGGTTCCGGTCAGGATGGTGGGAGAAACCAACGAGCCTTTGCGCTCACCACCTGCCACCAGCTTTGCACCTCCGGCCACGGCTTCCTTGATCCACGCCTCCACGCGCTCGGCTTCCGCGGGACGGACCAGCGGACCCACTTCAGTGGCGTCATTGGACGGGTCGCCGGGAACCAGCTTGCCGGCGATTTCAACCACCTTCCAAAGGAAGGTCTGATAGATGGCCCTGTGCACAAAGACGCGCTGCACGCTGATGCACGATTGGCCGGCATAGGCGAAGGCCGCATGCGCCGTGCGCTGCGCGGCATCGTCCAAATCGGTCCAGTCGCTGTGCACAATCAGCGCGGCGTTGCCGCCCAGTTCAAGCACCACGCGCTTGCGGCCAGAGTGCGTCTTCAGCTCCCAACCCACCGCGGCAGAGCCGGTAAAGCTGACCAGCTTGATGCGGTCTTCCTTTTCCGCCAGCCACGCCGTATCGGCGTTCTCCAGCGGCAGCACGGCCAGCGCTTCTTCCGGCCAGCCCGCTTTAAGAATCACTTCCCCCAGCGCCAGCGCGGTAAAGGGCGTTTGCGGAGCCGGCTTCAAAATCACCGGGCAGCCGGAAGCGATGGCCGGAGCCACTTTGTGCGTCACCAGATTCAACGGATAGTTGAACGGCGTGATTGCGAGAACCGGACCCACGGGAAAGCGCTGCATCAAGCCCCAGCGGCCTTCATTGCCCTCGCTCAGGTCCAGCGGAATCGACTCGCCGCCCAGGCGCGCGGCTTCTTCAGCGGCGGTCTTGAAGGTGAGCACGGAGCGATCAACTTCGGCACGCGCCAGACGGACAGGCTTGCCGGCTTCAGCCACGATGAGCTGCGCGAAGCGCTCCTTCTGCTCGATGAGCGCGGCGGCAATGTCTTCGAGGATTTCGCGGCGCTTCCAGCGCGGCAAGGCACGCGTGCGGCGCAGACTGGCCACGGCGTGGCTTACGGCCTGGCGCGCGTCGGCACGTGTGGCAATGGTGACGCGGCCAACAAGGCCCTGATCCCACGGCGCGCGCACTTCCAGCGATTCGCCATCCGTCCACTCTTTACCGCACAACAAAAATCCGGTTTGCGAACCCGGGCGCATCTTCATCAGGCTGCTCCAATCACACGAGATTCACCTTCGATGGTAAAGCGTGGCGGAGGGGAATCGATAAGCGGCGCAAAAACTGCATCAGGTATTCGATTGGCGCGGCTGCCACTTGCGTGGCACAAGCTGGCGCAAGGCAAAGCCCGCAAGAAGCATGCTTGCCCAGAGAACAGGATATCGATAACGCACATCGCTGACCACGGCGTAATACATCAACGGATAAAGCGCAAAGATCGTCAAGAGATATAGGGTCGGCCGCGCGTGCCTGCGCATTGCCAGAATCATTCCGGGAATGGACAATACCGTCCCGGTCCAAAGAACGACAGAATTGAAGGGATGCTGTTCAAGAAGCGGAAACCAGAACTCCCGCACACGTGCAAGCGTGAGCTGAAGAAATGCAGAAGGGTGGCTGCGAATCCAGGCTTTGGTGTCTTCCGTGCGCATGCGGTCGTAGGCCGGCTCGCCCATTGCTCGAAGAAGCTGTGCCTCATTGAGGCTCGAATTTGGATTGTACGTCTGGTAGCAGCCACTCTGCGCCGATTCGACCAGACTCGGCCGCGCGCAATCATTATTCGAAGTGTAGAGAGCGCTTCCCAGGTTTGTGCGAACAACAAAGCTTCCCAGCGCAAGGCGATTCCGCACGGCCCAGCCCAATGCAAAAAGGCTCACAATCACAAGCAGCAGAGCGATTCCGCCAAACAGCCGCCTGCGATTGGAACTGGCGATCTGCAGATAGGCCAACCAGGGCACAACAATCAGAGTCGTCGACGGGTTTAGAAGGAACAACGCACCGCCAATCATGCCTCCGCGCAGTGCGGCCTTCCAACTCGGCTGGCCGCCGCCCATCCCCGCGGTCACAAGGATGAACAGCAGCAGAAGTACAACAGTAAAGCTGACATCCCATGCGGGCATCAGCTGGACCGATGCTACCCAGAGAATCGAAGCGGTGATTCCCGGCCGGGCATCGCGAAAGAAAACCTGGGAAACGCGCGGCAGCAGAGCGGCAGTGCATGCATTCGCGATGAGATTGCCCACAACCGCGGCCAGAAACACCAGGCTTTGATTGCGAAGGACCTTGATGTAAAGCGCCAAAATCACGGGATAGAGCGGCGGATTGGCGGCTGTAGGCCCGGTGGGGAGGACGCCAAATGGATTTGCATAGGAACCATGCTCGGCCAGATTCTTGGCGAGCTCGCACATTTCGAATCCCTTTCCAAAGGGAATCACGCCATGCGCACTGACTAGGCCTGCTACTGCGCCGAGCAGGAAAAGCCAGAACGTTAGACTGGAGCCCGAGCGCTCTTGCCGGCGGTCGAATTCGTTGGAAGGCTGAATCAACACGTTGCGCTTGGGGTTCATTTTTCCGGCAGGTCTCGCAATTGGCTCTCCTATTTATATTCCTGTTTGCCCCCGCGATACACTGTGTCCCTATGATCCACAACGGACGGGCAAGAAAACTCCCCTTCGATGCCGGCGAAGCGCTGAACCACTTGCGCACGAACGACTCCAGGCTGGGCGCATTAATTGACAAGGTCGGCCCGTTTACCATGAAGCTCGACCGCTCGCCCTCGCCCTTTGAGTCGCTGCTGGAAGCGATTCTCTATCAGCAGTTGCACGGCAAGGCCGCAGCCACCATTCATCGTCGCGTGCGCGAGTACTTCGGCGGGGACCCGGCGCCGCACGCGCTCGTCTCCACGCCCGATGATCCGCTGCGCGCATGTGGAGTGAGCGGCAACAAGATCAAGGCTCTGCGCGACCTGGCCGCCAAAACGCTGGATGGCACCGTGCCCACCCACAAAGCGATTGTGCGCATGAGCGATGCCGAAATTGTGGAGCGGCTCACAGCCGTGCGCGGCGTCGGACCGTGGACCGTCGAAATGCTGCTCATCTTCCGCTTGGGCCGCCCCGATGTGCTGCCGGTCTCTGACTACGGCGTCCGCAAAGGCTTTGCGCTCACGTTTATGCGCGTGCCCAAACATCGCGCGCTGGAGGCGGCCGACCTGCCCAAACCCGAGGTCATGCTGAAGCGCGGCAAGCGCTGGGCGCCGTTCCGCAGTGTGGCCAGCTGGTACATGTGGCGTGCCTGCGACCTGGACCGCGTGACCACCGTGCCGCCCAAAGGCGCATAGACAGCGGGGAAGCGCCTACAATAGCCAAAGCGCCTGCCAACAACAGAGCTGCAAATACACTGGGTGGTCGATGGCTTCAAGCAAGCGTTTCATTTGCATTCACGGACATTTTTATCAGCCCCCGCGCGAGAATCCCTGGCTGGAAGCCGTGGAGACGCAGGACTCCGCCGCGCCCTATCACGACTGGAACGAGCGCGTGTGCGCCGAGAGCTACGCCACCAACGGCGCCGCGCGCATTCTGAGCATCACCAACCAGATCACGCGCATTGTGAACAACTACGCGCGCATCAGCTTCAACTTCGGCCCCACACTGCTTAGCTGGCTGAAGGACAATGCGCCGCGCACCTACCGCATGATTCTGGACGGCGAGCGCCGCAGCCGCGCCAGTTATAACGGCCACAGCTCGGCCATGGCGCAGGTCTACAACCACATCATTATGCCGCTGGCCAGCCGGCGCGACCGCGTCACGCAAATCCGCTGGGGCATTGCCGACTATAAACACCACTACGGCGTGGCGCCTGAGGGCATGTGGTTGGCAGAGACCGCGGCGGATACCGAAACCCTGGAGCTGATGGCTCAGGAAGGCATCCGCTTTACGCTGCTGGCGCCGCATCAGTGCAAGCGCGTGCGTGCGCTTAAAGATGGCGCCGCGTGGATTGACACGCCGGGCGCAAGCGTCGACACCACACATCCCTATCTCGTGAAGTTCGCTTCCGGCGCGTCGATCGCGGTCTTCTTCTACGATGGGCCGGCCTCGCGCGCCATTGCCTTTGAAGGCCTGCTGAACTCGGGCGATATGTTTGCCTCGCGGTTGAAAGCGGGTTTCAAAGACAACGCGCAGCCGCAATTAGTGCACGTGGCGACCGACGGCGAGTCCTATGGGCATCATCATCGCCACGGCGAAATGGCGCTGGCCTATGCTCTGCGGCTGATTGAGAACGACAAGACGGTAAAGCTGACCAACTACGCGAACTTCCTGGAGCAGTTTCCACCGGAGTACGAGTGCGAAATCGCCGACGACACTTCGTGGAGCTGCGTGCATGGCGTGGAGCGCTGGCGCTCGGACTGCGGCTGCAATGGCGGCCACGGCGGCTGGAACCAGAAGTGGCGCGCGCCGCTGCGGCAAGCGCTGGATGAGCTGCGCGACGCAATCGCGCCGCTGACCGAAGCGGCCGGAGCCGAACTCTTCAACGACGTGTGGACTGCGCGCGACAACTACATTCAGGTGATTCTGGAGCGCGGCGAAGTGACGCAGGAGCAGTTTTTGCGCGCGCACCAGACGCGCCGCCTAAGCGCTCCGGAGCGCGAGCGCGCGCTGAAGCTGATGGAGATGCAGCGCCATGCACAGTTGATGTACACCAGCTGCGGATGGTTCTTTGACGACATTGCGGGCATTGAGACCGTGCAGGTAATTGCCTACGCGGCGCGCGTGGTACAGCTTGCGCAGGAGCTGTTTGGTGATCAGGCCGCCGGGCTTGAGGACACATTTCTCGCGCGGCTGGCAGAAGCCCGATCCAACGATCCGGAAGCCGGCGACGGAGCGATGATTTACCGGCAGAAGATTGGGCCGTTGCAGCATGGCCTGGAGCCGGTGGCCGCGCATTACGCCATCAGCAGCGTGTTTTCTTCGTATCCCGATGTGACTCAGCTGTTTTGTTATCGCGTGCGGCGCATCTCCTATGAGGTGTTCACCTCCGGTCGCGGCCGGCTGGCATTGGGCCGTGCGCAGATTGCCAGCACCATTACCAGCGAAAAGACGAGCTTCTCGTTCGCCGTGCTTCACTTCGGCGATCAGAACATTACCGCGGCCGTGAAGCCCTATGCGGAAAGCGACTCCGAAGCGTTCGAGTCTTTTTCCGCGAAGGCATCCGAGATGGTGCAGAGCGCGGATTTTCCGGCGGTCATTCGTCTTCTCGATAGCAGTTATGGCAGCGCGGCCTACTCATTAACAAGCCTGTTCACAGATGAGCAGCACAGAATCATTCGCCTCATCCTGAACTCGACCCTGTGGGACATAGAGAACTCGCTGAGCACCATCTACGAGGATCACGCAAGCCTGCTGCATTACCTCTCCAAGGCTGGCCTGCCCAAGCCCCCGGCACTGATGCTGGCCGCCGAGTTCGCGGTGAACGCGGGCCTGCGGCGCGCGCTGGAGAACGACCCGGTCGACGCGGCGCTTTTGCGCTCGTTTTTGCAGCGTGCCGCGGCGGACAAGGTTACGCTTGAGACCGCTTCGCTGAGCTATCTGGCCGACCAGCGTATGAAGCGCGCGATGGTGGAGTTGCAGCATGCGGTCGGTACGCAGAATGTGCTTGACCGTGCGCTGGCCCTGGCGCGTGCGCTGATGGAAATGCCCTTCGATCTGAACCTGTGGCAAGCGCAGAACATCTGGTACGAGATTTTGCGCACCGGCGCGCACGAGGTTCAGGCGCTGCCGGAGGAAGAACTTGCACGCTGGACC
>DASVLI010000135.1:0-20739 GCA_036384955.1 Occallatibacter sp.
TACATGCGCTACTCCATCAGCGACACGGCGGAGTGGGGCGATTACGTGAGCGGCCCGCGCGTCATCAACGACGAAAGCAAGAAGGCGATGAAGGCCATCCTGACTGAAATTCAGGACGGCACCTTCGCCAAGCGCTTCCTCGCCGACCAGAACTCCGGCCGCAAGGAGTTCCAGGCATTCCGCGACGCCGAAGCCAAGCACCCCGTTGAGATTGTGGGCAAAAAGCTGCGCGCTTCGATGCCCTTCCTCGATCCGGTGACGGTGGAAGAAGTGTCCAAGACGCGGTAGTGCAGCTTCAAGCTGCTAGCTACTAGCCTCTAGCTAAAACGCGGCCGGACAGCAGACGCTGTCCGGCCGTTTTGCGTGCACTTGCAGGCTCCGATTTACTTAGCTAAGATAACTTAGCAGGTTTAGAGCATGCACAAGGCCACCATCTTCGAAGCCAAAACCAACCTCTCCGAGCTGTTGCGCAGGGCGCAGCAGGGTGAGGAGGTCATCATCACCAGCGGCCGCGCACGCACGCCCGTGGCGCGTCTGGTGGCGGTAAAGCCCGCGCGCGCCAGCAAGCGCATCGGATTCATGAAAGGCGAAGGCAGCGTCGGACCTGAATTCTTCGACCCGCTTCCGGAAGATGAATTGAGACTTTGGGAGGGCGAGGGTAAGTGAGGCTGCTTCTCGATACCCACACTCTTCTGTGGCTCGCATTCGATGACAAAAAGCTCTCTTCGCGCGCCCTTCGGCTGGTACGGACAGCTTCCAACAGCGTTCTTGTTTCAGCTGCCTCCGCGTGGGAGATCGCGACCAAGTACCGCCTTGGCAAGCTTAACTTCGCGCGGGCCATGGTGGAGAATTTCGTTCCTCGCGTCACTGCTGCAGGTTTCGAACTGCTGCCCGTCAGCACCGAACACGCACTGCGCGCCGGCCTGCTTGCGGGCGAGCATCGCGATCCCTTTGACCGCATGCTGGCCGCGCAGGCGCTGCTTGAAGGCCTGCCCATACTCAGCGCCGATCAGCAGCTTGAGGCATTCGGCGTGCGGCGAATCTGGTAGCCAGTCCGTTAGTGCGGTGTGACAACGGGGCTGCCAGGCTCGGCGTTCGCCACTCCCCAGTCCACCGGCTCAATCTTCCGCACGCCCACAATCCACGAGAAGAAGCCCAGCACGGTGACACCCGAAGCCACGGCAAAGGCCACGCGGAAGTTTCCTGTGCGGTCCACCAGCCAGCCGGTAAGCGCCGGGCCAATAACGCCGGCCATGTTGCCGATGCAGTTTTGCATCCCGATCCACTTGCCGGCAGCGCGCGGCCCGGCCAGTGTCTGCCCTATGGCGAAGGTTCCCGCATTGGAAAAGCCGCAGCCAACGGCCACGGCCAGCAGGCACCAGACATAGCTGCGCGGGCCTGAGAATGCCATAGCGGCAAGCGCGATCGAGGCCCAGGTGTATCCAATGCCCGATGCGGTTTTGCGCGCGCGCGTAGTGGAGACGCCAGAGCGAATGGCGAGGTCCGTCAGCCAGCCGGTGGCGACAGTGGAGAGCGAGTCGGCTGCCCAGATGGTGCTGACCAGCGTGGTCATGGTGACAATCGACTCATGCCGCTCCTGCACCAGGTAGGTGGGCAGCCACGTGAGCATGAAGTAGACCAGGTAATTGGCGCAGAAGTGCCCAAAGCCCGCGCACCAAAAAGCGCGTTGCCGCAGGATGGCGCCAAAGCTGGGGAGCGCGATGCGGTGCAGTTCCTCAGTGGGCGCGCCGCGCGGACGCCAATACACCCACGCCGGAAGCCACACCAGGCTTCCGAGGCCGATGATCAGGAAGGTCGTGCGCCAGCTGTAGCGGGCAATCAGCAGTCCGCCGCCCAGTGTGCCCACGGCAACACCCCAGCGCATGGCCGCGGTCATCAGCGCGTTGGCAACGCCGCGCGACTCCTCGGGAACGTGCAGCGCGAAGATTTTCGATGCGGCCGGGAACATGACGGACTCGCCCACGCCGAGAAAGAGGCGCATGGCCAGCAATGTGCCCACGCCGACGGCCAGCGCGGAGCCTGCCGTGGCCAGGCTCCAGAGCAGAAATCCCGTACCCAGCACAACCGAGGCATTCATCCGGTCCGAGAGCCAGCCGACGGGAACCTGCAGCAAGGTGTAGGTCCAGAAGAAGGAGGAAAGCAGAATGCCGAGCTGCGTAGAGGTCAGGCCCCACTCAGTTTTGAGCAGCGGCGCGGCCAGCGACAGGCTGCCGCGGTCCACGTAGTTCAGGACAGTTGCAGCAACAATGAGTGTGAGGATGGGCCAGAAGGAACGCGACTGTGATGTTGGATTGGCCATGGCGCACCGCGGGCCGGCAGCGGTTTGCAACTGCCGGCAAACGGCGCAGCGCGACGTGAAAGCCAATGTACAGGGCGTGCGGGCAGGCTGACCAGAGGAATCCGCGCGCCGCGGCTATTTGCGGTCCAGCCGGAAGGCTGCTGCCTGAAAGTCTCCGCGGAATCCGCCGTCCATGTCGATGCCGTGATTCATCCACCAGGCGCCGCTGGCGGTGGCCGGTGTATCAGGCGCAGCCTTGCCTTCAATCGGTGTCAACGTGTAGCTGGCGTCGGGATCAAGCCCTTCGAGTTTCAGCCGCGGGAAGAGTCGTCCCTCCTGCGTGGAGTGAATGAAGGCGAAGAAGACGGCCTGCGACTTGTCGCGATTTACGGTTTCCGTCGCTGAAAACTCGCTGCCGTTGCGTGGAGAAATCAGCCGGTACAAATCTCCCTGCACAATGGTGGGCTGCACCTGATGGTAGGCGGCAATCAGGCGCTTGGCCTGCGCCAACTCGTCGTCGCTCCACTTGGCAATGTTTGCGCCGATGCCCAGCGAGCCCTGCATGGAACTGAGCATGCGATAGCTGAGCGAGGTGGTGCGCTTGTTCAGCCAGTGCGGCGAGTCGGTCACCCAAGCCATCATCACCTGCGGCGTGTAGGCGTAGGTAAAGCCGTCCTGCTGCGTCAGCCGGTCAAAGGGGTCGGTGTTGTCCGAAGGCCATACCTCATCGGTGTAACGAAGAATGCCAAGGTCCACGCGGCCGCCGCCGCCGGAGCAGCTTTCAATCTCCACCTTGGGATGGCGCTTCTTCAACTCACCGAGCACTTCGTACACGTTGCGGATGAAGGCCACGTAGACCTTCTTCTGCTCGGCCGGCGGTAGCTGATCCCAGCCGGGCTCGCTCCAGTTGCGATTGTAGTCCCACTTGAGAAAGGCAATATCGTTCTCGTTCAGCAGCTTGTCGAGAAAGCCGAGCACGTAGGCGCGCACGTCGGGCCGCGCAAGATTCAGCACCAGCTGAGTGCGCTCCTCGTTACGCGGACGGCCGGGAAAGTTCAGCACCCACTCCGGATGCTTGCGATAGAGATCGGAATCGGGGTTCACCATCTCCGGCTCCACCCACAGGCCAAAGTCCATGCCCAGCGCGCGCACTTTGTCGATGAGCGGCTTGAGGCCATTGGGAAACTTCTCCTTGTTCACGTACCAATCGCCCAGGCCGGCGTGGTCGGTTTTGCGCTGGCCAAACCAGCCGTCGTCCATCACAAAGCGGTCAATGCCCAGCGCCGCGGCCTTCTCCGCCAAAGCAATCTGTCCGGCCTCGGTTACGTTCATCTCGGTGGCTTCCCACGAGTTGTAGATGACGGGGCGCGGCTTTGGCGCGGCGTTGTCGCCATCACCCACGCGATGCGGCAGGATGTGCGCCAGCTCGTAGTGATGCAGCAAACGCGAGGCGCCGCCCAGGCCGTGCGCGGAGAAGCCGCCGTAGAAGACGGGCGTTTCAAGGGTTTGGCCCGCAGGCAACACGTAGCCAAAGTCGAAGGGATTGAAGCCGCCGGTCACACGAATCGCGTCCAACTGATCCTGCTCAATGGTGAAGCGCCAGGAGCCGCTCCAACCCAGCGCGCCGAACCAGACTTCGCCGCTGTTTTCGTCGGCCGGGCCGGATTGAATGGCAAACCAGGGATTGGCCTGGTGGCCGGTGGTGCCGCGGCGGCTCTCGATGACGCGCGCGCCGGGATGCAGCGTCTCCTGGGTCAGCGTCCACTCGCCTGCCCAGCGGCCGGTGAGGTAATTCAGCGTGTAGTTGCCTGCGGGTAGCGCCCATGCGGCGGCAGCGGCTTGCTCGATGGTGATGGGCTGCGGCTCGCGGTTCTCGATGGTGGCCCAGCGGCCCAACACGCCTGTCGCGGGGTCCATGGAGTAGTGCAGGGTGACGAAGACGTAGCGCTTGATGTCTTTCAGAACGACGTTGACGCCGCGCGGCGTGGCCTCATGGCTCTCGTAGTGCAGCACCAGGTCGCGCGTGCCGTCGGCAAAGGTGACCTTGAGTGCCGGCTCGACGAAGAGGCCTGCGCCCCAGCCGGCGTACTCCTGCGGCGTGGTGGAGTAGGAGGAGTCAAAGGAGGCCCAGCCGGGCCTGGGCTCGGCCTTGGGAAAGCTGTCGTTGGCGCCCAGCCGCCCGCCCCAGTAGAGCTGCTGCAGCTCGCCGCGCGGGTTCACGCCGAAAACGTAGGAAACATTGCCTCCATCGAGGCGGAAAACCCTGGTAGCGGCGTCAAAGTGCAGTGGGGTGGATTGGGCAACGGCGCAGACGGCGGCCAGCAGCATGCACAGAGCTGAAAATGTTTTCCTCATGCGGCGATTCCCTTCCAGAAACCGCCCCATCATATCATCCGCTCCGGTCCCATTTCTGCGGCACAACTCTCCCCCTTCCACAGCCTCCCATCGGCTATTCTGGAGATGTAATTCCGGAGGTCACCGGATGAACGCCCCCACTCTTGCCTCCCCTGTTACACCCTCAACCCCGGAGGCCATTGCCGAAGGTCTGGAACGCATTGTCCCCTTGCAGGGACTGCCGCTCGAGGAGCGCCTCTGGCTGGCCCGCAACGGCGTGGAAGTGATTGCCCAGGCCGGCGATGTGCTGTTTGAAGATGGCGAACCCGCCGACCGCATGATTCTCCTGATGAAGGGCGAGATTCATGTGCACCGCGATCGCCCCGGCGGCTCGACCTTGTTTATTGGCCGCGCCGGGCAAATGACCGGACTGCTGCCCTTCTCGCGCATGAAGGTCTCCGGCGGCCAGGGCGTAGCCATCGCGCCGGTGTGGGCGCTGTTCATTCACCGCTCCAAATTCGCCGAGATGCTGACCGTCATTCCCACCATGGCGCAGCGCGTCGTCTCCACCTTGCTGGACCGCGTGCGCGAGGTGACGCGCATTGAGCAGCAGGCGGAAAAACTGACCGCGCTGGGCAAGCTGGCCGGCAATCTGGCACACGAGCTGAACAACCCGGCCTCGGCAGCACAGCGCGCCGCCGCCAGCCTGGTGACGGAGCTGCGCGCCAACCGCAACAGCCGCTTCAAGCTGGTGAACCTGAATCTGAATGAGGTCCAGAGCCGCACGGTCGACGAGTGGGAGCAGCGCATGCTGAGCCGGCTGCCGCTGGAAAAGCCCTCGGACACGACCGCGCTGCTGGCTTGCGAGGAAGAGCTGCGCCAGTGGCTTGAGGCGCTGCCCTGCGAAAACAGCTGGGAGGTGGCCGCGCAACTGGCCGAGCAGGGCGTGTGCCTTGACGATCTGGAAGCGCTGAAAAGCGCTGTGAGCGCGCGCGGGGCGGCGGTAGCGCTCGAGTATTTCTCGCGTTTTTTGCGCACCACTCGCTCGGTGGACACGCTGCTGCACTCGACCGCGCGCATCTTTGACCTGATCAGCGCCATCAAGACCTACTCCTACATGGACCGCGCGCCGATTCTTGAAGTGGACGTGCCGGCGGGCCTCGATGCCACCGTGCAGATGCTGCAATCGCGCATGAGCCATGTGACGGTGGAGCGGAATTACGCGCCCGACCTGCCGCGCATCAGCGCCTATGGCGGCGAGTTGAACCAGGTGTGGACCGCGCTGATTGAAAACGCGCTGGACGCGCTGGGCAACCAGGGCACGCTGAAGCTGGCCTGCCGCCAGGAAGCCGACATGCTGCTGGTGGAGATTTGGGATACTGGCCCCGGCATTCCGCCCGAGTTGCAGGACCGCATCTTCGAGCCGTTCTTCACCACCAAGGCGCCGGGGCAGGGCCTGGGCCTGGGCCTGGACAACGCCATGCGCATCGTGCGCAAGCATCGCGGCCACATGAGCGTGCGCTCGGAGCCCGGATCCACGTGCTTCCGCGTGCGCCTGCCGCTGGATCAGTTGCAGGCTTACTAATCGCTTGCACAAGGAGGTCGTCATGACCGATGCAGGAATCCCCAGCGAGAGGCCTTCACTCGCCGCATTGCTCAACGTGCGCGGTGGCGCGCGCGCCGTTGATTTTTATCAGGCCGCCTTTGGCGCCATGGTGCACTTCCGGCACGATGGCGAGGACGGCACAGTGGTGGCAAAACTGGCGATTGGCCGCTTCGATTTCTGGGTGGCAGACGAGTCCGTGGAGCATAAAAACTTTAGCCCCGATGCGCTGGGCGGCGGCACGGTGCGCATGGTGCTTACCGTCGACGATCCGCATGCGGTGTTTGATCGTGCGGTGGCCGCCGGAGGCAAAGTGGTTTGCCCGGTGCGAGACGAGGAGTACGGCTGGCGCGTCGGCCGGCTCGAAGACCCCTTCGGCCATCACTGGGAGATTGGCAAACCGCTCTAGAACGAAACGTCGGCCGGCTCGGTTACACGCATCACCGACTGGTCACCGGTCATCTGCTTCCATGCGGCGCGAATCGCCTCAATCTTCGTGCGATTTTCGGCCGAGTCCTCGTGGTCGACGATGAGCATCTTGGAGCGCAGCCGCTCCGGCTGCTTTGCACCCACACCCTGCCACTGGCCGTAGACATCGAGAACGCTGAGGCCAGCGGGAAAGCGCGGCGACACTTCGCGGTCAAGGAACTCGCGCCACTTTGTCTCGCTGATGCCCTTTGAGGCATCGTCCGCGGGACCAAGGCCGAAGTAGAGTTTGGTATCGACCCAGCCGCGGGTTGCGCCGGGGTGCGCGGGGTCGCCGGCAAGCGTGGGCGCGGCCTGCGCGGCTGCGGCGGGAGTGGCGACGTGATGAGTGCATGCGCACAGAGACAGCAGGAGTATGGGAACCAGCAGGGCTGCGTTGGGGCGCATTCAGGCTCCGAAAAGGCGGAAGAAGTTGACGTCTACGGTTCTATCTCCACACCGCGCCAGAAGGCCACATAGCCTTTAATCTTGCGCGCCGCGGGTTTGGGGTCGGGATAGTACCAGGCCGCATCCTGATTGTCCTGCCCGTCGATGTACAGGCTCAGGTAGCGCGCCTGCCCCTTCCACGGACACGTGGACGTGGTGCTGCTGGGACGGAAATGCTCCCGCTTGAGACTGGACTCGGGAAAGTAGACATTCCCCTCCACGGTCTCAGTAACATCGCTCTCGGCAATCACCTTGCCGTTCCAGATCGCTTTCGGCATCGCTTGGTCCGGTGATACTGCATGTCCCCTTGCGCCACGGGCCTAAACCCTGGAGCAAGGGGACGATATGACACTAGCAGAGTTTATCCGGTGTGGCGAGTCCCGGTGAGCCGGGGAGAATCCAGGTGTTACTGCTTGATGGCGATGGATTCGATTTTGACCGCGCGCTTGGCCGCGTCCACCGTGCCGGAGATGGTGACATGGTCGCCGTAGTAATCCTTCACCGCGTCCGGGTTCTCGATGGTGTAGACGGCCTTCTTTTCCTCGTCCACGAAGACTGGCTTCATGCCGCCCTGAATGCACTTTTTGACGCACGCCGCGCCGGTGCCCGCGTGCTTGGCGCCACACATGTCGTCGGATATCCATCCACTGACCTTGGCCGCGCCGGCCGCGTGCGCCGAGAATGCCGCCGATGCCAACAGAAGTGCTGCTACCGCTGCAATTCGCTTCATGACAACCTCCAGGGGAAGATACGTACGCCTAACATGATGCGCCGATTGGCTTCCTGGCACAAGCGGGCGCGCTGTGGTTTTTCAGCTCTGTTTCAATGCGGCCCGGCGCGCGGTCACGCTCTTCAGCACGGTCTCATAGCGAACCGATGCGGCCTGAAAGCGCACGAGCAGTTCAGAGGTCTTGCCCATGAAAGTTGGATTGCGCTGACGAATGGCGTCGAGGATGTGTGCGAACTTGGCGAGGATGAAAAAGCCCTCACCGTTGCAATCGACAAACAGCTCGGCCGAGACGGCGCCGTGCAGCACCATGGCCGCGGCCATCTCCCAGTAGGTGGTTACCTGGCGGAACCAGGCATTGTGCGGATTGCGAAAATCGCTGGCGACGGCGAAGAACTCGTCGACTGTGTCGGGCCAGAACTCCATCAGCATCCAGGCGCGCGCCTCGCGCATGGTGGCCTCGCGGCGCAGTTCGTACAGGCGGAGAATGATCTCTGCATCGCCCGGTGTAGCCATCATTCGTTCCATGAGTGTCTCCGTGCTCATGGTAACGGATGAGGCTGGTCAGCGTGAGGAAGTGGAGCGGGCGCTGGCGGCGGCGGGGCGGGAGGAACGGCGAACGCGCGCGGTCTTGGACTTGGAGCGAATAACGAGCTTGCGCACTTCGGCGTCGGAGTAATAGCGCCCGGACTGGTCGAGTTCACCTGAGGCCAAGCGACGCTCAACTTCAGCGAGTGCCCGGTCTACCGTGCTGTGCAGTTCGCGCGAGTTAAGAGACTTCATTTCCCTGCTCCGTAAGTCGGGTCCAGCGCTTCGAGTCGTGGATGACAAGTGGCCGTTCGTTCACCTTCGACGCGATGAGTATACGTGGATGCTCAGTATTATCGTAAATCATCCCTTCATCCGCGAGCGGAAGATACAAACCCAGCAGGTTCACGATCCCTGCATGGAATCTACGCTTAATCACTTCGGTGGGGATTGAGTGGCCACCCATGCTGACGCGGCGCGCAACCCGTTCCACCGCTAGGTTTGGCGACGAGAGCCAAAAGTAGACGAGCGTGATACGCCATCCCTTGGCCTTGCAGTCCGCTAACAGGTGCGCGTAGGTCTTTCCAGAGAGGGTTGTCTCGAACGCAAAACTCTCGCCGTGGCGAACCAGTTGGCGCATCCGCTCCAGCATCAATCGTCCGGCAGCAAGCGCTGTTGCGGCTTCGCTGGCACCATCGACTCCACGTGCCAGCTCATCGGCGTTCACGAAGCGCTTGAGCCCAAGAAATTCTCCAACCAGCACACGTGCCGCCGTGGTCTTACCCGCACCGTTCGGGCCGCCGAGAATCAATATCTCTTTCACGCACTCAGTCGCTTACGCCGGCTGCAGCTCTCCGTCCTTCTCTTCCTTTTCAACGATGGGGCCGTGGGTGGCCGCGGTGGGCGGCGGAGGCGCGTCGCCAATGCGCTTGGAGTAGGTGCAGACAATGGCCTTCTCTTCGTCGATGGGCGCGGTCTTTTTGGCGCGCTTCTTCGGCGCGGCCGTCTCTTCCTCGGCGCCCTTCTTCTTGTTCGGGCACTCCAGGTAGACGCCGGACTTGAGCACCTTCTCGATCAGGTACGGGCTCTTGCACTCCGGACACGGCTGGGCCACGGGCTTGTAGTTCGAGGTGAAGTCGCACTTGGGATAGTTGGTGCAGCCCCAGAAGATGTTGCCGCGGCGCGCCTTGCGCTCAGCGATGTCGCCTACGCCGCACTTGGGGCACTTCAGGCCTTCGATGAGGTTCTGCTTCACGTATTTGCACTTGGGGTAGCCGGAGCAGGAGACGAACTCTCCGTATGCGCCCTGGCGCAGCACCAGCGGCTTGCCGCACACCGGGCAATCCTCGCCCGTGGGCTGCGGCGTGTTCTGCTTCTGCTGCTGCTTCGAGCTCAGCTTGCGAATCGTCTTGCACGGCGGGTCGTCACTGTAGCCGGGGCACGCCATGTAGGGTCCGAAGATGCCGCGCTTGAGCACCATCACGCGGCCGCAGTTGTCGCAATACTCTTCCTGCTCGCTGGCATCCTGGCCCTCGGGCGTATTCAGGTCCGGCTTGGCGGCAACGTTCTCCTTGGTGAAGGTACAACTGTTCGGGTCCTTCTTGTTGTAGGCCGAGCAGGAGTAGAAGCTGCCGAACTTGCCCCACTTCAGCACCAGCGGTGAGCCGCAGACCTCGCACTTCTCATTGGTCACCTGCTCCATCCGCTTGATGTTTTCCATGTTCTTGCCAGCATCTTTCAGCTCGTCTTCAAAGTAGCCGTAGAAGCCTTTCAACAGCTCGGTCCAACGCTCCTTGCCATCTTCAATATCGTCCAGTTCCTCTTCGAGCTTGGCCGTATACGCGGGGTCGAAGATGTACGGGAAGTTCTTCACCAGCAGATCGCAGACCACCATGCCAATCTCGGTGGGATAGAAGCGCCCACTGATCTTGGTGACGTATTCGCGATCCTGAATGGTGTTGATGATGGACGCATAGGTGGACGGGCGGCCGATGCCGCGTTCTTCCAGTACCTTGACCAGCGAAGCTTCGTTGAAACGCGGAGGCGGCTGGGTGAAGCTCTGCTTGCTTTCAAGCTTGTCCAGGCCGAGCGCCGTCACGCCGTCGAGATTGGGCAGCTTGGCCGCCGCTTCCTCGTCGTCGTCCTTCTTCTCTTCAGCCACTTCGTAAATCTTCAAATAGCCGTCGAAGCGCACCACCGAGCCGGAGGCGCGGAAGTCGTAGGTCTTCTTCGTGGTGCTGGAGACGGCGGCAATCTTCGCCGTGGTCACGTCGAAGACCGCGGGCATCATTTGCGAAGCGATGAAGCGCTGCCAGATGAGCCGGTAGAGCTTCAACTGCTCGTCGGTCAGGTAGCGTGCAATCGACTCCGGCGTACGCGCCGGGTCGCTGGGGCGAATCGCCTCGTGCGCGTCCTGCGCGGCCTTTTTGCCCTGGTACATGTTGGGCGACTTGGGCAGATAGTGCGCGCCCAGTTCCTTTTCAATCCACGCACGCGCCCCGGCAATGGCCTCGGGCGAAACGCGCGGCGAATCGGTACGCATATAGGTGATCAGACCGGTGGTTTCGCCGCCAATGTCCACGCCTTCATAGAGGCGCTGGGCCACGCCCATGGTGCGGCGCACGTTGAAGCCGAGTTTGCTGGCCGCGTCGCGCTGCAACTGGCTGGTGATGAATGGCGCCAGCGGCTTGCGCTGCTGCTCGCGGCCCTGCACGGAGACGATGGACCATTTGGCGTTGACCAGCGCGGCTTCCACCGCGCGCATCTGCTTCTCGTCGCCCAGCGCGTTGGCAATGAACTGATCCTTGCCTTCCTTATCCTTGCCATTGGCCACGCGCGCCGGCTCGCCATCGATGCCGATAAATTTGGCGCTGAACTTCGCGTCCTTGCGCTTCTCCGGAAAGACCTGCGCTTCGAGCGTCCAGTACTCCAGCGGTTGAAAGGCGCCAATCTCGCGCTCGCGTTCCACAATCAGACGCACGGCCACGGTCTGCACGCGGCCGGCGGAGAGCCCGCGGCGCACCTTGTCCCACAAGAGCGGCGAGATCTGATAGCCCACCAGCCGATCGAGTACGCGGCGCGTCTGCTGCGCGTCGACCAGGTTCTGATCGACATCGCGCGCATGCTGGAAGGCATCCTGCACGGCCTTCTTGGTAATTTCGTTAAAGGTGACGCGGCGAATCTTCTTCTTCTCTTTGGCGCTGGTGCCCAGTTGGATGGCCAGGTGATAGGCAATGGCTTCGCCTTCGCGGTCAGGGTCAGGCGCGAGAAATATTTCGTCGGCCTTGGCCGCGGCCTTCTTCAACTGCGCAACAACTTTTTCCTTGCCCGGAGACACGATCAGCGTCGGCTCGAAGGTGCGATGCTCAAGCTCCACGCCGATGTCGTTTTTGGGCAGGTCCATAATGTGCCCGACCGAAGCCAGCACCTCGAAGCCCTTGCCCAGATATTTTTCAATCGTCTTCGCCTTGGCCGGCGACTCGACGATAACCAATGATTTGCCCATTTCTTCCTTTTGACTGCGACTTGCTCGACAGCACTCGGCCTGTTGGACGCGGCGATGCGCGATTCCGTTTCATTGCGGCCAATTTCACGCCCGTGCTCCACCGCTCCAATGGGGAGCAGGGGGAAAATCAGTCATGAACATTGGAAACTAACACGGGATAGGGTTTGATTTCCACTCGCGAACCATTTTTAACAATGGCAGCGCTCCGAATCGAAAACCGGGAAAGGCTTTCCCTGCTTGGCGTTGACGGCATTCGCGCCCAGTGGTTCCGGCCCGTGAAAAATCTATGCGCGCTAAATGGTTCGCACGAAGTTTTTCCCCGGCAACTGCCGCACGCGCCCCGCCATCTCCAGCTCGAACAGCGCGGTAAAGACCTCCGACGAGGTCAGCTGCGTCTCCAGCTTGTCCAGCAGCTCGTCCATCTGGATTGACTCGTCGGCGCGGAGCGCTTCCAGCACCATCGCCTCCTCGGGGCGAAGCACCGGCTCTGGCAAAAGAGATGTAAGCTGCTCCGGTTTGGATTCAAAGCCGGCCTCGGACTCAAGCTGCAGCCGCACCTGCGAGGGCAGATCTTCCCACACGTCCTCCCATGTCGCGGTCAGCTTGGCGCCCTGCTTAATCAGCGTGTTGGGGGTCCACGATCCCTTGCTGGTCACGTTGCCGGGCACCGCATACAGATCGCGATTCTGGTCGGCCGCGCAGCGCGCGGTCACGCGCGTGCCGGAGTTCTCGCTGGCCTCCACCACCAGCACCGCCACGGCCAGCCCGCTGAGGATGCGATTGCGGCGGGGAAAGTTTTGTGGCGCGGGAAAAGTGCCCATCGGCACCTCGCACACAATGGCGCCGCCACTGGCAAGAATCTCATCGGCCAGTTTGCGGTTTTCCTTGGGATACACCACATCAATACCCGTACCCCACACCGCCACCGTGGGCCGGCGCGCAGACAGCGCACCGCGATGCGCGCAGCTATCGATACCGCGCGCCATGCCGCTGACAATCAGCAGCCGCCGCGCCGCCAAATCACGAGAAAGCATCTCTGCCATGGCGGTGCCGTAGGGCGTTGGATGCCGCGTGCCAACCACTGCAATCGACGGCAGCGCCAGCAGCGCCGCGTTGCCGCGCACCCACAGCACCGGCGGAGGATCGTAAATCTCCTTCAGCCGCTCGGGATACTCTGCGCACTCAAAAGTGAGGATGCGCGCCTGCTGCTCGGCCACGCGCGCGGTCTCGGCTTCAGCGGCCTGGCGCGCCTTGCCGTCAAATACATGCTGCGCGGCTTCGGCAGGCATGCGCAGGCCTTCCAGCTCGGTCAGTGTCAGGGTGAACAGCTGCGACGGCGCTTCCAGGCGGCGCATCGCGTCCAGCACGCGGCGCGGGCCCATGCCCGGAGCCAGGGCCAAAGCCAGCCACGCCAGGCGGTCTTCTGCGCTCGTTTCTACTGCGGTGGTGGTTTGGCTCTCACGCGGAATCGTCATCGCACACCTGCACGAATGAAGGTCGATTTGCCACTCAGCGCGTCGGCTCTAACGGCCCTGCGCCCCGCGGCCCGCATGATCAGGGGTTGTGCGCTCACAGTATCCGGGCGCGGAGCGGGTGTCAAGCTGACTTCGGTTTGGCGTCCCGCAGCGTGCGGCCGCGCCGGGGCGCGCCTTGATACTCTTGAGAGCGGTGAGTTCCGTGTCCGAGCCTCGTTTGCGCATTGCCGCCATCAGCTTTCTCAATCCCGCTCCACTGATGTGGGACTTTGAGCACGAGCCGCACCTGAGCCGCCTGGCCCAGCGCTACGATATACGCTTCATGGTGCCCTCGCGCTGCGCCGACGAGCTGGCCGCGCGCACCGCCGACATCGGTCTGGTTCCCATTGCCGCGCTGCCGCGCGACCCCGGCATGAGGATTCTGCCCGGCTGCACCATCGCCTCCAAAGGCAAAGTGCGCTCACTGCTGCTGGTGCGGCGCGCGCATCAATCGCTGGACGACCTGCGCAGCGTGGCTGCCGACACTGCCAGCCGCACCACGCTTACCTACGCACGCATGCTCTTCCATCGCTGGGGCAATCCCGATGCGATTTTCTATCCCATGGCGGCGAATCTGGATGCGATGCTGGCCCGCGCCGACGCGGCTATTGTGATTGGCGACCCCGCGCTGCTGGCGCTTGAAGACCGCGACGCGCGGCTGGCGCGCACCGGCGAAGAGCTTGTGTACCACGACCTGGCCGAGGAGTGGCGCCTGAGCACTGGGCTGCCCTTCATCTCCGCGATTTGGGGCATTGCATGCAGCGGGAGTTTGGATGAGAGGGTTACCGCGGATATGATCGCCTCGCGTGATCGCGGGCTTGCCAATCTGGATGTGCTGGCGCGGGAGTGGGCGGCAAAGCTGCCGCTCTCGGAGGCGGCCATCCGCTCTTATCTAAGCGAGAACATCCACTACATATTGGATGAGGAGTGCGTGGAAGGGATGCGCGGCTTCTTCCGCTACGCCGCGGAGCTGGACGTGCTGCCGCCGTACGAGCTGCCGGCGATTGACCTCATCCGCTGAATCGCGCGAAGTGCGCTACCCGCCTCCCGATCAGCCCTTATACCATTAGGCCGTTGCTGCAGGCGTCAGAGCGCTCTGAGCCGCTGTTGCAACCTGCTTGGACAGGACTTCATTTTGCTGGCAGTGCTTCCGAACTTCATCAAGCCAGCCCTCATACCAGAACCATGAACCTTCTACTTGTACTCCCCATTGATGCTTGGGGTTTTTTCCGTCGCGCATCTTCCAGAGTTCTGTATGCTGCGTCATTCCAAACCACGTGTAACCTTCAGCTTCCATCCGCCGAACAATAGTTCCGGGTCTGTATTTTGTTTTTTCGGTTTCTTTAAGAAATACACGATTAATTTCCACCGCAGCTTCAGTATCAGTGGGCACAAATTGAACAACCTTGTCAGCAGCTGTTTTGCTATTTGTCGTCTTGCGCACGAAGGCAACACGGTACGAGAATCGAGGATCGTCATACTCTTCTTGAGTCATTTGCTGTTCAAATTGCACAATGAAAGATCTTATGTGTTGAGGAAGGTCCGGCTGTGAGAGAAGCTCTCTTACTATGTTTTCCGCTATACCCGAAAACTGGATGCTAAAGGCTTGTTCGGAGTCGAGTCCGTATTTGTCTCCAAAGAGCTTCTTAATTGCACTGTTGAAGTTCAGAGCTGACGCTTGAAATTTCGCACTCAACTGATCGTCAATTCGAGAGGTCATCTGGTGCTCAACCTCATGGCGAATTCCGATGAGGAAACGCAGATTCTTTTTGACGATCTCATCAAGAGGACATTTGTCACAGTCCATGCAGTCTGTGAGGCTCCAGCGTCGTACCGCACCATACGCGGTTTTGAGATAGCGTCGGCGCTGCTCCACATCCTCATAGCGCCTATACTCGACTCCATGTCTTCGATAGAAGGCATGGAGAAGGTAGGTCCAGGCAATGACTGATGTGACGATAAATAATTCAGATTTGAACTCAATTTGAGGATTGTTGAAGATTTGGACAGCTGCAAGCATTGCCTCTCGTGCCTTTTTCACGAGTTCGTTGGCAATAGATCCGTATCTCCGTCTGCGCTTGGGCATGATGCACTATGTTAGGACTAATACGCTCTTGATGAATAGTTACTTCTGTGTGCATGCTCTGAGTCCTATTCGACTGAATCAATGATGGTGCTCAAACTCCGGTGGCCCTTTCAACAAACAATGCATGCTCCGGTCCGTCACCCCAAATGCAAATCTGCATTTGGGGTGACGAATAGACCTTCGTCTTCGGGGAGTAGGTTTCCCAAGCGTTGGTGAAGAGGGATAGTGACCCGCCTCCCTGTCGCCACCTGCGGTTTGCACAAAATTGACCCTGGTTGGCGCACAATCATTCTGAGCTGACTTAGCCCCGACGGCTGAAAGCCGTCCGAAGGGCGAATACAGGGCGAAACATACACCCCCTCCCCCCTCCCCCCGGGGACGCCCGGCAAGCCACCCTCAAATCCAATCCTAAAATAAGTTTTTTAGAATCAATACGATTAAGGCTACCCCTCAAAAAATCCCTTGCCGCGCGGTATTTGGCTTTTGCCTCAGCCTTCCAGCTGCGCCAGCCAGCGGCGCAGGCATTCCTGGGCTGGAGCGGCTAGTTGGGCGGCTAGCTGCTGGTAGTCGGCGCGGAGGTTGGGAACGCTTAGGCCTGCGGCGGCCAGCTCGCAGGTGTGGCCGATGAGCCAGCGCTCAAAGCCCGGCGCGCCCGCCTCGGGGTGAAACTGGAAGGCGATGGCGTTGGGGCCGTAGCTGAAGGCCTGATGGCGGCAGAGGGCTGTAGAGGCCAGCAAGGTGGCTCCAGCGGGCAGGTCAAAGGTGTCTCCGTGCCAGTGGAGGACGGGCAGGCCCTCGAAGACGCCGAGGCAGGAGGCGCGGCCGGCGTCGGTGAGGTGGACGGGCTCGAAGCCAATTTCCTTTGCCGGGCCTGGGTAAACATGGGCGCCGAGAGCGCGGGCCATGAGCTGCGCGCCCAGGCAGATGCCGAGAATGGGCTTTTGCGCGGCCAGGCGCTGGCGGATGAGCTCGATTTCCTCGATGAGGAAGGGGTACTTGTCGGTTTCGTAGACGCCGATGGGGCCGCCGAGCACGATGAGCAGGCTGGCGGCGGCCAGGGCGGCAGGGTCGAGCGGGTCAAGGCCGATGTCGAGGAAGCGCACGGCATAGCCGGCGGCCTGGAGCGCGGAGGCGAGGTGGCCCAGATCCTCAAAGGCCACGTGACGGAGGACGAGTGCGGTGTTTTGCATGCCGGCCCAGCCTTTCACGGTTTGTGCGCTCGGGCTAGTACTCCCAGCGCAGCAGCGCGGCGCCCACGGTAAAGCCTGCGCCGACGGCGGCCAGCAGCACCAGGTCGCCCTTGCGCAGCTTGCCTTCCTCCATGGCGGTTTCCATGGCCAGCGGAATGGTGCCGGCCGAGGTGTTGCCGTACTTATCAATATTGATGATGACGCGGTCGTCGGGCAGGCCCAGCCGCTCGGAGGTGGAGTTGATGATGCGCTTGTTGGCCTGGTGCGGGATGAAGCAGCCCAGGTCGGCGCCGGTAACTCCGTTGCGCTCCAGCACGCGGGTAGTGGCCTCGGACATTTTGCGCACGGCGAACTTATAGACCGCCGGGCCATCCTGGTAGATGTAGTGCATCTTCTTGTCCACGGTTTCGTGGGTGGAGGGGTTGAGGCTGCCGCCGCCCTTCAGGTTGAGGGCGTTCACGCCGGAGCCGTCGATCTCGTGCACAAAGTCGATGAAGCCGATCTCGCCCTCTTCACAGGGCTCGATGAGCACCGCGCCGCATCCATCGCCGAACAGGATGCAGGTGGTGCGGTCGGTGTAGTCGGTCATGCGGGTGTTGGCGTCTCCGCCGCAGACCAGAACCTTTTTGTGCGCGCCGCTTTCCACCAGCTTGACGCCCGCCTGCAGAGCGAAGACAAAGCCCGAGCAGCCGGCCGAGACGTCGAATCCCCATGCGCCTTTGGCGCCGATCTTGTCCTGCACCAGGCAGGCGGTGGAGGGGAACATCATGTCGGGCGTGACGGTGCCGACGATGATGGCTTCAATCTCACTGGCTTGAATGCCGCGCTGGGCGAGAACTTTTTTGGCAGCCTCGACGCACATGTCGCTGACGCCAAGGCCCGGGGCGAGCTTGTGGCGCTCGCGGATACCGGTACGAGAGAGAATCCACTCGTCGTTGGTATCGACCATCTTTTCCAGGTCTTGATTGGTGATGACTTGCGGAGGTACGTAGGTGCCGAGCGCGGTAATCTTGGCGCGATGTCCCACAACGGGGCGGACGGTAAGGCTCAATGCATTTCTCCCTGCGGAGCACGGATCAGCCCTGCTTCGCATCCCAGCGGCTTGCCGCATCGCAATGGCGGCAGATCGTCGAAACGCGTTCCGTGCCGGACCCGCAAAAAGCTGGGTGCAATGGCACAAAACGCCAAAAAAGTACCGGGTGACCTACTGCGCCCGTACTAGCCCGTTACCGTTGCTTCCTTCCGGACCTGGCGGGGTTGGCGGGATTACGTCGCGTAGGACCCGGCACTGATTGATTTTATCACCACGGAAGGGCTGTGCATCGAGGGGCGCGCGGGCGAGTTTTTACTGAGCGAATGAAGCCCTTGCGGCCCGCTGCCGGGATGGCTAAGCGATGCCCGGCAGCTCGGATTTTTCGAAAGCGGCTTCGACGCCGGGATAGAACATGAGGTAGAGGCAGATGGCCGCGTTGATGAAGATGTTGAGCATTAAAAGGCCGCTCTCTGCCGGAGAGAGATCGACCAGCGCGGAGGCGATGATGGCGTTGGCGCCGCTGACAGGTTCGCCGGGGGCGGTGAGCGCAAGAACGCTCTTGATGGCGGTGGAGCCGGCGACGAACATCATGGCCCAGCGCGAGAGCCAGAAGCGCGTCATCCACTTCCACGCGGTACCGGCGTAGAGCACGCCCATCAACAAGCAGAGGATCAGGAGAAACTCGCGTACGGTGGTTGAGCCATTGAGCACGTCGCGCGGAACGTGGCGGACGAAGAGGCCGACATGCGCCTCAAGAAAGCTGGAAACGGGGTTCTCCTGCGGAAAGCTAAGAATGAATGCCAGCAGCAGGAAGACCGAGGCACGGACGACGAGATAGATGGAGAAGAGGCGTACCAGCAAAGGGTCTTTGGAGGTTGCCACCTTGCGGGGAACGTACTTTTGTTTGGCCCACGGCATTGTGGCCGGGCTGGCTTTCTGCTGTGGCTTCTTCTGTGTCGCGGTCGGCATCGGTGGCTCCTGGGCCCAGCAGGCCGGGTCCAATGCGACGGCCAGGTGCGAGCCCCGGAAATTCGACGGCGCACGGCCGCGAGGGGATGGCACCGGATCATCGTAACAGAAGTGAGTTATGGCGCTGTTACTGGATTGAGTTAGTCCAATATCGTGCGCTGCAGGCGCGGAGTTATGCGTGCGGCACGTGAGAACCGCCCGGAGCTACAGCTTTTCGCGGAGGATGGCGATAACGTGGTCGGCCTGGACTACGCCGGCCATGCGGCCATGCTCGTCGACCACGGGCAGGGCGTGCAGGTTGTACTTGTCGAAGAGCTCGGCCAGCTCCCTCTGGTGCAGGTCGGCATGGCAGGAGCGGACTTTCGGGTCTGCCAGCACGACCAGATGCGAGGCGGGCTGCGCCATCACCATGCGCGCCATGGGAACCACGCCTTTGAGGACCTGATTCTCATCGATCAGATAGATGGCGGTGACGGTTTCGATGTCGCCATCGAAGGCGCGCATGGCGTCGATGGCCTGGGCCACGGTGGACTCAAGCGGCACGGCCACGTAGTCGGTGGTCATGGCGCCAGCGGCGGAGTCCTCGTCGAACTCGAGCAACTCCTCGACTTCCTGGCGCTCCTCCGGCTCCATCTCTTCGAGGATGGCGTCGGATTGCTCTTCGGACAGCTCGGCCAGCAGGTCGGCGGCCGCGCCGGGGTCCATCTCTTCAACGATGTCGGCGATGCGCTCCTCATCGAGCTTTTCGAGCAGGGCCTTTTGCAGCTTGGGCTCGACCTCTTCGAGGGTTTCGGCGGCGACTTCTTCGTCGAGCGAGGTGAAGACGGCTTCGCGCTCGGCCGGAGCCAGGTCTTCGAGAATCTCGGCCAGGTCGGAGGGGTGCATGTCGGCCAGCCGCTCGTGCTCAATGCGCAGCTTGACGCGGCGGGCGGGGTCGACTTCGATGATGTCGACAAACTGCCAGGGAATGCCGCTGGGGCGGAAGCGGCGGGAGAGGCTATCGAGTTTGTGGCGCGGCAGCACGCCCTTGAAGACGCGGCGGAAGGCGCCACGGAGACCGACCTCGACCTCGGCGACGCGGAGCAGGTGCACCGAGCCGTGGCCGAGCCATTCAAGATCGACGTCGTTGACGCGGACCACCTTGCGGCCGTTGATGTCGATAATCTGGCGGTCAATCAGATCCTGCTGGAGGTAGAGGTAGCTGGTCTGGTCGCCAAGCGGGGCCAGATCGCCGTGGGCACGCAGCTCCAGCGTGCCCGCAGGCGTCTCCAGGACATCTTCAGAGGGCACCAGCGAGAGGCCTGAGCGGGTCTTGAGCACCAGGCCGGCGACCTTGCCGCCATCGGGGCCGGTGGTGACGGCGATGTCCTTGAGGCGGCCGACGGGGTGGCCTTTGGCATCGGTCACAGGAGTGCCCAGCAGCGCGGTGAGGCTGACTCTGGCTGAGGGGGCAGACTGCATGAGGAGAGTGTAGCCCGTTGGAGCGACTGGACGTAGAGTTGCGTTAAGAAATTGCCTTCCCACCTTGACACATCACGCGCCAGCGATGAAACTGCCAGCAAGATTCCTCGTGCACTGGAACGCAGCGGTCCTGTTCCTGCGGAGACGGAGAGCGGCGCTTGAACAAACCGAAGGAAGGACGGCTGAGCTTCACTTTGGCTTCGACCATGGACAGTGTGAGCGAGGTGGAGGCGGCAGCGGAGAGGCTGGCCGTAGAGGCCGGAATGGACGAGGACGACTGCTTCCGGTTCACGATGGCCGTGCGGGAGGCAGCGGTGAATGCGGTTTTGCATGGCAACGATTACGATCCGACAAAGAAGATTGCGGTGAGCCTGGAGAATACGGGCAAATCGCTGGTGATTTCGATTGCCGACCAGGGCAAGGGGCTTGACCCGGCGACGCTGCCCGATCCGCTGGCGCCGGAAAACCTGATGCGCGGCACTGGGCGCGGCATCTTCCTTATCCGGTCGTTCATGGATGAGGTACACTTTCGGCAATTGAATCCTGGAACAGAATTGACGCTGGTGAAGCATCTACAG
>DASVLI010000136.1:0-1985 GCA_036384955.1 Occallatibacter sp.
GGGCAGCGGACCAGCCGGTTACACGGCGGCGATTCGCGCCGGACAGCTTGGACTGAAAACTGCACTGATCGAAGCTGTGAACGTGCTGGGTGGAACCTGCCTGCACGTGGGCTGCATTCCCACCAAGGCGCTGCTGTTCAACGCCGAGCTTTGGGACCACCTGAAGCACGCGGCCGAGTACGGCATCGACGGCGTGGACGGACGCACGCTGAACTGGGATTCGGTGCAGAAGCGCAAGGAGTCCATCGTCACCAAGCACACCAAGGGCCTCGAGTTCCTGATGAAGAAGAACAAGGTGACGGTGATTCGCGGCTTCGGCAAGCTGACCGGGCCGGCGAAGAACGGCGTGCACACCATCGATCTGAGCAATGTGCCCGAAGGCGGCGTGACCGAGGTGCAGGCGAAGAACGTGCTGCTGGCAACGGGCTCTGAGGCGAAGATGATGTTTGGCCTGAAGCCGGACGACCGCATCCTGACCAACATCGAGATGCTGTCGATTGGCGCGGTGCCGAAGTCGCTGATTGTGATTGGCGCAGGCGCCGTGGGCCTTGAGTTCAGCTCGATTTTCCGCAGCTTTGGCGCCGAGATTACGCTGGTTGAGTTCCTGCCTCGGATTGCTCCGGTGGAGGACGAAGAGATTTCCAAGGAGCTGACGCGGCTGTTCAAGAAGCGCGGCATCGACGTAAACACGGCCTGCAAGGTGGAGAAGGTAGAGAAGACCGAAAGCGGCGTGAAGGTGACCTGGACAACCGCCAACGGCAAAACCGTGGAGAAGGAAGCCGAGAAGGTGCTGGTGGCCGTGGGCCGTGCGCCGCGCACCGAAGGCATCGGCCTGGAGCAGACAAAGATTGAGGTCGAGCGCGGCTTCATCCATGTGAACGAGGCGCAGGAGACGGCTGAACCCGGCGTGTACGCCGTGGGCGACATTGTGGCCGGGCTGCCGCAGCTGGCGCATGTGGGCGCGATGAGCGGCATTGTGGCGGTGACAAAGATCGCGGGCAAAACCTACCGGCCGGTGCGGCGCGACCGCATTCCGGGCTGCACGTATACCGAACCGCAGATTGGCTCTGCGGGACTGACCGAAGCGCAGGCCAGGGAAAAGGGCTACGAGGTGAAGGTGGGCAAGTTCCCCTTTGCCGGCAACTCCAAGGCAACGATTGTGGGCAGCCACGACGGCTTTGTGAAGATTGTGGCCGACGCGAAATATGGCGAAATTCTGGGCGTGCACATTATCGGCCCGCAGGCCACGGAGCTGGTGGCCGAGGCCGTTGCGGTGATGGAGCTGGAAGGCACCGTAGACGAGCTGATGTTCACCATCCACGCGCACCCCACGCTCGGCGAAGCCATGCTGGACGCTTACGCGGCGGTGGAAGGCATGGCGATCAACGCGTAGACACCCATTTGCGAATTCGATAAAAATGCCCGCCTCGTTTGAGGCGGGCTTTCTTGTTTCAGCATGAGTTTACAGCTCCGTCGATTGCGAGTCCGCAATTTTCTTTGCCTTGATGATGAAGTCGGCCAGGGGCATGGAGCCCTGGTCGCCCTTGCCGCGGGTACGGACACTGACGGCGTTGGCCTCGGCTTCCTTGTCGCCGAAGACGAGGATGTAAGGCGTCTTCTGGTTGGCGAAGTCGCGGATTTTGGCGTTCATCTTCTCGTTGCGGTCGTCAATCTCGACTCTGAAACCGGCGGCTTTGAGCTCGGCGTCGAGCTTTTTAGCGTAGTCAAGATGGCGCTCGCTGATGGGCACGAGACCGATTTGGACGGGCGCGAGCCAGAGCGGAAACGCACCGGCATAGTGCTCGATGAGAACGCCAAAAAACCTCTCGACGGACCCAAAGAGAGCGCGGTGCACCATGACGGGCTGATGGCGCTCGCCGTCTTCTCCGACATATTCGAGCTCGAAGCGGGCGGGCAGGTTGAAGTCAAATTGAACCGTGGATAGCTGCCAGAGGCGACCGAGAACGTCGACCAGCTTGACGTCG
>DASVLI010000137.1:0-16214 GCA_036384955.1 Occallatibacter sp.
CCATGTTTGCCGGACCTATACCTTGGGTCTCCTTGTCACATTGTTTTGCAGCCTTTTCGCCGCCGCTGTGAGCTGGGGCTCCGAGGCACCGCGCGTGGTCCAGAAAGACGGACGCTACGCTATGCTGGTGGACGGCAAGCCGTTTCTGGTTCTGGCCGGGCAGATTCACAACTCGAGCGCGTGGCCGAGCGAGTTGCCGCAGGTGTGGGAGTCGATGGCGGCGCTGCACGCCAACACGGTTGAGGCTCCGGTGTACTGGGAGCAACTGGAAGCCAAGGAAGGCAGCTTCGACTTTACCAATGTGGACGCGGTGGTGAAGGGCGCGCGCGAGCATGGGCTGCGCGTGGTGCTGTTGTGGTTCGGCACATGGAAGAACGGCAACAACCATTACGTGCCAGCGTGGGTGAAGCAGGATACGAAGCGGTTTCCGCGCGTGATTCGTGCAGATGGTGAGCCGATCGATGTGATGTCTCCGCTGGGGCGCAACACGCTGGCGGCCGACAAGAAGGCGTTTGTGATGCTGATGCGGCACCTGAAAGAGATTGACGGCGACGCGCATACGGTGATCGCGGTGCAGGTGGAGAACGAGTCGGGCAACGTGGGCAGCGTGCGGGACAACTCCGCCGAGGCGAACAAGCTGTTTGCCGGACAGGCGCCGGCGGATTTGCTGGCCGCGGCGCACAAGCCGGCGGGCACGTGGAGCGCGGTGTTTGGTTCGGAGGCTGACGAGGTTTTCCAGATGTACTACCAGGCAAAGTACATCAATGAGATTACGGCTGCGGGCAAAGCGGAGTTTGCAATTCCCTGCTCGATTAATGTGTGGCTGGACTACCCAGCCGCGCAACTGCCGCAACGGCAACTGGACTCTCCCGGGATTGCGTACCCCAGCGGCGGCGCGGTGCAGAAGCTGGTGGGATTGTGGCGCACGCTGGCTCCGGCGCTGGACATGATTGGACCGGACATTTATTCGGACGACTCCGGGTTCTATCGCGAAATCATCAGGACGTATCACCGGGCGGACAATCCGCTGTGGATACCGGAGACGGGACGAGACGACAGTTTTGCGAAGTTCTTCTTCTACGCGCTGGGCGATGGTGCGATTGGATTTTCTCCGTTTGGCGTGGACCGCTCGGGATGGAACATTCTGGGCGATGGTGCATGGACCGCGCACGCGGCCAACTATGCGCTGATTGGGCCGATGATGCGCGAGATTGCGCAACTGGAGTTCGACGGAAAGCTGAAGACCGCGGTGGAAGAGCCCGGCGCGTCCACGCAGGAAGTGGACTTTGGCGAGTGGCAGGCGACTGTGGCGTTTGGATTTCCGCAGCCCGATGGACGGCGCGCGCCGGGCACCAAGGATGCGCACGGTACCGCGTTGATTGCGCAGCTGGGGCCGGACCAGTTTTTGGTGACGGGCCACGACGCAAGCGTGACCTTCCATTTGAGAGACAAGCCGGCGTGGATGCACAGCGAAGTGCTGGCGGCCGAGGAAGGCGCGTATGTGGATGGCACGTGGAAGACGGCACGGCTGTTGAATGGGGACGAAACTGATCGCGGCTTCGGATTCCACAAGGAGCCGACGGTAGTACGCGTGACGATGAACCGCTTCTAGCCTTTGAAACGAAGCCGTGCCGGAGCCGATTCCGGCAGGGCCTTTCCGCAGTGCATGGGCTGTCCTCCGCCTGATAGTGTTGTCTGTCTCGAACTATGGTCTGGAATGCGTTTCACATCCTGCTGGCCTCGGGTTATTTGTGCGCGCTGCTTGCGGTAGGCGTGGTGCTGTGGCGCAAGCAGCAGGATGCCGGCCAGTTTTTGAATGCGACCGGCTCGCTGCCGCTGTGGGTGTGCATCGTTGCGTCGATTGCGGCCAACTGCGGCTCGCTGGATGTGATTGTGATGGTGGCGCTGGGTGCGCAGTACGGCATGCTGGCGGCGCACTTCTACTGGATTGGCGCGATTCCCGCGCTGATTGTGGTGGCATTCTGGCTGCTGCCGGCGTATGCACGCGGGCGCTATCCGACGATTCTTGACTTTATTGCCGCGCACTACGGGCGGCGGACGTGGCTGGCGGCGTCGCTGGCGATGTCGACCATGATGCTGCTACTGGCCGGCGTTTGCCTGTGCGCGACGGCCGAAGTGCTGACGACGTTCTTCGGGTGCAGCTTTCTGACCGGGGTGTTGATCATCGCGCCGATTGTGCTGTTCTACACGTGGGCCGGCGGGCTGCGTGCCACGGTGTACACGGAGCTGATTCACTTTGGCATTGTGTTGGCGGCCGTGGCGCCGCTGGTGTTTTTGGTGGTGCACTCGTACGGCGGCGTCGGCCCGCTGCTGGCTGCGATTCCGCCGGAGCGGCTACATGTGTGGAACCAACTGCCCATGGTGGATCCGCATGCGCCGATGGACAAGCTGGGAGTGGTTGTAGGGCTTGGGCTGATTTTGAGCTTTGGCTACTGGAGCACGGACTTTGTGCTGATGCAACGTGCGCTGGCGGTGAAGCGCGGAGCCGACGTGCGCTGGGTGCCGCTTTCACTGGCCGGAGCAAAGCTGGTGTTTGCGGGATTGATTGTGCTGCCGGGCGTGGCTGCGCCACTGGTACTACACGACACGATGCCGGCGACGTGGAACAACACTCTGTCAGAGATGATGCTGCATTTCTACAGCCCGGCGTGGATTGTGGTGGGACTGATGGGGCTGGCGGCGAGCTTGTTTGCGACGTTCGCGAACAATGTGTCGGGGTTTACTTCGGCATGGATGCAGGGAGTGTACCGGCCGTGGATACGGCGCGACGGCAGCGAGCGGCACTACCTGATTGCAGGGCGGACGACCAGCGCACTTGCCGTGGTGCTCTCGATTGGCTCAGCGTATGTGGCGCTGCAGTACCAGAGCCTGATGGAGTACATGCAAATGATTTTCGCCAGCTTCAACGCGCCCATATTCGCGCTGGTGGTGCTGGCCGTGCTGCTGCCGGGACGCGTGCGGCGCGGCGGACTGGGCGGATTTGTGCTGGGGTTTGTTTCCGCGGTGGCGCACAAAGTGCTGGTGGAAGCAGGAGCTCTGCATTATGGCAGCCGCATGAGCCGGAATTTCTATACCGCGATTCTGGCGTTTACCGTGACGATAGTTGCGACGCTGGCGATAGCGCGCCTGCGGGGCCAAGATGTAGAGCCGAGCGAAGACATGCCCGCCGCGATGGTCCGGACGATTCCCATGCGGACCGTTGTTGCGGCGCTTGTGATTCTGGCCGTGACGGTATGGTTCAACGTGTACTTTTGGTAGCCGGCTTACGTTTCGCGGCGGCGGGCTTGGCTGCGGAGCGCGCGGGAGCGGGCCCGGTGGACTGACGCACAATCAGGCGCATGGGCACGGTGAATTGCTTTCCGGGCTTGGAGAAGTCTTCGCTTGCCGCGCGAAGAGCCTCGAAGAGCATGCGTGCGTACTCGCGGCGCGAGATGCGCAGAGTGGTAAGCGGCGGGTGAACGATGTCGGCCATCTCAATGTCATCACAGCCGACGATGGAGAGGTCGTCGGGAATGCGCAGATTGTGCCGGTGCGCGGCGCGCAGCGCGCCAATGGCGGTCAGGTCGTTGGCGGTGACAATCGCGGTGGGAATGCGGGAGCAGGAGAGAATCTTCTCCATGGCAGAGTCGCCGCCATCGATGCGGTAGTTGCCGCTGACCATCCATTCGTCGCGAGAGGACATGTCCTGCTTGACGATCTCGTCGAGAAAGCACTCCTTGCGCACGCGTGACGTGACAAGCCCCTCAGTGCCACCGATGAAACCCACCTGGCGATGACCGAGTTTGCGCAGATGCTCGACGGCCTGCATCATACCGTCGGCGAAGTCAATGGTGATGTCGCTGATACCGGTGGCGGTACGGTAGTGGTCCGTGGTCACGACGGGAATGCGGTTCTGAAAGAACGGTTCAAGCGAAGCGGTTTCCATCTCGGAGCCGAGGAAAGCAACGCCGTCGACGCGGCGCAGCAGCATGCGATGCAGCGAACGCTGCGAGCGCGTGGCGTGGAAGTCAGTGTTGGCGACGAGAAGTTCCTGGTCTTTCTCAAAGAGCAGGGCCTCGAAGATTTTGACCAGTTCGGTGAAAAAGGGATTGGTCAGGTCTGGGATGATGATGCCGTAGATCTGGCTCTTTCCATTCTTGAGATGAACGGCACGGCGATCAGGGACGAAGTGTACGTCGTTGATGATCTTCTCGATGCGCGCACGTGTCTGCGGAGTGACCAGATTGGAGCCGTTGACAACGCGCGAAACGGTGGCGCTGGAGACACTGGCCAGCCGTGCAATCTCTCGAATGCTCAATGACATAAGGGCCCCGCAGGAAGTGCCTGAAGCGATTGTACTCGGGCGGTACGTGAGGGTCGGTGGAGGGCGTTTGGAAGGGGATGAATGTGGGGTAGAAAGCGGTGGATAAAAAATTCTTGACAACGTTTACTTTGCGGGCGTAGTGTCCCCAGCGGGATGAAATTGGGTCCCTAATGTAACCGTATACATCGGAGATGCTCAGAGCCCGCATAGATGTTAAGGAACTGCATTTACGCGCTCCATCTCTTCTCCGAAACAGGGTAACGACGAAGCGATGAAAGTATTTGGAGGCACGAATATGGTGTTGAAATTCAAGTGGTTATCGGTCTTGCTGGTACTGCTTGCCCTCGCGGCACCGGCGCATGTTCTGTTCGCACAGACGGATCAGGGAACCATAACCGGCGTGGTTCAGGACCCGTCGGGCGCTGTGATTGGCAGAGCCAATGTAACGCTAACCAATGTGGACACAGGACTTGTGTTGAAGGTCACGGCCGACGGCGCAGGTGTGTATGTGTTTTCCCCCATCAAGATTGGCAACTACTCAGTAACAGCAGGCGCGCCAGGTTTTGAAACCACCACGCAGACCAACCTCCACGTGAGCATTCAGCAGCGCTTGAACGTAGTGATGACCCTGAAGCCTGGCGCAACGACGGAGACAGTAACGGTTACCACTGAAGCCCCGTTGATGCAGACGCAGGAAAGCTCGGTGGGCCAGGTGATGGACACCGAGACGATCAACAACGTTCCACTGAATGGCCGCAACTGGGTATTCATTGCGCAACTGTCAGCCGGTGCGGTTCCCCCGCAGGGCTCGCGCGGCGCAGGCAAGGGCGACTTTAACGCCAACGGTCAGCGCGCAGAAGAGAACAACTTCATTCTGGATGGCGTAGATAACAACGCCAACGTGGTGGACTTTTACAATGGTGCCAGCTTTGTGGCGCAGCCTCCTCCGGATGCGCTGGCGGAGTTCAAGGTGCAGACCAGCAACTACTCGGCCGAGTTTGGCCACGCGGCTGGCGCAGTGGTGAACGCCAGCATCAAGTCTGGCACCAACCAGATTCACGGCAGCGCCTGGGAGTACGTGCGCAATACGATTTTCGACACGTACAACTGGAACTCAGACACGAGCATTCCGGTTCCCGCATACCACGAGAACCAGTTTGGTGCGACGCTGGGCGGCCCGATCATCAAGAACAAGCTGTTCGTGTTCGCCGACGCGCAGGCCAACCGCATCGTGTTCGACGAAAGCGGAACATACTCCGTCCCCACCGCGCGTATGCGCGAGGGCGATCTGGGCGAATTGCTTGATTCGACTGCAAACGGCGGAACCGCGGTGCAGTTGTACTACCAGACTCCTTCGGCTGCTCCGCAGCCGTTTGTGGACAACTGCATGGTCACCGGCTCAAGCTGCACCAGCAGCGTTTCTGGAGCAACGCTGAACCCTACCGCTCTGGGAGTGCTTAACTACTATCCGACACCAAACCACGTGGATGGCGACCACTGGTACAACAACTACATTGCGACGCGCCCGGTGCTCGATAACACGTTCCAGTGGGACGCCCGCATGGACTACAACATCAGCACCAAGGACAATGCATACTCGCGGTTCAGCTTCTGGAATCAGATGGGGCACAATGCGCCTCCGCTGGGCAGCATTCTTGACGGCGGCGGATTCGGCGACGACGGCAAGCAGAAGAACCTGGGCGACAACTTCATGTTCTCCGAAACCCACGTGTTCACCTCAACGCTGACCAATGAAGCCCGATTCGGCTTCAACTACATGCACACGGGATTCCAGCATCCAAATGCGGACAACCCAGACTTCGCCAGTTCGATCGGCTTTGGCGGCATTCCCGGAGGTACGCTGAACGGCGGACTTCCGGCAGTGAGCGTGAGCGGCATCTCGAGCTTCGGCAGCCCGACCTGGTCGACAACCGACGAGCATCAGAATGTCTATCAAATTTTGGACAACGTAACGAAGATTGCCGGCAGCCACGCGCTGAAAGCAGGCGTCAGCTTCCAGAACATCCGGTTCAGCACACTGCAACCGCAGCAGTCGCGCGGATCGTACAACTACACAGGCGTATACACCAGCAACCTGAACGCCTCGGGCACAGGCTCGGGTATCGCCGACTTCCTGCTGGATCTGCAGCATGACGGCGGCCTCTCGAACCAGATCACAACTGGCAACCAGCGTTCCAACAACGGTGTGTACTTCCAAGATGACTGGCGCATCAAATCGAACCTGACCATCAACCTTGGCGTGCGCTGGGAGTTCTTCCAGCCGTACAAAGAAGTGGGCGGTAGCCAGGCGTCGTATAACCTGACAAGCGCAACCTCGTTCGATGCGACCACCGGCTACGGCAGCGCTTCGGCTCAGTATCTGATCCCGAAGATGTCGTACAACCGGGCCATGGATATCATCAACAGCTCCAGCTACAGCCCGAACTACGCCGATGTGATGGCGGAGGATAATGTAACGGCCGTCGCGACGAGCGATCCGCACCTGATCAAGGCACAGAAGACGAACTTTGCCCCGCGCTTGGGCGTGGCCTGGTCGCCGGATATCAAGACGGTGGTTCGCGCCGGCTTCGGTATCTTCTACGGTGGTTTGGAGAGCACGGGCTACTGGCCGAACCTGAGCGAGAACTATCCGTTCCAGTTCACGGGCAGCTTCCCGTGGGGTGGCTGCGGTACCTTCCAGTGCGCTACCGACGGCATCACGATCGGCAATGGTTTCTCGACAATCATTGCCAACGGCTTTGCCTCCAACGTGACCAACCTGACCATGCGCGGCTCTGACCCTGAAGCGAAGACACCGTACACGGAAGGCTGGAATCTCTCGGTGGAGCGCAACTTCCTGACCAACTTTGTGGCCACCGCCAGCTATGTAGGCAACACGGCGCGTCACCTGCAGGTCTTCCCTGACCCGAACAACCCGTTGGCGCTTGCAAACCCGAATGTTAGCTCGCAGAACTCGCGCCCACTGCCTCACTTTGGCGGATCGTCGTATACGTCGTACACCGGAGCGAGCAACTACCACAGCCTGCAGACAAAGTTGGAAAAGCGGCTCTCGAAGGGCTACAGCATGCTGGCAACGTACACGTGGTCACACGCACTGGACGATGCACCGACTCCGCTCGGCACCTCCGGTGACGGTGGCTTCCGTCAGTCCAATCTGGTCCCGATCAAGATGGACTATTCGAGCGCCGGCTTTGATACGCGTCAGCGTTTTACGCTGAACGCGTTCTATGAGCTGCCGTTTGGTCAGGGCAAGCAGTTCATGAATCAGAACAAGGTCGCGGACCTGGTGTTGGGTGGATGGTCAGCCAACGCAACGTTTGTTGCTCAGACTGGCAATCCATTTACGGTGTACACGTCGGGTCTCTCCGGCGCAAATAACGGCAGCATCCGCTCACTGAAGACGGGTGACCCGTTCAAGAGCGGCGGCAGCTGGGGCATCGCGAATCCTGCGAACGTTCCTAGCGGAGCGTGCCCAACCAGCGTGCGGAATCGTAACAACTGGTATAACCCGTGCGCATTCACCAATCCGTGGAGCCCGAACGACTATGTGAACGAGCCGAGCCATTACCTGAGCAGTGGCCCCTCCGACACGAATGTTGCCAAGGCGACTCCAGACTACGTAACGGATACGGCAACTGCACTGAACTACCTGGGTGGCAATCGTGGCACGGTTGCCGGGCCGGGCTACGAGCGTGTGAACATGTCGATCTTCAAGTCGTTCAAGGTCTTTCATGAGCAGACGTTTGAGTTCCGCGCAGACATCTTCAACCTACTGAACACGCCGTCTCTTGGTCAGCCGAACGATACCGGCATCTCAACCAACGGCGGCCAGATTACCGGCACACGCAATCTGCAACGCAATGCTCCGGACTCGCGGTTCATGCAGCTCTCAATGCGGTATCAGTTCTAACTTGTAAATTCACAGATTGCATCGCTCTCCAGAGGAGACCCGAAATTTGGGTCTCCTCAATTTTTTGGAGAAGGAAGTGCGGCGTGCGGAGTATGCGCGACGTAGAGTAGTAGTGAAGATTTTGAGGACCCGAGATTGAGGCAGAAGAGATTGAGTTTGCGCGCCGCGGGAGTTGCCGCACTGTTGCTGTGGATTGCGGCAGCGAGTGCGCATGCGCAAGCCGCGCAAAGCAGTGCGGCGGATGCGCTGAACCGGCGTTTCCAGGAAGCGGTGCGGGCACAGAATGAAGGCGATTACGCGAAGGCCGAGCAGATTCTGAGAGCGCTTCGTGCGCAGCATCCAGGTGTATTTGCCATCGACGAGTCACTGGGCATGGTGCTGGCTTCGCGCGAGAAGTATGCCGAAGCGCTTCCCTTTCTTGAGGCGGCAACGAAAGAGCAGCCGGGATCGGATGCGGCGCATGCGAATCTTGGCGCTGCGCTGTTCGAGTTGAAGCGCAACAAGGAGGCGCTGGCTGCGTTTGAGATTGCCGCGCGGCTGAATCCGAAAAATGCGGCGACGCAGCAGAGTCTGGGACGGCTGCTGATGGAAACGCATGAGCCGGCGCGCGCGGCGGAAGCATTTGCGGCAGCACTGGCACTGGAGCCCTCGCGGACGGATTTGGTTCTGGACCGCGCGCAGGCGTTGGTGGATGCAGGCAGGCTGGATGAGGCGGCCGGGGCGGCGGAGCAGTTTCCTGATGCGGAGGATTCTGCAGCGACACACCAACTGCTAGGCGAGATAGAGGAGAAGCGCGGCAACTATAAGAGCGCGGCGCAGCACTTGTCACGCGCAGCACAACTGGAGCCGAGCGAGCCGAATGCGTGGGCGCTGGGCGTGGAGTTTTTGCGACACTGGACCTTCGATGGCGCGGTGCCTGTGTTCGAGGCCGCGGTGAAGCAGTATCCGGCGAGCACGCGCATGCGCGTGGGACTGGGCGCGGCATACTTTGGCAATGGCAAGTACGCGCTGGCGATTCCGGTGTTTGCTGATTTGCTGGATGCGGACGCAAATAACAAACTATATGCGGAATTCCTGGGTATTTCGTGCGGGGTAGTGATTCGCGAAGAACGGCCGCGGTGCAGTTCGCTGGCGAAATACGTCGAGGCACATTCAGACGATGCACTGGCGGCGACGTATGAGGCATCGATGATTATCGACGGGCAGTCGACCGACGAGCAGCAGGCGCATGCGCGCAAGCTGCTGGAGACTGCGATTCGCGTAAACCCCAAGCTGGCAGAGGCACACCTGCAACTGGCGATGCTGGACCAAAATCAAACCATGTGGGGTGAAAGCGTGCCGCAGTTGCAGGAGGCGTTGAAACTGAAGCCGGACCTGGCGAAGGCACACTATCGGCTGGCGCTTGCCTACTGGCGCACAGGACGCAAGGATTTGGCGAAGGAAGAGATGGACCTGCAGAAGAAGTATCACCAGCAGGAGCAGGACGACCTGAACAACCGTCTGAAGCAGGTCACGATTTTTCTGGTCGACGTGAAAAAGTAGAGGCCGGATGTCTACACTGTTACGGCCATGCTGAGCAACTGAGCTACGGTGACTGGATTGGGCGCGACGGCGCCGCGCGGCAGTCCGGGACCAATGGCGACAGCCTGATTGTGAGCCTGCGACCAGGCGATGAATGAGGCATTGTCCGCGCCGGCCAGTCGATTGAGATTGATCCACGTATAGTAGGCGCCGAAATCGGCATCGACCAGCGAGCCGGCAAAGTCCATCTCCTTTACTGTGCCGGCGAACATCTCATTCATACCCTGCTGGCGCTGGCGCGGACCAAAGCGCGCGACAACGCTGACCGGCTCAGCGCGGCGCAGCAACTCGCGCGCGGCCCACTGAACGAAGGTGGTGCTGAAGATCTGCGTGCCGGATCCCTCGCCATAGACGCTGAGCACGAAGCGATCGACGAGCGCGTTTGGCGATGCCGAGACCGCAGCGGAGGGTTGCCAGGTTGCCATGATAGAACGCAGCATCTCCGGTCCAGCGCTGCCGCTGCGGATGACTTTGTCGACCTGACGCAGCACCTGCTCACGCATGGCGGCTGAGCTATTCCAACTGCATTGGCTGACGGCGGCCTGAAGTGGGCTGGGCGCGGCTCCATCGATGTACCAGTGGTTGTAAGGGTCAGCGTTCTTTTGCGAACGCGCCGAGAGGGCGGCGAGAATTTCGTCCATGCCGTTTTCGTCGCGCACACTGCCGAAGAAGACGCCGTTGGGACGGAGTTTGCCGAAGAGCGGGTAGTTGTCCTTGTGCAGATCGGGGCCGAGCACGACGACGGTCCAGCGCGACATGGCGGGCTGTGCCGCGGGGACAGCACTGCGCATGGCGTCTGCAAATTGCGTGGCGGTGGCGTGGAAGGCGTCGATCTGCTTCGACGACCAAAGGTGCGCACTCAGGTCTTCATCGAACTTCTGCGGAAAGCGGACCCAGTCCTCGTCGATGAGCGACTGTGGTAGCGCAAGATTGTTGAAGCCGGCGAGCAGTTGAGCGCGTTCAGCCGTGGAGAGAGATTCAAGGAAGGTGAAGCGGCTCTGGATGGTGGCGCGCTCGCGCGGAAAGCGATTGTCGAGATCGATAGCGTCGCGCAGGAGCACGGCCGACATAACGACGGGAAGCTGACGAAGCAGGTCGAGATGGTCGCAGGTGAGCTTGCGGGCAAGCGGCGCGTAGGAGTCGAAGTTTTTTGCGGTGAGCGTACGCGGTTCCACTAGAGCACCTCCGGAAGCACGCGGCCCTGCGCGACGGGTGTATCGAAGCCGAGTAGGCGGCCCACTGTGGGTACAAGGTCCATGGAGTCGACAGGGCGCTCGACGAAGACGCCATGGCGAACGCCGGGGCCAAGGACCATCATCCATGTAGTGCGCGAAGCAACGTCGCCGGTGCGGTGGTGCTGGAAGCCGTTGCCCGCGGGGTTGGTGTCGGAGTCACGGCCAAAGTCGGGCAGGACGAACATAGTGGTGCAGCCGGCGTACTCGGGGTTGGCCTGGACGGCGCTCCAGATTTCGCCGCAGAGACGGTCGGTGCGCTGAATGCCGTCGATGTAGAGCGAGTACGCGCCGGAGTGCGCCATGTCAATGTCGTGCAGGGTGATCCAAAGAAGGCTGGGCGCGGCCTGCTGCATCAACTGACGCGCGACATAGACGGAGAGCTCGTCGGCGCTGCCGAGGCTGATGGCATGCTGCACGAATTCGTCGCGCGAGAGGCGGAGAACATCCTCCACCTGCTGCAGATTGGCTTCAGTGTGCGGCAGCGCCACGCCGGCGTGCGGCTCCTCGTATGTGTCGCGGAGCAGGCGGTCAAGATCGTTGGAACGGCGGCTGGGTGCGGCGGCGGAAAGAAGCTGTTTGGGGAGCAGAACACTGGCGCCGTAGCCAGGGCCGAAGCGGCGGTCGGTGCTGCCGCCCATGTTGCGAAAGCCGTTGCTGGGCGAGATAACCCAGGCGTCGTTGGCGGGGCGGCGCAGGTCTTTGCGGAAGCACTCGAAGAGCGTGGGATGAGCAGGCGCGTCGCCGGTGAAGTTGTTGAATGTCTCGTAGACGCCGGTTGCCAAACTGGTGGTGGCGACGTAGTGGCCGAGGATGCCGCGATTGATGACCTGGGCAAAGAAAGTGCTTTGCGGAAGAAGAGTATGAAGGAGGGTGGAAATGTTTTCATGCCCGTCCGGAGAAAAAGTCTCCTCATCGCGGGCGCCTCCACCAAAGGTGACGATGACGACCTTCCGGCGAGGCTGCGCGGCAAGCGCGCGCACCGGTAGCGAGGGCGCAATCGCGGAGGCAATAGCACAGGCGGATGTGAGACGAAGGAACTCGCGACGGTTTGCAACCAGCGGGTTGGGGAAGGTAGAGCCAGGCGGGCAAATCATCCGAAAAACCTCAAACCAAGGCTACCAATTTTCGCACAAGTTCGAAACGTAATTCGACATGTTTTTGACGAGGGAAAGACAAGTCCAGGTAACACCAAATCGCATCAGGGAAAGGAAAGACGGTGGATAGTGTTTCCCTCCAAGGTGCCTCCACATAAGTAGAACCGGCACGAAGCTGGTGAGCCCTATATGTTCATGACAGGCACTTCGTTCGGCGCGATAAGAGAGGCACCATTCCGAGCCGGAAGATTGAGGATTGAGAGTGGGTATGGAACAGGGAGCGGCGAACAGCGGCCAGGCAAGCATGGGGGCTCCCACGCAGGGCAAGCGCACGGAGGCTGGCGACTTTCGTTTTCTGGCGCGGCAGCCGATTCTGGACCGCACGGTGCAGTTGCACGGCTATGAGCTGCTGTTCCGCGCCGGACCGGATGCGGTATTTGCGGAGATGGGCACGGAGAGCGCTTCGCAGTCGATCATTGACCTGGCGCTGGTGCTGGGCGCCGGAACGTTTACCGACGGACATCCCGCGTACATCAACTGCACCACCAAGCACATTACATCGGGGATATTGCACTCGCTGCCGAAGGAACTGGTGGTACTGGAGATTCTGGAAGATGTTCCAGCAGAGCCGGAGATTGTGGCTGCGTGCAGGCAATTGAAGGCGGAGGGCTACACGCTGGCGGTGGACGACATTGTTTCTGCCACCGACAGGATGGAGCTGGTGGAGCTGGCCAGCATTATCAAAGTGGATTTTTTGCTGACCGATACGCGGCAGCAACGCGAGATCGCACGGCGGTTCGCACGGCCGGGCGTGAAACTGCTGGCGGAAAAAGTGGAGACACGCGAGCAGTTCAATGATGCAGTGCGGATGGGCTACACGCTGTTTCAGGGCTACTTCTTCTGCCGGCCTGAGACGATGCGCGCCAAGGCGCTGCCGAGCTCAAGCATCAGCGCGCTGAACATTCTGCGCAAGGCGTTTGAGCCCGAAATCGACATCCAGGAGATGGCGGAGGCGATACGCCACGAACCCTCGCTGGCTTACCGGCTGCTGCGGTACATGAATGCGGCGACGCGCGAGACGCACGAAGTGAGCTCGCTGGTGCACGCGCTGGTGATGCTGGGCACCGATGAGATTCGCAAATGGGTTTCGATTGTGGTTGCAGTGAATTTGGCAGGGCCGCGGTCGAAGGAGATGATTCGCATTGCGCTGACGCGGGCGCGATTCTGCGAACTGGCAGCGGTGCACAAGCAAATGGCGACGCCGGATTTTTATCTGACCGGACTGTTCTCTCTGCTGGAGGCGCTGCTGGACCAGCCGCTGGCCAAGATTGTGGAGGAGATTCCGATTCCCGAGGCGTGCCGCGAGGCGCTGCAAGGCATGGAGAACGAACAGGGCAAGGCGCTGCGCCTGGTAATGGCGAACGAAACGGCGGATTGGGAAGGTTTTGCACGCGGCTGCGCGGAGCTTGGATGCATTGAGGAAGACGCGTGGCAGTGGCTGGTGGAGGCGCAAAGCATGGCCAAGACCCTTGTTGATTGAGCCCCACGCTCCAGCGATTGGATCAAGTGCCCGCCCTGATGGCGGGCACTTTTTTTGTCTGCACAGTCCCCTCAAGAGTTGTTGACAGAGGGAACGCTGGGCGAGTAAATTCGCATCGAGCATACTAATTCGAATGTATATTTCGAATTTTGGCGCATCCCTATGAAGAAGACCCCCGAGACCAAGAATCGAAGCCCGTACAGCGCGCACCGCGAACGGCAACGGCGACGCATTCTGGATGCGGCGCGAGCAGTCTTCGACGAGCGCGGTATTGACAGGGTGACGATGGCGGAGCTGACCGCGGCAAGTGGAGTACAGCCCTCGACGATGTACCAGTATTTCTCCAACAAGGAAGACATTGTTTGGGCGCTGCTTGGCGGGGTAATGGAAGAAAGCGCGGCACGGGCGAAACGTATTGCGGCCGGAGCGCCGAACGCCTACGCGGAGATTGCGAGCCTCTTTGAGTCACTGGCCGATGAGCTGACGCACAGCCCGGCGACGATCCGATTTATGGCTCAGTTCGACGCGATGTACGCGCGTGACTGGCCGGCCAAGCAACTGCTCGCGCTGGAGTCGCGCATTGCGCCGGGCGGATTCCGGGCACTGAACAAGCTGATCCGTAAAGGCATGGCAGACGGGTCGCTGCGCGGCGATCTCAATCCGAGCCTGACCATGCAGGCCGTGCTGAACGCGGTGATTGGAGCCCAGCGCCGGCTTGCGTCGCTGGGTACAAAGGTTGAGCAGGAGTACGGCCAGCCTGTCGATAGGCTGTTCCGCGAAACGATCCGCGTAATTCTGATGGGATTGCGCGCCCCGGAGAGTGCGCCGGCCGGGAAGGCGCAGACGCAACCACGCGCCCGGAGAACCGCGCAGAAGAGGAGCACCCGATGAAGTTGATGTCTCGCAGTCTGATGGCAATTGTTGCCGCGCTGGCAACGTTAGGTTCCCTGCCGCTTTGTGCGGCCAAGCCGGCCAGCCCGCGGGCAGTACTGTCGGCCGACGCCGGGTGGCGATTCACGTTAGACGACCCGAAGGGCGCAGAGGCAGATTCGTTTACGGACAGCGCATGGCGCACGGTAGATCTGCCGCACGACTGGAGCATTGAGGGCAAACCCGAAAAGGACGCTCCCGGCGGCGCGGGCGAAGGATTTTTTCAGGGCGGAATCGGATGGTATCGCAAAGCATTTTCCGCTCCCGCAGCGTGGAGCGGAAAACGCGTGAGCATTGAGTTCGATGGCGTGTATCGCGATGCCACGGTATACCTGAACGGGCAGAAACTGGGCACACATCCATACGGGTACACGGCGTTTGCAATGGATATGACGCCGGCGCTGAATGTTGCTGGCAGGAATATGCTTGCGGTCCGCGTGGATAACTCCGCACAGCCGAACAGCCGGTGGTACAGCGGGTCGGGCATCTACCGGCATGTGCGCGTGGTGGTCACCGATCCGATACATATTGCGCACTGGGGCGTGTTTGTGACGACGCCAGCGGCCACAGCGAGCAGCGCCAAGGTTGCGGTGCATGCACGTGTGGCAAACGAGACTGCTGCTCAGAGCACGGTGACTTTGACGACCACGCTCTTCGACAAGGCAGGAAAGAGTGTGGGCGAGGCTAAGTCGACGCTGTCCGTTGAGGCAAACGCGGAGGCAGAAGCGGCGCAGGAGATTGCGGTGAACCATCCCGCGCTGTGGTCGCCGGATGGGCCGAAGCTATATCGTGCAGTCACCGAAGTGCGGCAGGGCGGAAAGGTTGTCGACGAGACGACAACGACATTTGGAATCCGGACGCTGGAGTGGTCGGCGGAGAAGGGTCTGCTGCTGAGCGGCAAGCCGGTGAAGCTGACTGGCGGAAGCGTGCACCACGACAATGGTCCGCTGGGCGCCGCGGCGTTTGACCGTGCGGAAGAGCGGCGTGTGGAACTGCTGAAAGCCGCTGGCATGAACGCGGTGCGAACGGCGCACAATCCGCCTTCGACGGCGTTTCTGGATGCGTGCGACCGGCTGGGGCTTCTGGTGCTGGATGAGCCGTTCGATGTGTGGAAGGCGCACAAGGTGAAGTTCGACTACGGCAGCGATTTCGACCAATGGTGGAAGCAGGATGTGACTTCGATGGTACTGCGCGACCGCAACCATCCATCGATCGTGATTTGGGGCATCGGCAACGAGATTCCAGAACTGGAGGTAGAGCGCGGAGCGGAGATGGCGAAGCAGATTGCGGGCCAGGTGCGCGCGCTGGACAGCACACGACCACTGACGCTGGCGTTTCCCGGAACGACGACCAAGCCGAATGCGCTGGCAGTGTTTTCGCAGCTGGATATCACGGGGTACAACTACAACCTGCTGCAGACCTACGAAGAGGACCACACGGCGCAGCCGGCGCGGATGATGCTGACGACCGAGTCTTATCCGGCAAAGGCCTTTCCTCTTTGGCAGGCGAGCCACGACAACGCCTATGTGCTGGGCGATTTGACCTGGACGGCGATGGATTACATCGGCGAATCGGGGAT
>DASVLI010000138.1:0-22611 GCA_036384955.1 Occallatibacter sp.
AGGTTGCATTCTGACCCGCATAGAATCCCGCCCCTTTCAAGCAGGAAATCCCTGACAAACGGGCAACAAGATTGAGGAAGAGCCATGGCTAACCATGTTTCCGCGCAGAAGCGCGCCCGCCAGACCGAGACCCGCACCGAGGTAAACCGCGCCAACCGCACCCGCGTCCGCAGCAGCCTGCGCACGCTGCGCGAGGCCATTACCAAGGGCGACGTGAAGGTTGCCCAGGAGCAGTACCGCGAGACCGTCTCCGTGCTGGACAAGAGCGTGCAGAAGGGCGTGTTTCACGACAATACCGTGTCGCGCTACAAGAGCCGCCTGAACGCGCGCCTGAAGACACTGGCGACGGCCAAGAAGAAGGCGTAGCGCCGGCCCGCAAGGGCACACAACCGAAATTCAACAGCCAACGGCCGGGAGCGATCCCGGCCGTTGGCTGTTTTTTTGCGTAAAGGCAGATCCACTCGGGTCCGGCGCTATGGCACCGGGTCTTCGGTGCCCATGGGCACGCTGGAGCGGCAGGAGGCAATGCGGCGGGCGCTCATCCAGCCGCCGCGGAGGATGCCGTACTTGTTGACGGCCTGCACGGCGTAGCTGGAGCAGGTGGGCCGGTAGCGGCAGCGCACGTAGCGCGCGGTGTAGGGATGCAACCAGCGGTGGTAGCCATCCACGGAGAGCGCGAAGAGGCGCACGCTGAGCTGATGGCGCGGAGCGCGCAAGGCGTCCGCGCCAAAGAGCACGACCAGCAGCAGCAAAGCCAGCAGCCAGGTGTGCGGCTTTAGGAGCCGATTCCGCAGTGGGGGCATTTCGCGCTCACATCGAGCCGCTTGTTGTTGCAGTTGGGGCATGGCACCAGGTTGCCCTTGGTGCGGGTGAGCATGTAGACGATGATGCCCAGCAGCGGGAAGAAGAAGACGAGCAGCATCCAGAGAATGGCGCTGTCCATGCCGCGGGATTTGGCGTCGCGCGCCACCCAGACGAGCAGTGCGATCTGCAGGGCGATGAGGCCGATCCAGATGATGAGGAAGAGCCCGCCGCAACCGCTGCATGCGGCACAGCCGGCGGCGTCACTGCCGCGTTGGGCCAGAGCGGGGGCGGCGCAGCCAAGCGCGCCGACAGATGCGAGAAGTGCATCGCGAAACCTGAGTCGCATGGGGTTTTCCCTTTTTGAGCTGAGATTGGGGATGCCCAGAATAGCCGACGGGGTTCGAGGGGTCAAAGAGAAATTTGGACTAAACAAGCGACTCGAAGATGCCGGCCGCGCCCATGCCGCCGCCGACACACATGGTGACCATGCCGAATTTTTTCCGGCTTTGGATGAGCTGATGGACGAGGGATGCAGTGAGTTTTGCGCCGGTGCAGCCGAGCGGATGGCCGAGAGCGATGGCGCCGCCGTTGATGTTGACGCGCGCGGGGTCAAGGCCAAGCTGGCTGATGATGGCGAGTGCCTGGGCGGCGAAGGCTTCGTTGAGCTCGATCAGATCGATGTGGTTGAGCGAGAGGCCGGCCTGGGCGAGGACTTTGGGAATGGCGGTGAGCGGGCCGATGCCCATCTGCTCTGGCAGGCAGCCGGTGACCGCGTAGGCGACGAGGCGGGCCAGGGGCTTCGCGCCTATCTCGCGGGCATGGGCTTCATCCATGAGGACAAGCGCGGCGGCGCCGTCGGAGGTTTGCGAGGAGTTGCCTGCGGTGACGGTGCCCTGCGCGTGGAAGACTGGCCTGAGCGCGGCCAGGGCGGCGGCGGAAGTGTCAGCGCGCGGGCCTTCGTCGGCGGTGAAGAGGGTTTCGGTGATTGTGGGCTTGCCAGCCTTAGCGCCGGGGACGGCGTTGACGATGGGGACGGGGACGAGTTCCGCGTCGAAGCGGTGCGCCGCTTGCGCGGCGAGGGCTTTCTGATGGCTGGCGAGGGCGAAGGCATCCTGATCTTCGCGGGAGATGTTGTAGTGCTTTGCGACGCGCTCCGCGGTGAGGCCCATGGTGAGCAGCGAAGCCGGATAGTTGTGCGCGAGCCATGGATTGGGGCTGGGTTTGGAGCCGCCCATGGGGATGAGGCTCATGGACTCCGCACCGCCGGCGAGGACGACGCGGCACTGGCCGGCGCGGATGCGCAGGTCGGCCTGGGCGATGGCTTCGAGGCCCGAGGCGCAGAGGCGATTGACGGTGACGCCGGGGATTTCGACGGGAAGCTGGGCGCGGAGGGCGGCAAAGCGGGCAATGTTCCAGCCCTGCTCGGCCTCAGGCTGCGCGCAGCCGAGGATGACGTCGTCGATTTCGCTTTTGGCGAGTTGAGGCACACGGTCCAAGGCCGCGGTCAATGCAATTGCGGCGAGGTCGTCGGGGCGCGTGGTGGCCAGCGCGCCTTTGGGGGCGCGGCCTACGGGCGTACGCACAGCGCTGACGATGACGGCTTGGGGCATTGGCTCTCCTCACTCGATTCGATGCCTGGCGGCAGCAGTTGATTCGAACTACTCGGGCGTTTCCAGCAGCATCCAGGCGTTGTGCGCGTAGAAGTGATAGACGGTGCGGCGCTCCAGCGTGGAGTCGGCCAGGGCGTCGTGGTCGGGTGCGGGCGGGCGGCGATGCAGGCCGGCCTGCGCGTCGTGGACCCGGCCGGGCGAGGCACGGTCGATGCCCCAGTTGAAGCCGAGCGTGCCGTTGGCTCCATGTGGCTGCAGGCGCTCGGTCTCCTGCGTAGAGGCAAGAGTGATGGGCTGCGCCTGCGCGCTGCCGAAGAAGACGAGCAGTGAAACGGTGCCGTGCGCGGAGCAGAGGACGGCCCAGTCCGACGAGCCGGAGCTTTCAAAGCTGGCGTGGACGACATTCTCTGGCCGGTGCGATTGCCATGTTTGCGGAATGAGGCAGCCGCGCTGGTCGAGTTGCGCGGCGATGGTCTCTGGCAGATCAGGAAACGAGCTGACGGGCAGGCGACGGATGCGATAGGCGACTTGTTCACCGTCGATGAGGATTGAGCCGGACTCGGAGTGCTGGGCCTGCGCGGGGCACAGACTGCAGGGACACACGACGGCCGCGATTGCCAGAAGCCATGCGGCGGTGAAGCGGTGTGTCACGCGAGATTCCTTTTCTAATTGCGCAGCGGCTTGCCGGTTTTGAGGGTGAAGGCGATGCGCTCCTGGGTTTTGCGCTCGCCGCAGAGGGAGAGAAAGGCTTCGCGTTCGAGGTCGAGCAGATACTGCTCGCTGACGGGCGTGCCGGGCGTGATGCCTCCCCCGCAGAGAATATACGCCGCCCAGCGGGCCACTTTCTGATCGTGTTCGGAGGCATAACCGGCCTCTCCCATGAGGTAGATTCCGGTTTCGAGGGTGGCGAGCGCGGCGGTGCCGGGCGCGGGGACAAGCGTGCGCGGCCTGGGCGCGGCATAACCCGCAGCGGCCAGCGCGGCAGCCTGGGTTTTGGCGTCGAGCAAAAGGCGCTCGCGGTGCATGGTGATGCGGTCGGCCGGTGAGAGCAGGCCGAGCGCGCGGGCCTCGGCCGCGGAGGTGGAGACCTTGGCCATGGCGATGACTTCGAGCGCACGCTTGAGTGCGTCGAGCATTTCTGCCGACTGCGCAAACTTCGAGAGCGGGTCGCGCGGATCGGGCGGAGCCAGCGCAGTGGCAGCGTCGACGGCGCGGAGCAGCATTTCTTTTGTGCCGCCTCCGCCGGGAATGAGGCCGACGCCAGCCTCGACGAGGCCCATGTATGTTTCCGCATGCGGCTGACGACGCGCGGCGTGCAGATTAATCTCCGCACCGCCGCCGAGGGTGAGGCCAAAGGGCGCGACGACCACCGGCCGCGGGCAGAACTTGATGGCCGCGGTCATCTGCTGGAAGCCGTGAATGACGGCGTTGAGCTCGTCCCACTCGCCCTCTTGCACGGCGAGGAGCAATTGCATCAGGTTGGCGCCGACGCTGAAATTGTCGCGGTCGCCGGAGAGCACGAAGGCGTCGAAGTCGCGGACGGCGTCGGAGGCGGGATCAAGCGCGGAGCGGACGAGGGACATGACGTCGCCGCCGATGGTGTTTTTGAGCGAGTGCAGTTCGATGCAGGCGACGCCGTCACCGAGATCGACGAGCGATGCGCCGGCATTGCTGCGGATTACGCCGTTGGCGCTGCGGAAATCGGCAACGCGCGCGTGGCCGGGCTGGCGCGGAATAGTTTGCCACGCGCCTGTGACGGGGCTGAAGCACTGCGGTCCGTCGGGCGAGTACCAGGAAACTGGCGCGGACGCGGACGCAGTAGCAAGCAACGCTTCGTGCGCGCGGGTGAGCGGGATATTCATGGCGCGCATGCGCTCTGCGGTGAGGCGCACGCCGGCGGCATCCCACATTTCAAAGGGGCCAAGCTCCCAATTGAAGCCGGCGCGCATGGCCTGGTCGACCGAGGGCGCGTCGTTAGCGGCTTCGCCGATGCGTTCGGCGGCGGTGTTCCACATGGTGGCGAGGAAGGGCCAGAGGAAGCGCGCGGCCTTGTCCTTCGCGGGGTCGGCTGCAAGGAGCATGCGCAGGCGCTCGGCTGTGGTGGCGGCGTTCTTCGCCATCTCCAGCGCGGGCAAAGCGGCCTTAGCGAGCGGACGGTAGTCGAGGGTTTCGAGATCGAGGACGAAGCGCTGGTCTTTGCCGTCGGGGCCGCGGAGTTTTTTGTAGAAGCCCTGGCCGGATTTGTCACCGAGCCAGCCACGCTGGACGACGGTGCGCAACAGCTCGGCGAATTTGCCGGGGATTGCGCCGGCGGGAAAGTTGGCGGCGACATGGGCGAGGACATCGATGCCGACCATATCCGCCAGGCGGAAGGTGCCGGTGCGCGGCCAGCCGATGGCCTGGCCAGTGAGTGCATCGACCTCTTCAATGGTGAGGCCTTGCTGCAGCATGAGCGTGGCCGCGGCGAACATGACGGAGACGCCGATGCGGTTGGCGATGAAGTTCGGCGTGTCGTTGGCGTGGACTACCTGCTTACCGAGCGCGCGATCGGCGAATGCGGCGAAGGAAGAAACGAGGGCGGGGTCACTTTCGGGAGCGGGGATGACTTCAAGCAGGCGCATGTAGCGCGGCGGATTGAAGAAATGCGTGCCGAAGAAGCGCGGACGGAGATCGCCCAATGCTTCTGCAATGGAGGCGATGGGCAGGCCCGAGGTGTTGGTGGTTAGGATAGCGTGCGTCGCGAGGTGCGGCGCGACACGCGCGAGCAAGGTGGCCTTGATGGCGAGATTTTCGGCGACGGCCTCAATGACCCAGTCGCACTCGCGGAGTTTGGCGAGATCGTCGTCGAAGTTGCCGGGCGTGAGCAGCGCTCCCAGCGAAGCCTCAAAGTAGGCTGCGGGTTTGGATTTTGCGAGTGCCGCGACTGCGCCAATGGCGAGTTTGTTGCGTGCAGGCTCGCCGGCGGGAACCATGTCGAGCAGCAGAACGGGGATGCCGGCGTTGGCCAGGTGAGCGGCAATGCGCGAGCCCATGGTGCCGGCTCCCAGAACTGCCGCGCGGCGCACCAACAGCGGTTTTGCGGCGCCAACGGCGGCGGTGGAGTTCATGCAAGGGCTCCCAGCGGCGGCGCAAAGCAGCGCCGCTACTCATCGCCCCGAGGATACGGGGGCGCGGAACGGCGGGTCAAGGCGCGGAGATGCCTGCGTTATTCTTGAAGATATGGAGACCATCGGGGGATGGCTCCAGCACTCAATGATCGTTCTTCAGTACAACAACTGGAAAGTGGCGCTTGCAGCCGCAGCCGTGGTGGCGGTGCTTGGCGCTGTGGTGTGGCTGATTCGCCGCAAAAAGCCAACCGCCGATGAGATTGAGCGGCAGCGCCGGCTGCTGCTGGCGCGCACCGGCCGCGTGGTGGACGGCATGCTGCTGGACATGTACGAGATGGCCGACGAGAACGGAGCGACGCACACGATGCTGGTGTATCGCTACCGCATTGGCGGCGTGGACTACGAGTGCTCGCAGGACGTGACCACGCTGCCGGACCAGTTGAAGGACGGAATGGTCAACGCGGGGTTTCCGTGCTCGGTGCGCTACCGCCAGGGCAGCGCGCAAAACAGCATTGTGCTGGCCGAAGAGTGGTCGGGGCTGCGCTCGCGCTCTGGCAAATTGCGCGTGCTGGGCAAGGTTCCACGGCGCTAGTTTGCCGTAGGCGCCGTTGGCGCGGAAAGCCCAGCCACATTTAGACTCCAGCTATGCACATGCACGCGGCGCCCGCCGGAGCGGGCCGCACACAAACCGTGCTTCGCATCTCGCTGGTGGCCACGCTTGCCTATGTGGTGCTCACCTTCGTGGCCGGACTGCGCGCGCACTCGCTGGCGCTGATTTCAGAGGCGGGGCACAACGTTTCGGACTTTCTGGCGCTGGGACTGAGTTTTGTGGCGGTGCACTTTCAGTCGCGCCCCGCGGACAGCGCACACACCTTCGGCTATCAGCGCGCAGGCGTATTGGCGGCGTTTGTGAACGCGGCCACGCTGGTGGTGCTTTCCATTTGGATTGCGATTGAAGCTGTGCACCGGCTGGCGATGCCGGTAGCCGTGCAGCCGCGGCTGATGATGATTGTGGCCGCAGCCGGCGTGGTGATGAACGGCGTGATTGCCGCCATGCTGTGGAGCGTGGCGCGCGACGTGAACTTGCGCTCGTCGTTTTTGCACATGGCGGGCGACACGCTTTCGACCGCGGCGGTGATTGTTGGCGGCCTTGGGATTCTGTATACAGGGCAGAACTGGATCGATCCGGTGCTATCGCTGGGCATTGCCGCGCTGATTTTGTGGTCGAGCGTCGGGATTGTGCGCGAGACGCTGAACATTCTGCTGGAGGGCGCACCGCGCGGCGTATCGCTGGCGGAGATTCGCGACGGCATGCAGGCTGTGGAAGGCGTGGTGAACGTGCACGATTTGCATGTGTGGAGCCTGGGCTCGGACTCGCACGCGCTGGCCTGTCATGTGATGATTGCCGACATTCCGCCTTCTGAGAGCGCGTGCATTCTGGTGAAGCTGAACCACGTGCTGCGCGATCATTTCCATATTGTCCACACCACCATCCAGTTTGAGCACGAAGGCTGCGTCGAGTTGGAAGGCTGCGTGGTGCCGCTGGAAGAGATGTGCGGCGGAGCGCCGCATGCGCATCACGGTCACGTTCACTAAAACCCGCTCGGAGGTTCCGCTTTGTTTGCACGTATGACGCGCATTGTGTTTTTTGCCTTTCTTGCCGCCGCTTTTGCGCCGGTTGCCACGCGGCTGTATGCGCAGGCCACGCCCACAGCAGAGCAACTGGCCGCGTTTGCGGGCGAGTACACCAACAAGGCCGAGCCGGACACGCCGCAGGAAGTGTATGTGGAGAACGGCAAATTGATGATCGAGTCCTTGCGGCGCGTGCCCACCGAACTGGTGTCGACGAGCCCGACGGAGTTTGCGGTCAAGAACGACCGTTTCAAGATTCGCTTCAACCTGGATGCGGCGGGCAAACCGACCGAGCTGGTGTGGACCGACGAGGAGGACGAGCCGTACGTACTCTCGGGACCGGCCGTGCACCATGTTTTCCATGACTACGAACGCACCGAGGCAATGATTCCGATGCGCGACGGAGTGAAGCTGTTCGTGGTGATTCTGAAGCCGGCGGACATTACGACACCGCTGCCGTTCCTGATCCAGCGCACGCCGTACGGCTGCGACGAGACGAGCAGAGCGTCGTTTTCCTGGGGACGGCCGGAGCTGGCGCGCGACGGATACATCTACGTGTGTGGCGACATTCGCGGGCGGTTCAAGAGCGAGGGCGAGTTTGTGATGAGCCGTCCACTGGCCGACCACAAGGACCCCAAGGCGATTGACGAGAGCACCGACACTTACGACACGGTGGCATGGCTGCTGAAGAATGTGGCGAACAACAACGGGCGCGCGGGCTTTGTGGGCACCAGCTATCCGGGCTTTCTGGCGATGATGGCGGGCGTCGACCCGCATCCGGCGGTGAAGGCCATCAGCCCGCAGGCGCCGATGATCGATGTGTGGATGGGCGACGACTTCTTCCACAACGGGGCTTTCCGCCAGGGTTACGGCTACGACTACGTGAAGATGATGGAGTCGAGCAAGGAAAGCAGCGAGGTGGAGTATGGCAAGGACAAAGATGGCAAGCCGGTGGACGGCTACGACTACTTTCTTGCGCGCGGTAGCTTCGCCGAAGACGTGAAGCAGTCGGGGTCAAAGGTGCTGCCGACGTGGAAGCTGTTTCTGGAGCATCCGGCGTACGACAGTGTGTGGTCGACGCGCGGCGTGCAGCATTCGCTGAAGACGGTTGCAGTTCCCACGCTGACCGTGGGCGGCTATTACGACCAGGAAGATATGTTCGGGCCGCAGGTGGAGTACGCGGCGCTGGAACCAAACGACGACAAGCACGAAAACTTTATGGTGCTGGGCCCGTGGCGGCATGGGTCATGGGCTTCGTCGTCGCGCCATTTGGGCAATGTGAAGTACGGCGAGTCGATTGGCGACGAGTACCGCGCGCAGATTGAGGCGAAGTTCTTCGGTCACTATTTGAAGGACGAGCCGGGATTCGATCTGGAGGACACGGCGAGCTTCCAGACCGGCTCAAACACCTGGCAGCGCTATTCGCACTTTCCGCCGGTGAAGTCGGAGCCTACGGGGATGTATCTGCTGGGCAACGGCGCGCTGAGCTGGAGCGAGCCGAAGGCCAAGACGACGGCCAGCTACGTAAGCGACCCGGCGAATCCGGTTCCCTACCGGCACCGGCCGATTCAACCGACGTATGGACCCGGCTCGAAGTGGTACACGTGGCTGACCGAGGACCAGCGTTTTGTGGACGGACGCAAGGATGTGGCGGAGTTCAAGCTGCCGGTGCTGAAGAAGGACCTGGTGGTGACGGGCGAGGTGATGGCGGATATTTTTGCCGCGACCACGGGCACCGACAACGACATGGTGGTGAAGCTGATCGATCAGTATCCCGACGACGACCCGGACCCGGCAATGCGCGGCTACCAGCTGATGACCAATGCCGAGATACTTCGCGGACGCTACCTGACCAGCTTTGAACAGGCCGCGCCGCTGCGTGCGGGGTCGGTGCGCGAGTACAAGTTCAGCCTGCACGACGTTGACCACGTCTTCAAGGCCGGGCACACGGTGATGGTGGAGATCCAGAGCACCTGGTTCCCGCTGTATGACCGGAACCCGCAGACGTTTGTGCCGAATATCATGACGGCCAACCCCAAGGACTACAAGACGGCGACGATTACGATCTACTCGGACCCGGAGCACGAGTCGAATGTACAGATGCCGCTGATGAATGCTTGCGAGCACATTGAGTGTTTTTAACCTTCTATAAATCAATATCTTGAGCGGTGAGGGGCGGATTGATTCCGCCCCTTATTTGCGTCTGGTATCTTCGGTGAGCAATTTACACATATTATGTATGCACGTATACTGTGTGAATGATGAAGAACGTCACACTCTCGGTGGATGAGGCACTGCTGGCCAAGGCGCGGGAGAGGCTGCGTGCTTCCGGGAAGACGGTGAACCAGGAGATTCGCGACCACCTGCAGCGGGTGGTGGGAGACGACGCGCAGCTGGCTGCCGACCTGGAGCTTTTTGAGCGAACAGCAGGCCAAGGCAACTCTCATGGCTGGAAGTTCAACCGCGAAGAGCTTTATGAGCGCAGGTGAGTTGCAGCGCAGCTTCTTCGATACAAACGTGCTCGTCTACACGGACGACGCGGCCAATCTGGTCAAGAGGCGGCGCGCGCTCGATCTGATCGCCACGCACCGCAGACAGCGTACCGGTGTTGTCTCGCTCCAGGTTCTTCAAGAGTATTTTGTTGCCGTCCGGCGCAAGTTCAAGCTGGATGGCGAACTGGCCAGACTGAAAGTGGAGGCCTTTGCGCGGTTCCATTTGGTTGAGCCGCGCATCGCTGACGTGATGGCGGCAATCGACTTCCATCGCTTGTATCAGATTTCGTACTGGGACGCACTGGTGTTACGCATGGCGAGACAGGGCGGGTGCTCCGTGCTGCTGACCGAGGATATGAACGACGGCCAGGTAATTGACGGAGTGCGGATCGTGAATCCGTTTGCGTAGCGGATGCCCGCACCCGCCGCTTGGCCGAAAGCATCAAAAATAGCGATACAATAGAAAACGTATGGCGCTTCACCAGCCCATTCCGGCCCTTCTCTAGCGGCGCCCGCCGCCACGACCTGTACTGCGCCCTTTTTCCCTGACAAGAACTGAACGACACAAGCGGCCGCGCCCAATTGCGCGCCCTGGAGAAACGCCATGCTGGACCGACTGGAACAAATGGAGCAGCGTTACAACGAACTGCAAGCGCAGTTTTCGCTGCCGGAAGTGATCAACGACCACGAACGGTACTCCAAAACCGCCAAGGCTTTGCGCGAGTTGGAGGATATGGTGCAAAAGTATCGCGCGCTGAAGGAGGCCAAGCAGGGATTGGCCGACGCGCGAGCGATGCTGGTCGAGACCGATGCCGACTTGCGCGCCATGGCCGAGGAAGAAGTGGCCGTGCTGGAGCCGAAGGCCGAGGAGCTGGAAGCCGAGCTGAAGATTCTGCTGCTGCCCAAGGACCCGAACGACGAGAAAAACGTGATTCTGGAAATTCGCGCGGGCACGGGCGGCGACGAGGCCTCGCTGTTCGCGTCCGAGGTGTTCCGCATGTATACGCGCTTTGCCGAGCAGCATCGCTGGAAGGTGGAGGTGATGTCGCACTCGGAGAGCGGCGTGGGCGGCACCAAGGAAGTGATCGCCATCATTGAAGGCGACCGCGTGTACTCGCAACTGAAGTGGGAGAGCGGTGTGCATCGCGTGCAGCGCGTGCCAGCCACGGAAACACAAGGGCGCGTGCACACTTCGGCGATTACGGTGGCGGTGCTGCCTGAAGCCGAGGATGTGGACATCAAGATTGAAGCGAAGGATATTCGCATCGACACGTTCTGCTCGTCGGGCCCCGGCGGCCAGAGCGTGAACACCACCTATTCCGCGGTGCGCATTACGCACTTGCCCACGAACACGGTGGTGAGCTGCCAGGACGAGAAGTCGCAGATCAAGAACCGCGAAAAGGGCATGCGTGTGCTGCGCTCTCGCCTGTATGAGCAGGAGCAGGAGCGGCAGAATGCCGAGCTGGCCGCGGCGCGCAAGTCGCAGGTAGGCACGGGCGACCGCAGCGAGAAGATCCGCACGTACAACTTTCCGCAGAACCGGTTGACCGACCATCGCATCGGGCTGACGCTGCACCAGCTTGACCTGGTGATGGAAGGCCGCCTGCAGCCGATTGTGGACGCGTTGGTGACGCATTACCAGGCCGAGCAACTGAAGGCGGAGACGGCGGCAGCGTAATGACGCTGCGCGAGTGGCTGCATTGGGGCGAGGCGCAGTTGAGCGCCGGCCCGCACGCGGAAAAGGCGCGGCTGGATGCCGAGTTTCTGCTACTGCATCAGCTAGGGAAGAACCGCGCATGGCTGATTGCGCACGGCAGCGAGGAGTTTGGCGGATGCGGCTCGATTGGCTATGCGGCGCTGATTGAACGGCGGCGCACTGGCGAGCCGGTGCAGTACATCGCGGGCGAGTGCGAGTTCTACGGGCTGCCGTTCAAGGTGACGCCCGATGTGCTGATTCCGCGGTCGGAGACGGAGCTGCTGGTGGAGCGGGCGTGCCAGTTAATCCCAACGTTCGATAACCGACCAAACCGAACTTTCGGTTTTCGAGTCACGCACACGTATTCGCATCGTGATCCACAAGAACCACGATCCAGTTATCCTCAATCCGCGGGATGGCCTCCGCGTGTTCTCGACATCGGTACAGGATCGGGCGCAGTTGCAATTGCCATCGCGCACGATTGGTCCAAAGCGGCAATTACATCGATTGACGTTTCGCCTCAGGCGTTGGCAATAGCGCGTGCAAACGCCAGAGAACTCGGATTCGCCGATCAAATCCGCTTTCTTGAAGGCGACCTGCTCACGCCTGTTGCTGGAGAACGCTTCGAGCTGATTGTTTCGAATCCGCCCTACGTGCCAGAGGCGGACAGGCCCACGCTTTCGGTGGAGGTGCGCGACTACGAGCCGAGTTTGGCGCTATTTGCGGGAGCCGATGGGCTGGATGTGTATCGGCGGCTGATTCCGGCGGCGTTTGATGCGCTGGCCGAGGGCGGGCGGCTGCTGATGGAAATTGGCTACGGGCAGCGCGAAGCGATTGCAGAGTTGATGCGTGAGGCGGGCTTCGAGGCGATTGAGTTCAGACCGGACTTGAATGGGATTCCGCGCGTTGCCGAAGGGCGACGGGCGGGGTGAGAGGCTTGCTTTCCCAGGTCTCAAAATCGAGACCTGGGGCACCCATTTTTCGTGCCTGGCATTCCCCGGTCCTCAAATGCGAAGGACCGGCGGCACCCGGCAAATGCAGCGCAGTGAAGAGGTGTGTCCGCATCATTTATGCTTTGTGTGCGAAAGGATACATTCGATGCCTGCGACAAAAGCATTTGCTGCTCTCGACTCCAAGTCTCCACTGGGCCCTTACGGCTTTAGCCGCCGCGAACCGGGGCCGACTGAAATCACGATTGACATTTTGTACTGCGGTGTTTGCCACAGCGACCTGCACATGGCGCGCAACGAGTGGGGCAACGCCATCTATCCCATGGTGCCGGGCCACGAGATTGTGGGCCGCGTGACTGCGCTGGGCGGCAAGGCAAGCAAGTTCAAGGTGGGAGAGATTGCGGCCATTGGCGTGATTGTCGACTCCTGCCGGCATTGCGGACCGTGCGGAAAAGGTGAAGAGCATTTCTGCGTGGAAGGCGCCACGCTGACCTATGCGGCGAAGGACCGCGTGGACAGCACGATCACCATGGGCGGCTACTCGACAAATTATGTCGTCGACGAGCGCTTTGCGCACACCGTACCGGCGAATCTTGACCTGGCCGCGGTTGCACCGCTGCTGTGCGCGGGCATTACCACCTACTCGCCGCTGCGGCATTGGCAGGCGGGACCTGGCAAAAAGGTGGGCATCATCGGGTTGGGCGGACTGGGGCACATGGGACTGAAGTTCGCGCACAGCTTTGGCGCGCACACCGTGCAGTTCACCACCAACGAGCGCAAGCGCGAGGATGCGATGCGGCTGGGCGCGGACGAAGTGATTTACAGCAAGGACCCGGCGCAGATGAAGGCGCACGTTGGCTCGTTCGACTTTATTCTGGACTGCGTTTCCGCACCGCACGCGATGGACGACTACATGCCGCTGCTAAAGCAGGACGGCACGCTGACGCTGGTGGGGTTGCCGGAGAAGCCGGTGGTGGTGCTGCCCTTCAACCTGATTGGCGGACGCAAATCGCTGGCCGGCTCAATGATTGGCGGCATGGTGGAGACGCAGCGAATGCTGGACTACTGCGGCGAAAAGAACATCACCTCCGACGTGGAGATTATTCCCATCCAGAAAATTAACGAAGCCTTTGAGCGCATGCTGAAGCAGGATGTGAAGTACCGCTTCGTGATCGATATGAGCTCGCTGAAATAGCTGGAAACCGCACCCGCGGCGCATTCTTGACAGAGGATGCGCCGCCCCCTTAGGGTTGCGGCAGTTTACAGGAACATTGCCCATGAAGTTTTCCGCGCTGGTTGCCGCCACGCTCCGCGACAGTCATTTTCTGATTCCGCTGGCCGTGTTTTGCGTGGGGCTTGCGCTGCTGATTGCGGTCCACTAAGGCGCGACCATTTCATCCGAGAGGACCGCACACCGTTGAGCAAGCCTGAAGCCAGAGCACAGCAGAGCTTCAACACGTCGCATGGGCTGGGCGTGCTGTGCGGGCTGGCCGCGGGCGCTTGGCTTGGCGCGGCCGAAGCACCGACCAAGCTGGTGAACACGGGGCTTTCGCCCTTTGCCATTTCGCTGTGCATGGTAGCGGGTGTGTTTACGGCGCGGTGGACGGTGCCGACCCTGCTGAAGGGCACGCGGCAGGTGTTTGCCGATCTTTCCGAACATCGGCATTTGATTCCGACGGCGATTTTGGCGGGCATGCTGTGGGCCATTGCCAACACGCTGACGGTCTTCGCCATTCGCGATGTGGGCCTGGCGATTGCGTTTCCGCTGTGGAACACCAATTCGCTGATCGGTATTTTGTGGGGCTGGCTGCTGTTTGGTGAGCTGCGGGGCGCGAGCAAAAGGAATGTGGCCAAGGTGCTGCTGGGCACACTGTCGATTGTGGCGGCGGCCATTCTGCTGGGCTTTAGCACCGTGCATGCGGACAGCGCGCACGCGCATCGCGTGTTCAGCGGCATACTGGCGGCCTCTGGCGCCAGCCTGCTGTGGGGGACGATGTATATTCCCTATCGCAAGGCATACATCAGCGGGCTGAATCCGTTGTCGTTTGTCACCGTGTTTACAGTGGGCGAGCTGGCAACGATTTTCTCGATTGCGTTTGCGCTGGATAGGCCGTCGGCCGGCGTGTTCATGAATCCGCAGGTGCGGCCCATGCTGTTCTGGCTTTTTCTGGGCGGGTTTGTGTGGGTGGTGGGCGACATTTTTCAGCAGTACGCGACCAAGTATCTGGGCATTGGCCGCGGCATTCCGCTGTCGAATACGAACCAGCTGTGGGGACTGGCGTGGGGCGCGCTGGTGTTTGGCGAATTGGCCAATGCCGACCGGCTCCACCAACTGCTGGTGATCACCGGCTCGGTAGTGATGATTCTGGGCGCGCTGGCGGTGAGCACGGCGGTGGCAACGGAGCGCGAGCAGGCCTCAACCCATGCGGCGCTGCTGCGCGAGTGCAACCGCTATGGGCTGGACTACGCGCGCGTGCTGAGTGTGTACACCGGCGATGCGAAGACGGTGAAGTCCGAACGCGCCTGGTGGGACTCGGTAATTCTGGCCGCCGCGGTGGGCGTGTTTGTGTGGCTGGGCGTGCAGGCGCAGATGCCGGCGCTGGCGATTCATCTGGGCTGGACCGCGGTGCTGGCGGTCGGGCTGCTGGTAACGGCGATTGGGTGCGCACGCCGGCTGTGGAAGGCGTCGAAATTCTGCTAAGGCCGATACAATAAACGAATGAACGAGCCGTTGCTGGTGGACCTGGTGGGCGTGGGACTGAACGCCACCGACACGCTGATTTCGCTGCCTGAGTATCCGGCGCGCGGCTCGAAGGTGAAGTACTCCCAGGTTTCGATTTTGCCGGGCGGGCAGACGGCATCGGCGGTGATGGCCTGCCAGACCTGGGGACTTTCTACACGCTACGTAGGCAAACTGGGCGACGACGATGCGGCGCGGCTGCACCAGCGCGAATTTGCGCGCGTGGGCGTGGATGCGCAGGTGGTGACAGTGCAGGGCGCGCAGAGCCCGCAATCGTTGATCCTTGTGGACGAGGGCGGCGAGCGCACGGTGCTGAACCTGCGCGACGAGCGTTTGCTGTTGCGGCCTGAGGACCTGGAACGCTCGTGGATTACGAATGCGCGCTGCCTGCACGTGGACGGGCTGGAGACCGCAGCGGCAACGCAGGCGGCGAAGTGGGCGCACGAAGCGGGGATTCCCGTGGTGGCGGATCTGGATGAGATGTACGAGGGTGTGGACGAGCTGCTGCAATGTGTCGACTACCTGATTGTGAGCCGTGACTTTCCGCGGATGCTGACCGGAGAGCGCGAGTTGGAGACGGCGCTGCGGGCGATGAAGGTGAACTATGGCTGCACGGTGACCGGCGCGACGCTGGGGCAGGAAGGTGTGCTGGCCTGGGATGGAGCGCAGTTCCATCACCGGCCGGCGTGGCGTGTGCCGGTGGCCGATACGACGGGCGCGGGCGATGTCTTCCATGCGGGGTTTATTTATGGATTGCTGCAAGGCTGGCCGCTCTCTCGCCGGCTGGACTTTGCCTGCGCGGCAGCGGCGCTGAACTGCACGCGGAGCGGCGCGCGCGGCGGTATTGGGCCGATTGCGGAAGTTGAAACGCTGATGGCAACCGCAGGCCGCCATGCGCTGGCGCCAGCGGCAGAGTAAGCGCGGAAATGACGATTGCCGAAGCACTGCCGTGGCGCATAGAATTCCGGCTGAAATCGTTTCCACAAAGGACCCCGCACATGCGCCTTTCCACTCGACTTTGTCTTGCCGTCTTCACCGCAGCACTTGCCACCGGTTTGCCTGCGCTTGCGCAAAAGGTGGCGCAGACCCCGCCCATGGGCTGGAACAGTTGGAACTACTTTTTCGAAAAGGTGTCGGACAAGGACATCCGCGACTCCGCCGACCAGATTGTAGCCACGGGGATGAAAGACGCCGGCTACATCTACGTGAACATTGACGACACGTGGGAAGGCAAGCGCGACGGCAGCGGCGTGCTGCACACCAACGATAAGTTTCCGGACATGAAGGCGCTGGCCGACTATGTGCACTCGAAGGGCCTGAAGATCGGCATCTATTCCTCGCCCGGGCCGAAGACGTGTGCCGGCTACGAGGGCTCACTGGGGCACGAAGAGCAGGACGCGAAGATGTATGCCGAGTGGGGCATCGACTACCTGAAGTACGACCTGTGCAGCTTTATCCCCGAAGTGATGCAGAAGCAGGCGCCGCACGACAATGCCGCGCAGATGCGGCTGATGCATGCAGCCTACGACAAGATGGCCAAGGCGCTGGCGGCCACGGGAAGGCCGATTGTGCTGTCGCTATGCCAGTATGGCTGGGACGCGCCGTGGGAGTGGGCTCCGGCGCTGGGCGGCAACCTGTGGCGCACCACCGGCGACATCGATCCGCACTGGGACCGGATGTACGCAATTCTTGAGCAACAGGCTGGACTGGAGAAGTACGCCGGGCCCGGCCACTGGAACGACCCCGACATGCTGGAAGTGGGCAACGGCAAGTTATCGCTGGCGGAGAATCGCGCGCACTTCAGCATGTGGGCCATGCTGGCCGCTCCGCTGCTGGCGGGCAACGACCTGCCTCATATGAAGCCGGAGATTCGCGCGATTTTGACCAACCGGGACGTGATAGCGATTGACCAGGACGCGCTTGGCAAGCAGGGCGAACGCGTGTATGCCGACGGCGAGGTGGAAGTTTGGTCGCGGCAGCTTTCTGGCGGTGCAATGGCAATTGCGGTGCTGGCCGCAGGCGACTCACGCTACTCAACACATCCGTTCCATCTTGATTTGGCAAAGCTGGGCCTGGCCGGACCGCAGCAGGGCAAGGATTTGTGGACGGGCAAGGATGTGACGCTGACGGAGAACATGCCAATCGAGATTGGTTCGCACGACATTCTGCTGGTGCGGATTGCCGCACCGAAGTTGGCGCGCTAAGAAACGACCGCACACGGCGCGGCTGGGCACCTGGCTCAGCCGCGTTGTTGCTTTTGGGGCAGCGGCTCTTCGCGGTAGAGCTCGGCGGTGTGTCGTGCTGCTGTGACCAGAGCCATCGTGACCATGCCGACGGTTGCGATGACGCCGCCGATGTCGAAGAGAAGAAATTGGTGGCCGAGCAGCGTGGCATACGGACTGCGCATGAGGGCGATGACGCCGGCGATGAGGAGCAGGCGAATTTCCGTGGGTCCGAAGATGCCCTGCGACATTTGGAAGCTGCGCAGGGTGTAGGTGGCCAGGAAGCTTTCGCCGGCGAGCAGCAGAAACGCGATGAGCATGGCGAGGGCGACGGCACCGTGCACGAAGCCGGAGAAGCCGAGGCCGGCCATGAGCGCGGCTGAGCCGAAGATGTCGACAACATGGTCGACATAGAAGCCATAGCGCGGGCGCTGCTGATTGCGGACGCGGGCCAGAGTGCCATCGAGACTGTCGCCTAGCCAGTTGAGCACGATGCAGATGATGACAGCAACGAGAAAGCCGCGATGAAAGCGCGCCGCGGCGAAGCTGAGTCCGGCGGCGATTTGCGCGGCGAAGCCGAGCGCGGTGAGCTGGTCGGAGGTGAGCCAGCGCGGCGCGCGATGGGCCATCCAGGTAAGGGCGCGGCGCTCAAGGGCGGCAGTAAGCGCGCGGTGCACGCGCGGAGCGGATTCGAAAACGACGGACGGGCTACTCATGGCTGCCTCCCTGCTTCTGTTTGGCAAGGGCCGCGCTCATGGAGCGCAGCGTGAACTCAAGCGACTCACGCGGGACAGATTCGACGAATGGGCCAATGGCCCAGCCCAGGCCGGTGGGAATGGCGCGGGTGAGCGAGATGGTTTCAATTTGCATGTAGAGGCCGCCATCGCGCTCCTCCCATGTCCAGTAGGTGTTCAGGCGCCACAGAAAACCGTGGTCCTGCTGGGGCGTGAGGGCGCGTTCGCTGCTCGTGCCAGCGCCGGCAATTTCCGCAATGCGCACGCTGCGCGAGGCGCTGTAGCGATGCGCTGCGTCGAGACGGGTGAAGTCGACGTCGCAGGTGGTGTCGAGCACGACGGTGAGGACATGCTGCTGGCGGACGCGCATGAGGATTTGGTAGCCCGAGCCGCGTGGAGTGGTTGAGGTTTTAAGCACCTGTGGGGCGAAGTAGGTGGGGTAGTTGGCGGTGTCACGCATCAGGCGCTCAAAGCCTTCAGCGGTTGCGCCAGGGACGAAAGCGGTGCCGCGCCAGTGGTGCAGCATGGCGCCCGCGGCATCGGGCGGGGCGACGCGCTCAATGGCCAGCTGGCCTTGCTGCACTGAGCCTGCGGGCAGGGAGATGAAACCGGAGGCACTTTTGTGCTGGCTGGCGAGGCGAGCTTCCACGCTGGCGGCAAGTTGGTTGAAGGCGGCGGTGGCGGCGGGGGAGGGCTGATCGGCGCGGCAGACTGCGGTGAGGCTGAAAATGAGGGCGGCCAAAAATGCGGTACGGCGAGAGCAATGCATGGCTGAACTGTCGCGCACTGGCCCGATGGAGCGCAATGCAATGGAGGCGCGAATGAACCTCACGGTGCAAACTGTTTGGATGGATAGGTTTGAGCGAAGTTGTCACGGTGGGCGGCAGGCCGGTGATAGCGCGCCGTGGGAGTACACTGAACGGCAGATGACAGACCAGCCACCAGCACCGCGCTACCGCTTCGGGGTTTTCGAGGCCGACGCTGCCACCGGAGAATTGCGGCGGCAGGGGGTGCGGGTGCGGCTGCATGCACAGCCGTTCCAACTGCTGCTGTTACTGCTGGCGCGGCGCGGTGAACTGCTGACGCGCGAGGAGATTGCGCGTGAACTGTGGCCGGAGGGCACGTTTGTCGATTTTGAGCACGGCGTGAACTCGGCGGTAAACCGGATTCGCGAGGCGCTGGGCGATACGGCCGCGAACCCGCGGTTTGTGGAGACACTGGCGCGGCGCGGGTACCGGTTCGTGGCTCCAGTGGAGCAGTTGGGGACAGAGCCGCAGGCACACGAAGAGCCGGAGACGCCGACAACTCTGCTGGCAACGGCCGAGGAACTTCCGCTGGCGCCGCCGCGCGTGGTGAAGACGCTGTTCCTGCTACTGCAGTTGATGTACCTGGGCTTTTACGTGGGCGCGCTGGCGAATCTGGCGGAGATTGAGGATTTGCTTTCCGTGCTGCCGCAGGCCACGGCGATTTTCAACGCGCTGCTGGTGACGGCGGCGGCGCTGATTCCGGTGCGGGCGTTTGAGCTGAGCGCGGTGCTGTTCCGCGCTCCGCGGCTGCGCGGCAAGCTGCTGCGGCTGTGGCCGTGGGTGATGCCGCTGGATCTGGCGTGGTCGCTGGCGCCGTTTCTGCTGCTGCACCACATCAACTTTGGCCTGGCGCTAGCCGCGACCACACTGCTGGTGTATGCGCCGTTTGCGCAGCGGTCGCTGCTGCTGATGGGCGCGGCGGATCGCGAAGAAATAGCCTAGACCGCGCGAGCAATGAATTCTGCGAACCAGCTCTGGTCGTCGGTCCAGGTGGATTCGACGGCGAATCCGGCGGCGCGGAGAAGCGCTCCGGCGCGGGCCAGAGTGTACTTGTAGCTGTTCTCGGTGTGGATGCGTTCTCCGCGAGCGAAGTTAATGCGGAGGTCGAGCGGCGGCAAGTCGACGGACTGGTCGCAGAGACTTTCCAGGTGCATCTCGATGCGCGACTCTGCAGGGTTCCACAGCGCCACGTGCGCGAAAGATTGCAGATTGAAGTCGGCGCCTAGCTCGCGATTGAGGCGAATCAGCAGATTGCGATTGAAGGCTGCGGTAACGCCTGCGGCGTCGTTGTAGGCGGCGTGGAGCAGCGGCTCGGGCTTGACGAGATCGACGCCGAGCAGCAGCGCGTCGCCGGGCACGAGCGCGGCGCGGACCGAAGCGAGAATGCGCGCGGACCCGGCGGGCGAGAAGTTGCCGATGCTGGAGCCGATGTAGAGGACAAGGCGGCGCTCGCCGGGGCAGGGAGCGAAGTTGCAGGCTTCGGTGTAATCGACAAGCCGCGGCGTAGCAGTAACCGCGGGCAGTTCGCGATGGATGCGCGTGCAGGCTGCTTCGAGCGCGGAGAGCGAGACATCGACGGGCTCATAGTGCACGCGGCCCTGCAGGCGCGCGGCGGCGGCGAGAAGCAGTTGCGTTTTTTCAGCAGAGCCCGCACCGAGTTCGGCGATACGCAGACGGCTACCCTGGGCGGCCTGCGCGACGATTGCATCGGCGTGACGCGCAAAGATGCCGCGTTCGGTGCGGGTGAGGTAGTACTCCGGCAGCCGCGTGATTTCATCGAAGAGCGCAGAGCCGGCGTCATCATAGAGAAGCCAGGGCGGCAGCGATTTTGGCGTGGCGGTAAGGCCACCGCGCACTGCGGAAGCAAGTTGATCGCTGACGGGCACGAGGGGAAGCAGAGCCATAGTGTCCTTTGGATGCAGGCATGCGGTGTGCGGTTACGATTTTGCGAGACGAATGCCGGAAAATTGCCAGCGGGTTTGCGGCGCAAAGAAGTTGCGGTAGCTGGCGCGGATGTGCGCGGTGGGTGTGACGCAGGAGCCGCCGCGCAGGACCATTTGCCCGCTCATGAATTTACCGTTGTACTCACCCAGCGAGCCGGGCAGCGGCTTGAAGCCCGGATAAGGAAGATAGGCACTTGCGGTCCACTCCCAGCACTGCTTCGCAGCGTTCTCGTTTTGTGTGAGAGAAGAGGCAGGCATGGGCATGAATACGCCCGAGTCGGCGGGGTCTCGCTGAATTTCCGTACCGGCAGCTGCGGCTTCCCACTCAAACTCGGTGGCAAGGCGATGACGGGCCCAGCGCGCGTAGGCATCGGCCTCATAAAAGCTGATGTGGCTCACCGGCGCGGCGCTGAGTGCAGCTAAAGAGAGCTCTCCGCTCAGGGTGAAGATGGACCACGCGCCATCGCGTTCTGTCCAATAGAGCGGCGCGCGCCAGCCTTCGGATTGCACCGTGTCCCAGCCGGCGGAGAGCCAGAGCTCGGGCCGCATGTAGCCGCCATCGGCGATGAAGGCGGCGAACTCGCCGCAGGTGACGAGGCGCGAGGCGAGCGCATACGGCTCAAGCCAGGCCTTGTGGCGTGGCCGCTCGTTGTCGAACGAGAATCCGCTGCCGTCGTGGCCGATTTCGACCAGACCGCCGGGAAATGGAAGAAAGGCGAGCGGCGCGGTTTCGGTTGGGATTTCGAGGGGCGCGGGATTGTAGGCCGGGCGCAGCGGATTGGTGAAGAAGGCGTGGAGAATGTCGGTGAGCAGAAGCTCCTGGTGCTGCTCCTCGTGGTTCACGCCGAGTTCGATGCGGGCCAAAGCTTCGGCAGGCAGGTCGGAGTCGAGCAAGCGCTCCATAGCCTGGTCGACGTGGGCACGGAAGGCGAGAATTTCTTCGAGCGACGGCCGAGAGAAGGAGGAGCGCAGGCGCTTCTCTGGAAAGGCGGCGAAGCTTTGGTAGTAGCTGTTGAAGAGCCAGTGGAAGTCAGGATGGAACTCGCGGTAGCCGGTGAGGAACTCGCGCAGAATGAAGGACTCAAAGAACCAGGCGGTGTGGGCCAGGTGCCACTTGGCCGGAGAGGCCTCGGGACAGGACTGCACCATCATGTCTTCTGGGGTAAGCGGGCGACAGAGCTCAAGCGTGCGGCGGCGAACCTGGCTGAAACGGGCGGCCAGGCTGGCGCCAGAGGTGGGGGCAACAGCGGAACTCATGAAGAATCCTCCCCTTCACGGGATGAGTGTAACGCAGGAAACGATTCCAAAAGTGTCCGGGGCGAAAGCGGCAAATCGATTTCAGGTACTGAAAATCAAAAGGGTGATTTCCTGTGTCCTGTTAGATAGCCAATTTGTGTGAAAAGTGGTCTAATTCGTGCGAACGGAGAATGCCGCTCCGTCCCAACTCCTTATGCACGAGAGGAGGGGATATGCACAAACCTCACTTTGTCCGGCGGCTGCCGGCGCTGCTCTCGATAGCGGTGCTTGCCTCGCTGTGGTGCACCGGCGCGGCCCAGTCGCCGACCGCGGAAACTTCTGCCGCGACACCTGCACAATCGGGTTCCGCCAGCGAGCCACCGAGCACGCACACCCCATCCGCGGCTATGCCGCCTGCGCTCACGCTGGTAATAACTCCGCCGGACCCGACGATGCCGGAGGACGAAGGCGATGCGCTGATGGCCAGGAAGCGTTATCAGGCAGCCATCGTGGCCTACAAGAAGGTGTCGCCCGCCACCGCCGCCTCGTGGAACAAAATGGGCGTGGCCTACCAGATGATGTTCAGCCTGGATGAGGCGCAGCGCTGCTATCAGCAGTCGCTGAAGCTGGAGCCGAAAA
>DASVLI010000139.1:0-3794 GCA_036384955.1 Occallatibacter sp.
CCCGCCACGCCCGCGCCAATCACAAACACCCGCGCCGGCGGAACCGTCCCCGCCGCCGTCATCAGCATGGGAAACATCCTCGGCAGCCGGTCCGCCGCCGTCACCACGGCCTTGTAACCCGCCACCGTCGCCATCGACGACAGCGCATCCATCGACTGCGCGCGTGTAATGCGCGGCACCAGTTCCATGCTGAACAGCGTCACGCTGCGCTCAATCGCTGGAATCAGTTCCTGCGGCGCGTCCAGTGGTCGCATAAACCCCAGCACCACCGCACCGCTTTTCAGCCGGACCATATCCTCGCCCGGCGGCACATTCACCACCGGCAGAATGTCTGCATTGTCCAGCAGGCCGTCGCGGTCAGCCGTAATCGTGGCCCCGGCTTCGGCATACGCCTCGTCGGTGGCGCCCGCGCGCATTCCCGCTCCGGCCTCCACCATTACCGCGATTCCATGCGGCTTCAGAGCCTTCAAATTATCCGGCAGCAGCGCCACGCGCGTCTCGCCGGGCGCACTCTCTTTCAATATGGCTAGCAGCAAAGCGCCTCCAAATGGTTCAGGCACGGGTCCCGTTGGGGAACGGACAGATCGGCTCCGCCGACCCGCGCATCAGCATACGGGGAAATGATTCCAGATGGAAGGGCGCTCCCGTGGTGATCTTTGTCACGGCGAAGCGCCTTGGTGCCTGCCATCTCTGCAAATCCCAGTTTGCGATACAATGAATACACGTATTCACCCAAGGCGCGCCTATGGCCACTTCAATCCGCATTCCTCCAGACCTCGAGAGTCGCCTCGACCGGCTCGCCGAGCTGACCGGCCGCACCAAGGCCTTCTATCTTCGTCAAATGATCGAAGAAGGCATTGGCGAGATGGAGGACTACTACCTCGCTGCAGGCACGCTCGACCGCGTCCGCAAAGGCCAGGAGAAAACCCATCCCTCCGCGGCTGTAAGGAAGCAACTTGGCCTGGACCGTCGAGTACGCTGACTCCGCGCTTAAGCAGTTGCGCAAGCTCGACCGGCAAGCCGCGAGCCGCATTCTCGACTACATGGAAGCACGCGTCGCAGCCAGTGCAGACCCGCGCGCACTCGGCAAGGCACTGCATGGTCCGCTCGGCGATCTCTGGCGCTATCGCGTCGGAGACTACCGCATTCTTTGCGATCTCCAGGACAACCGCCTGACAATCCTCGTCCTTCAACTCGGCAACCGTCGCGAAATCTATCGCTGAATCGCGCACAAAAAGGGCAGGCCCGCAGGCCTGCCCTTCGACTTCCAACTTCGCTTACTTCGGCAGCGCCTGTGTCCCCGTCACCGTGAACCCGGCCTCCGCCTTCGCCGTCGTCTCCTCCGGCTGCGCTCCGCCCACCGTCAGCGTGTACTTGCCCGCCAAAATCGACCGCTCGCCCTTCTCGTCCACGCTCGAAATCGACCGCGGATCGATCTTCAGTGTCACCGTCTTGCTCGCTCCCGGCGCCAGCGTAATCCGTTCAAACCCCACCAGGGAGTGGATAGGCCCACCCTCCTGCGGAGTCTTCACGTACGCCTCCACCACTTCATCGCCGCCCAGCTTGCCCGTGTTGGTCACCACCACCGTCGCCGTCAGCGAATCCCCCGCCTTCAGCGTCTCGGCCGAAAGCTTCACCGCCGAATACTTGAAGGTCGTATAGCTCAGCCCGTAGCCAAAGCCCCACAGCGGCTTGCCCGTGTAGTAGCGATACGTCCGCCCCTTGATCGTGTAATCGGTAAACGCCGGCAGCCCATCCAGCGACGCGTAGAACGTCACCGGCAATCTGCCTGCCGGATTCGCCAATCCCGCCAGTGTCCGCGCCACCGCCGTGCCGCCCTCCACTCCGGGGTACCAGGCTTCCAGAATCGCGTTTGCGTTCTGGTTGGCCCAGTTCAGCGCCACCGCCGAGCCCGACTGCAGCACTACCACCAGCGGCTTGCCCGTCGCCTTCAGAGCCTCCAGCAGTTTCTGCTGCGGCTCCGGCAGTTCCAGCGCCGTGCGGTCGCCGCCGTTAAAGCCTGGCACCTTCACCCGCATCTCTTCGCCCTCAAGCTGCGGAGAAAGTCCCACAAACGCCACCACCACGTCAGCCTGCTTGGCCTGCGCCACGGCCTCGTCCAACTGCGCCTGTGCCGGCGCAACCCACTTCAGCGTCACGCCGCCGCCCGAGCGATCCGCTTCGTGCGAGTACTCAAACACAAACTCGTGCGCCTTCGTATCGCTGAAGTCCACCGGAATCTCGATCGGCTTGGCAAACTGCATCAGCGGCGGAGCCGTCGGCGAAGCCCCGGTCTGCACATGGAAGTTGCCCATCGTCGATAAATCCAGCTTCGCCCGTAGGCTTCCCTCTGAAATCACCTTGCCGTCCAGCTTGATCCGGTAACTCTCCACCGGCGAATACGGGAAGCTGTCGCCCGACTCCACCGAGAACACGTAATGCCCCGCCGCCGGCGCGGCCAGCGTGCCCGTCCACCGCACGGAGTAGTTCGTCGTCTTCACCTCCGGCATCGGCAGCGCGTTCTCCCAGTCGCTCTGCACCAGCGCGGAGGTCGTCGTCGCCACCGGCCGTCCCGTCCAATCTGGTGTCGCAAAAAACTCCGTCTTCAGCCCCTTGCCCAGACCGAACGCCGTCCGCGGCACCGGCACATAAAATCCCTCGCCCAGCGACGAGCCCTGCGCATACAAAATCGGCGAGGCCTTGAACTGCTTCGCCAGCCCATCCAGCGGCGTAACCGGGTCCATCGGGGTGCCCACATAGTTGCCCAGAATCGAAGTCAGCAGATCCGCCGTCGGTCCAATCACCGCAATCTTGCCCGGCGCGCCCTTCAGCGGCAGCACGCCATCGTTCTTCAGCAGCACAATCGCCTCTTCCGCCGCCTTCAGCGCCGCCTGCCGATGCACCGCCGAGCCCACATCCGTCATCGGAATCTTGTCCAGCGCATTCGTTCCCATCGGATCGAACAGTCCCAACTCAAAGCGCGCCGTGTACAGCCGCTCGGCCGCCTGCGTCACCAAAGCCTCCGGCACCAACCCGGCCTGCACCGCCTTGGCCAGCGAGTTGAAGCCCGGAGCCCAGATGCTGCACGACAAATCCGTTCCTGCCTCCAGTGACAGCACGGACGCGTGCTCAATGTCCGCCGCCTTCTTGTGTCCTTGGAACACGTCCACAATCGCGCCGCAATCGGAAACCACAAACCCCTTGAAGCCCCACGCATCGCGCAGATGCTCCTTCAGCAGCATCTTGCTGGTGCACGCCGGCCAGCCGTCAATCGAGTTGTATGCGCACATCACCGAGTCCACATGCCCCTCGGTCACCGTCGCGCGAAATGCTGGAAGATAGGTCTCCTCCAAATCGCGCGGCGTCGGATCCACGTTGAACCCATGCCGCAGCGGCTCCGGCCCCGAGTGCACCGCAAAGTGCTTGCTGGTCGCAATTGCCCGCGGATGATTCGGGTCCGGTCCCTGCACGCCCTCGATGAACGCAATGCCCATCCGCCCGGTCAGGTACGGATCTTCGCCGTAGGTCTCCTGCCCGCGGCCCCAGCGCGGATCGCGAAAGATGTTGATATTCGGCGACCAGAACGTCAGCCCGTAAAAAATCCTGTGATTGCCCTCGCGCTGCGCCTCGTTATACTTCGCCCGCGCCTCCTGGCTGATTACCGTGCCCATGGTGTGCACAATCGCCGGATTCCACGTCGCGCCCATGCCAATGGCCTGCGGAAAGACAGTCGCATACCCGGCGCGCGCCACTCCATGCAGCGCCTCGTTCCATGTCTGGTAGTCGGGAACCCC
>DASVLI010000140.1:0-1851 GCA_036384955.1 Occallatibacter sp.
ACGATGGTGTAGGCCTGTTCCTTGATGGTGAGCGGCTGGCCAATGATGTTGCGATCGCTGTTGTAGAGGCGACGCCAGGTGTCTTCGTCGAGCACGACAACATTGTTGCGTCCGGGCTGGCTCTCATCGTCGCGAAAGACACGGCCGAGCAGTGGCTGTACGCCGAGCATGTGCAGCATCGAGGCTTCCACGCTGGCGCGCACAACCTGCAGGCGGCCACCGGGGCCAACGATGCTGGCAGGCATTTCGTCGAAGGCCGCGGCCGTCTCCAGAGGCGTACCCGCAGCATCGCGCAACTGGCGCATGTTGGAGTAGCCCATCGAATAGTAAAGCCCCGGATGAAGCAGCTTGACCTGGACCATGCGGCCGGGATCCGCGTAGGGCAGAGGGCGCAGAAAGATGCCGCTGACCAGCGTGAAGACAGCGATGTTCGCACCGAGGCCAAGCGCGAGCACAGCCACGGCTGTGACCGTGAAGGCCGGCTTGTGGCGCAACTGACGCAGCGCGTAGCGAAGATCCTGAGCGACCGAGGCGAACATCTTTCTCCTTCCTCTATTCAACGCGCAGAGCGCGCATCGGGTCCACCGAGGCGGCGCGGCGCGCGGGCAATGCGGCGGCAATGCTGACCATGACCGCGGTGACGACGACCGCGATGATGAGTGTGAATGGGTCGAAGTAGGCGACATCGTAGAGCTGACTGCGGAAGAGCCTAGCGAGCGCAACCGTGGAGGGCAATGCGACGGCAGTGGCGACAACAGCAATGAGGAGCATTTCGCGCACGACGAGGCCGACGACGGAAACACGGGGGGCGCCGAGCGCGAGACGCACACCAATTTCACGCGTGCGCTGCTCGGTGGAGTATGCCATCACGCCATAGAGGCCGACCGCAGCGAGCACTAGAGCCAGCACGGCAAAGCTGAGCGCGAGCAGGGCCAGTGCGCGCTCATTGGAGGCGCTGGCATCGATTTGCTGGGCCATGGTGTAGAGACCGTCGACGACCAGCGTCGGGTCGTATTGATGAATGGCCAAGCGAATGGAACCCATTACCTGGCTGGACGGCAACGAGGAGCGCAAGTACATTTGCAGGCCGGTGGGATGCTTGGTCTGCAGATAGGGCGAATAGACTGCTCCCTCAAGCGGGGTGCGCATGTCGGTGTGTCGGATGTCGCCGACGACACCAACGATAGTGATTTCGTATTTGCCGTCCGCGGCGTCACCACCAGAGATGGCTCGGCCGACTGCATTTTGCGGCGAGTGGTAGAAGCGCCGGGCGAAGGCGGCATTGACAATGGCAACCTTTGACTGGCCCGTGGTGTCCGCGTCAGTGAATTCCCTGCCGACAAGCAGAGGCTGCTTGAGCGTGGCGAAGTAGCCGGAGGTGATTTCGGGCGACTCGAAATTCATGTTCTCTTCTTCGCCCGGCTTGTAGCCCTGTACAGCGTAGTTGGAAGTGTTGGTGTCACCTGCGAGTTCGGCGTCTGTGGTGCCTGCGACGGTAACACCGGGAATGCGGCGTAGTGCTTCGAGCGCGCCGGTAACCACCTGCTTCATGCGGTCTTCACCGTAGCCGGAAGCGGAGGGATCGAGAGTGAAGGTAAAAAGAGAAGAGGTTTCAAAGCCGACGTTTTGATGGCGAAGATTGTCGAGCGTGCGCACGAAGAGGCCAGCGCCGCCGAGCAGCAGAACGCTGAGCGCGATTTGCACGCCGACGGCGAGCTTGCGGAAGCGCTGTGAGGTTTTGGAAGCCGTGCCAGAATTTTGACGCAGCGCGCCGGCGAGATCGGGGCGCAGGAAATGCAGAACGGGAGCGATGCTGAAAAAGAGCGTGGCCGCGACGGACACAACCAGCGT
>DASVLI010000141.1:0-18716 GCA_036384955.1 Occallatibacter sp.
CACGCCATCCGGCGAAACCGCGGTCTCGCCCAGCCGCTTCATGGCCATCATGTCCTCAAAGGTCATGGGCCGCTTCTGCGCGTCGGCCTGTGCGGGCGCAAAGGCCGTCACCGCCAGAACAGCAGCAAGAATCCAGGAAGAAAGTCGCATGGTTATCCCCTCAAGCGCGCGTCCGCGCGAAGGGCAAGTTTACACCGTGGCCGATTAGGTTTGCCGTGCTGCGCGCCTTGTCAGAACACAGGCAATCACACTGGCTCAAAAGCCTGTCACTCCACTCGTTTTGAAGGGGCATGGCTTTAGCCATGCCGAAAAATCCGCCAAAGAAGTGAATTCCGGTTTTTGATTCTCAGGACAGGTCTGGACCTGTCCTGAGAATCAAAAACCGGACAGTCCTGGCAGCGTTTGACGGTCCGGCTAAAGCCGGACTCCTTCAAAACCCCGACTAACGCAAAAACAGATTCGAACGCACGCCTTGTCAGGCCGCCTGCAGCTCCAGCACAATCACAGCGCCGCGCGGCTCAAAGTTCTCCGCGGAAATCCGCCCGTTGTTCTCGCGCAAAATCGTCGCGCACAGACTCAGGCCCAGCCCGGCCGTTTCGCTGGAGGCCTGCGCCGGCACAAACGGCTCAAAGGCCCGCGCCGGATACAGGAAGCCCGGCCCGTTGTGCTCAATGCGAATCTGCACAAAGTCCCCGTGGCTGGTGGCGTCCATGCGCACCGTGCGCTCCTCTTCAGAGTCCATGTTCTCCACCGTCTCAATGGCAAACTGCAGGCAGTAGAGCACCGCCTGGCGCACCTGCTGCGAGTTGCCCAGAACCCGCGGCAGCGCCGGCGCCACGTGGAAGCGGAAGTCGATGCCGCGATGCACAAACTCCGAGCGGTGCAGCTGCTCCATATCCATCAGCAGCTCGGTCACTGAAATTGCCGCAAAGTGCTCGGTCTGCGTGCGCGACATCCGCGACAGGCTCTCCAGCGTCTTGCGCATGGTCCGCGACTCGGCCAGAACCGCGTCCACCGCGCGCCGTATCTGCGGATTCAAATCCTGCGTCTCGCTGATCAGCGAGGCATAGCCCAAAATCACCGTCAGCGGATTGTTCAATTGCCGCGTCACGTTGCTGGCCAGCTGCCCCAACCCCGCGAACTTCTCCGCGTCAATCAGCTTCTCCATCATCATGGTCTGGCTGCGGCCCGATTGCAGCCGCGCAGCCAGCACTTCGATGGGCAGCAGATCCTCGGCGCGAATCGGCTCCTCCGGATTGCGCGGCGCGGAGAGAATAAACGCCCCGTCCGTCCCGCTGCGGCTATACAGCGGAGTAGCCAGCGCGGCCGTCAATCCCAGCCGCTTCAGGTCGTCGCCCGGCAGCAGCCACGGCCCCATGCTCAGGTGATACGTCTGGCAGTTGCCCACCGCCGGGTACGCCGTTCCCGGAGCCAGAAAATCCGTCGGCGCAATGCGCGCCACCAGCGACTCCAGCGCGCTGAAGGTTGCATCGTCCAGCCCCGCCGCACCGGCCAGACCAAATTTGCCAGAGCTGTTCAGCAGCAGCAGCGCCACCTGCGCAAAGCGGCTGTTGGCCACCACCGTCTGGCACAGTTGCGTGGCCTGGCGGTCAAAGTCGTCCAGCCGGCGGCGGCCCAGCGTCAGCCGCGTGTAGGCTTCCAGCTCGCTGCGTGCGCGCCGCTCGCGCTCCTGCGCGGACTCCTGCTCATTCACCCGGTTTTCATAGGCCAGCAGCACGCAGCCCACGGCCAGCACCATAATGCCCAGCGGCGCAATCGCACTCAGCATTGCTGTCAGCTTGGCGTGCACGGCAATCAACGGCACCAGCGGCGCTACCGTGGCCGAAAACAGACACAGCCCCAGCGCAAACAAAATCGTGCCCGGCGACCAGCGATGGTACACAAACGCCACCAGCAGCGCCGTTACCAGATACAGCGCGCACTGCGTAAAGATCAGCGGCCACTCGCCGCCCGCGCTCACGCATAGCCCCATTGCCGCGCCGCCAAAGCACACGCACAGCAGCAGGCCCAGCCACGTCGGCATGCGCCCCTTGGAGTAGCCCCAGAACGCCCCCACCAGCAGCGAAAGCGAACCCAGCCCCGGAAAAATCAAAAACGGCAAGCCGCTGGGCCTGCCGCCAAAGCTCAAATGCAGAAGAAACGCATACGTCACCAGCGGAACCGCAAACGGCACCGCGTACGGAATGCGCTTTTCGCCAATGCGGAAGGCCACCGGCGAAAGTGAATACAGAAAGAAAACTCCGCTCAGAATCGCCCCAGCCAGTCCAACCGCCGCCAGCAGCGCCTGCGCCGGCCCGCTCACCCAGGGATTCAGCTCAAGCTGCGCCAGCCGCAGCGCCGCGCAAGCCAGGCCCAGCGCCCATATCAGGGGATGCGAATCTTTGTACCGTCGATACATGTGCGCCAGTGCCGGAAGCATCAGCACAGCGAGCATCAGGGCCGGAAGGTGGAAGGTATCCTGCATCGTTGGCAAGCAGCTCCTGCAACCGGCCGGTTGCTATGGTTCGGTCCGGGATTCGAAACGCGGGTACGCAGTACCCCTCGTCTCGGCGCAGACGGCTGATTCTGCATCATAAACCGGTACGGAAGCCCGCGCGGGAATAAGAGTTAAGGGGCCCGACCTTCCGTAATTCCGGAAAAGGTCGCACCGGTAGCGGCAGATTGATTCTGGGTCTCTTCCGCGCCACAAGTCCATGCGTCTAACGTTGTAGAAGCACTTTGGTTGCGGGAAGGTTTTCCTATCCCCCGCCGCTTCCCGGCATCCAATCAACATTTGGAGGTTCAATCCTTTGCGGAGATCAACTTACTGGCATTGGGCAATCCTGGCCCTCGCCCTGTGCACCTCGGCTGCCACCGCCCAGGGCAAGGACACCTTCACCCCCATGCCGCTCGACTCCGGCTTTGGACCCATGGACATCTCCGCCCCCGCCACCCCGCCCGACCAGATCATCCGCGAATTCGCCGCCAAGGAGTCCGAGTACCGCGAGGCGCTTAACCACTACACCTACCGCCGCGAGGCCCGCGTCCAAACCGTCGACGACGACAACAAAGTTGACGGCCAGTGGTACGAGGTGGACGACGTTATCTTCGACTCCACCGGCAAGCGCACTGAAAAAGTCGTCTTCGCCCCCGCCAGCACCCTTGAGCGCGTCCAAATGAGCCCCTCGGACCTCGACGACATCCAGCACGGCTACCCCTTCGTCCTCACCACCGAGGTGCTGCCTGAGTACGATCTCAAATACATTGGCCGGCAAAAGGTCGACGAGGTCGATTGCTTCGTCTTCGACGTCTCCCCCAAAACCATCCAAAAGGGCAAGCGCTATCTGCTCGGCCGCATCTGGGTCGACGCCACCGACCTCCAAATCGTCGTCACCAATGGCCGCATGGTCCCCGACGACACCCGCAAAGGCAACGAAGACCTGCATCCGCCCTTCATGACCTGGCGCGCACAGGTAGACGGACACTTCTGGTTCCCCGTCTATACCAAGGCCGAGGGCATCCTGCACTTCAGTGGAGGCGCGGGCTATATGGCTCAGGACGTCCACATCCGCGACATCATCAAGTACTCCGACTACAAACGCTTCGGCTCAACCTCGAAAATCATCTTTGAGGGCCAGGAAGTTCCCAACGCTCCGCAGCAGCCCGCGCAAACGCCGCCGCCGCCCAAACAGAAATAGCCTATGAACCTGACTCTTCGACTTCTCCCGGGCGAGCTTTCCATTGCTCGCCTCGACGCCACGGCGCCGCTCCCCGCCTGGCTCGACCTTTCCGCCCCGCCGCTGGCCTCGGTCGTCCGCACCGGCGACGAGCTCTCCATCGTCTGCCCCTCGGCCCAGGTCCCCGCCGGCATCCGCTGCGAGCACGGATGGCGCGCCTTCCGCATCGCCGGCGCCATCGACTTCGCCCTCACCGGCGTCCTGGCCTCGGTCCTCGACCCCCTCGCCGCCGCCGAAGTCGGCATCTTCGCCCTCTCCACCTTCGACACCGACTACATCCTCGTCCGCACACCCCAACTGGAACTAGCCGGCGCCACCCTCTCCGCCTACTTCCCCATTGAGCAAGGCTAAAAGCGCAGCGAAAATCCGCTCCGCCATCCGTCTCTCACTCGCTATCCAGCGCCGGGTGCCCCAGGTCTCGATTTTGAGACCTGGGATTAGAAGGCTACCGGGCCACAACAATGGATGCCCCATCCTTGCGCAGCAAGGGTGGGAACCACTTCACTCCCCAACAAACTGTCATCCCGAGCGAGCAAAGCGAGCCGAGGGACCAGCATTGTTTTTTCAACAAGAATCCGCCACAAATGCCGGGTGTCCCACATCTCGATTTTGAGATGTGGGAGACCACAAATACCAATCCGACGAAGGAATGTTCCCCCACAAAAATGGATGCCCCATCCTTGCGCAGCAAGGGTGGGAAACCACTTCACTCCCCAACAAACTGTCATCCCGAGCGAGCAAAGCGAGCCGAGGGACCTGCATCTGCTTTTCAACAAGAATCCGCCACAAATGCCGGGTGCCCCACATCTCGATTTTGAGATGTGGGAGGCCACAAATACCAATCCGACGAAGGAATGTTCCCCCACAGAAATGGATGCCCCATCCTTGCGCAGCAAGGGTGGGAAACCACCCCACTCCCCCAACAAACTGTCATCCCGAGCGAGCAAAGCGAGCCGAGGGACCTGCATTGGCTTTTTAGGAAGCATCGGCACCACGAGACTGTAGATAAACGGAGCACGCAAGGTTCTTAGTTAGTTCTTGAACAAGTCACTGGGCCAAAATGTTCCTTCGGTACTACTAGTAGTCCATTTCTCGTAGTTCCACCCCTACGAATCAATCTGGACTCACTTTCATTATCTCAATGACATGCTCCTTTGGGACACCACTATTCGATGGACTTTTTGATTTCTCGCTCTCCATTATTTGCCCAACAGTGCATGCGGTATTCCATCCAATATCTTCAAGAAAGCCCTCTACAGAAAAGGCACTATTGAGTCTGTCGAGGAACGAGTCCAACCACCGGTAATGATCCCAGCCCGTTAGGGTAAACATTGACAACGGCTTCATTCGAATTTCTACGCGAAGGTTCACCGCATAGGCCCTTGCATCCATGATGTCTTTGCGAAGATACAACGACCAAAAGTGATAAAAACCTGGAAACGCGTAGCCGCTACCATCGAAGTTGGACGATATGCGCATTTCGAACCGCTTTGTATTGATGAGTATTGAATCGTCATTTATTCTAGTGACCTTTGTCTTCATAGGGAGAATCAACTCAAAGTGCTCGAACATTTTTCCTGAACTAGTCCATACGGACACAACCTTGCCAGAATCGCGATTGGTCGACCCCGAAAAAGCCTCCCGCTCGGCCATAGGTTTTGAAAATAACTCAAGAAAATGGTTCTGGAGCAGGATGGATGGGATGTCCTCTCTTTCAAAGACCTCGACTTCTCTTTCTGAGGTACCGTTCCTCCTAGCGAAATGTGAATTGAGGTGAAGAGACAGTTCTTGCAGAAAAAAATACTCGATTGCTTCTCTGACGAGCTTCGCGGCTGTCAACTCTCCACCGCTTATGATTCTCTCTTTGGCAGGTCTGACGCAAGAGCTCAGACTGTCGCTTTCCCAAATAGACATCAACGCCTTGTTTTCGGACAAGCCGGAGATATATAAGTCCATTTTCTCGGAAAGATCGTACCTAGGCACCCTCAGGAATTTGTTTCTTTCCGGTTCTACAATAATCATCCCAAGAAAATTAACATCCTTGGGAGGCATCCTCCATTCGCGCGAAATGATAAAGACCATACTCGACAAAATTAGCAATGAGCCGACTAAAGTGAGAGAAGACGGAGTCCAACCTAGCCAGGTTCGGCTTCCACGCGGCATCACGAAGCCACTAACAATAACGTCAGCACCGATCGCAAATACGAGTGCAACAACGAATAGTTCCGCCACTCGCGCCCGAAATAGAAAAAGTGACTGAGTGTAGTCGTACCTGTGTCTCATAATGAGATTTCTTCCTCTGTGAAATGGTATTCGAATTTGAATCCGACGAGGTACTTAATCACCTGCATAATCTGCCACATCACAAGCCATAGTTGCCTAGGTTCAGGTTCCTCATCGGAACGTCTTTGTCGGCGGGTGGGCCAGTCTCGCACTCGGCCACCCGGGAGCCCACGCCGCCTGGACGGCCAGTCCTTGCAGATAATTACCCCCGTCCGGCGCACAATCATTGCAGACTGTCCCCAGCCACAGCCGGCAGCAAGGCCGGGAAGCCGCCTCAAGGCGAAGAAGAGGCAAACAAACACCCCCCCCTCCCCCCCCCCCCGGCAACCCGGCGCACCAGCCCCCAAAAAACAACCCCACCCAGCATCCGCCGAATGGGGCCACCACCACTAAACCCTTTAACATCTGGCACCTAGCCCTAGTAAAAAAGATACTTTCTCCACCGATCATCCCCGCGGCCCAGCATCCGCATAATCTGCCGGCTGGTGTGGAGGCTGAACGGCCTCGGATCGCGCATCAGCTGCATGTCGTCAATCTCGTGCAGCAGCCGGTTGCCCTTGCGCCGGTTGCAGCCGTGGCAGCACGCCACCAGGTTCTCCCATGTCGAGTTGCCCCCGCGCGACCGCGGAATCACGTGGTCCAGCGTCAGCTCGCTCGACGGCAGCACCACGCCGCAGTATTGGCAGGTGTTCCGGTCGCGCAACAGAATGTTTTTGCGTGAAAGCGCCCGCGTCTGGTGCGGAATCCGCCGGTACTCCAGCAGGCGAATCACCGACGGCATGGCCACGCGGCTCCGCTGCGCATGCAGCGTCAGCCCGTGCTCCTCCTCGGTGCGCGCTATGCCCTTCAGCACCAGCACCAGCGCCCGCCGCGCGCCGCAAATGTTAATCGGCTCGTACGATGCGTTCAGCACCAGCACCGGCATCTGCAAAATCTGCATGGTCTGCGTGGCGGCTGGCCGGGTTGCGTACTCGGCAACCTGCGCCGCGGCCCGCGCGGCTGACTTCTGCTTGCGTGCATGAATCATGGCTTTTCCCAGCGACATCCTTCAGTCCCCTCGTCCTAAGAAGATGGTTGGTGATAGGAATGCATGTCTTGCATATCAGCGTGGTCGTTCTTCCCGGCCTCTTCCGCCGGAGCCTCGTAACTCATCTGCCGTGCCCGTGCCACGGTTGCCACCCAAACCGACTTTGCTCCAGCCTGGCGCAGCGCGGCCGCAGCCATCCGCGCCGTCGCGGTTGTGGTCAAAATGTCGTCCAGCAGCAGCACGTCTCGGTCCGCCACCAGCGCCGCGTCGGGAACTCGAAACGCCCCGCGCAGGTTCACGCGCCGGCCATGCGGAGAGAGCTGCGCCTGGCTGGCCGTGGACCGTGTGCGCACCAGCGCCTGCGGCGTAAGCGTCAGCTTCCACCTGGGATGCGACCTTGCCAGCAGGTCCAGCGCCCGCACCGCCAGCAGCCGTGTCTGGTTGAAGCCGCGCACCCGCTGCCGCGAGCGGTGCAGCGGCACGGGAACCACCAGCATCTCGCTAGGCGCCTCGTCTTCAAGCTGAGCAATGGCGCCGGCCAGCATCGCGGCCAGGCGCACCGCGGTCGAGCGGCGGCGCTCAAACTTCAGCTCGTGGAGCGCCTCGCGCATCCGGCCGTCGTAGGGCGCAAACGAAACCGCCTTCTCAAACGGCGGCGGCGCCAGCCGGCAGCGGCGGCACAGGGTTTTGCCCTGCTTCATGGAGAAAGCATCCAGCGCGTCGGCACAACGCACGCACGCCGACCCGCCCAGGCCGCGGATTTCAGCCCAGCAGGAGTCGCAGATTGGCGTAAACGATAGGCGCGGCAAGGGGAGGCCGCAGAGGGAACAGTTGTCAGGAAGGAAGGTGCAGGCCAGTACATCGCCGGTACTTCGAAGCACGCGGGCCACTGCGCGCCAACGGCTGATCTCCGAGGCCGGAAGGTCGAACGCGTTTGAGCCGATGTCGGTGTGGAAGGCGCACCCCGATCACGGGCGGGCCAAGCCAGCGCCGCCCTATGAGCGCAAGTATACGCGCAGTCTGCCCCGGTTTCCATTTCAGCCCCGAGAAAATGCCCTCCGCTGCCAGTCGCGCAGCGGGTGCGATACACTGCAACCCGTGCAGACTCAAGCAGTCTGCCGCCGTCCAGAAAGCTCGGCCGGACGACCATCGCCGGCAACAGGGGAGTGACGTTGTTGCAGATGCGCGTAATCGCCGGCCATGGGCTAATTGCTCTGTTTCTCTTTCCGCTCACATTGGCCGCCCAACAGCCTCCCAAACAGCCCGGCATGAACAGCGGCATCGCCTCCGGTGTGGCCGCGCCGGCGCAGTACGACGACCAGAAGCGCCCCATCACCGCCGGCGGATTTGTCGACAGCGGCCCCGTCATCTTTGAGGACATCACCAAGCAAGCCGGCCTCTCCGGCTGGGTCCACAAGATGGGCGTGCCGCGCAAAGACTTCATCGTCGAAACCAACGGCTCCGGCGTCTGCCTTATCGACTACGACAACGACGGCTGGCTCGACATCTATCTGGTCAACGGCTCCACGCTGGCCGCGCTCGACGGCAAGGAGCCCGCGCCCAAAGCAGCGCTCTTCCACAACAACCACGACGGCACATTTACCGAGGTGACCGACAAGGCCGGCGTGGCCAATCTGCGCTGGGGTTACGGCTGCTCGGTGGCCGACTACGATAACGACGGCTGGCCCGACATTTACGTGGGCAACTACGGCAAGAACCGTCTCTACCACAACAACCACGACGGCACCTTTACCGACGTGGCGGAGAAGGCAGGCGTCGCGCTGGGTAACTGGTCGCCAGGCTCGACATGGGGTGACTACGACGGCGACGGCCTGCTCGACCTCTACGTCACCGGCTACGTGCACTTTGACCGCGACAACCTGCCGATTGGCGGCAGCAAGGCCGTCGGTTACGCCTCGTGCCAATATCGCGGAGTGGACGTGAACTGCGGTCCGCGCGGCCTGCCCGGCGAGCCGGACCATCTCTTCCACAACAACGGCGACGGCACCTTCACCGATGTCACCGAAAAAGCCGGCGTGGTGGACCACGACAAGTACTTCGGCTTCAGCACCATCTTTGTCGACATCAACGGCGACGGCAGGCCCGACCTCATTGTCGGCAACGACTCGGAGCCGAACTTCCTCTATCTGAACAAGGGCGACGGCACCTTCGACGATGAAAGCTACGCTTCGGGCTTCGCGCTCAACAAGGACGGTCGCGAACTCGCTTCCATGGGCATTGCGGCGGGCGACTACGAAAACAACGGGCTCATCGATTTCTTCATCACCGACTTCGGCGACGACTATAAAGTACTCTTCCACAACGACGGCGACGCCAGCTTTACCGACGTAAGCTACAAGGCCGGCGTGGCCCAGCTCACCATTCCCTTCGTCGGCTGGGGCGACGGCTTTATCGACTACGACAACGACAGTTGGCTCGACCTCTTCATGGTCAACGGCCACGTCTACCCTCAGGTGGACGAGCATGACTGGGGCACCACTTTTGCCGAGCGGCCGCTGCTCTTCCGCAACGTGCCCGACGGCCCCAAAGACCGCAAGTTCGAGTACATCAAGCCGGTAAAAGGCACGGGGCTGGCGGTGCTAACCCCGGCACGCGGCGCGGCGTTTGGCGACCTGTTCAACAACGGCAAGATCGATGTGGTCGTCAACCCGGTCGACGGTCCGCCCGTGCTGCTGAAGAACGTCAACCCCGACAACCACCATTGGGTAGCGCTCAAGCTCGTCGGCGACAAGGATCCCAAGACCGGCAAAAAGAGCCCGCGCGACGCCACCTGCGCCACTGTCTATCTGAAGGCTAACGGCGTGCGCATGCGCCAGGATGTGCTCTCCAGCGGCAGCTACATCTCCTCGAACGACCGCCGCATCCACTTCGGCCTGGGCGACGCAACCGATGCCGGAACAGCGGAAATTCACTGGCCTTCCGGCCAGGTGGAAACCATCAAACTGCCGGCCGTGGACCGCATCTACACCATTGAAGAGAACAAGGGCATCACCGCCGCGCTCTGCGCCGGCCAGCCCTGCGTCGACCCCACCGCGCCAGCTAAATAGCCCAAAACGAAAAACGGGCTTCCGGTCATTTGATCCGGAAGCCCATCTTTCTACTGCGGCACTGGCCGTGCTATCTCTAAAAAACGCCGGCGAGAAAAACCTCGGCAGGCACCTGCTTCTCCACTGCAACCCCGCACTTCGCCAGCACCACAGGCGACAGCGTGAGCACCGGGCAGTGCGCGTGCGCCAGCACCTTGTACACCACGCCCTGCCGCGTTATTGCCGCCAGCGCCGAGGCGGCATGCGCGCCCAGAATAATCAGGTCGGCCTGCTGCGCGCGGCTCTGGTACAGCAGTTCCTCGGTTGCGTCGCCGGGAACGATAATCGGCTCGACCTTGACTTCGTTGCGCAGCTCCTCGGGAACCAGCTGCAGCATCTCGGCTTCGCCCTGCTCCACCGAGCGGATTTCCTCGGCATGCGCCCGCTCCTGCGGCTCCACCACATGCTGCAAAATCAACGTTGCCTTGTGCTGTTTGGCCACTTCGGCGGCAAACAGAGCCACCGCGGGGCTGGTGCCAATCATGCGCAGCGCGCACAGAATCGTGCGGGTTTCGTAGCGCCGGAAAGCGCCATCCACGGCGTCGGGCCCAATGGTCATTACCGGCACCGGCGCCGAGCGAAGCACGGCCTCGGCCACTGAGCCAACCAGCAGCTTGCCCAAAGGACCGGGGGCGTGCGTGCCCATGACAACTCGATCGATGGGCCGCTCGCGCAGATAGGACAGAATCTGATCCGCGGCCAATCCCGGCCGCACGACGATCTCACAACTGATGCCCTGGTCGCGCACCTTCTGTGCCAGGGGCTCAAGGTGGGTTATCTCAATCCGCGCTGCCGCTTCGTAGTCGTAGTAACGAACACCGGAGGCTTCTGAAGCCGAAACCACCAGCGTGTCGTACGCGTGGAAGAGAATCAAATGCGCGCCGAACTCCCGGGCCTGCGCGACGGCAAAGTTCATTGCCTTCTCGTTGGCAGGAATTTCGGTGGCGAACAGTATGGTGGAAGGCTTGCTCCACTCAGCCTTGGTGATCACGGCCATGGACTACCTCCTCCGATGAATGCGCCACTATATTGGACGCGGGGATGAAGAGTTTCGGTGTGCGGCGGCACAGCGCCAAGTGATTCAAATCACCTTTGCCATTCCCCGCATTGCTAGTTCCTTACTTGGCGAATCCGTCAGAGGAGCGTCTTGCGATCCCCTCTGATGCGTGCCCCTTATACCACGGTTCGATGCGCGATCCGTCCCATCCGTGGTCCGCCGCTCCCAATGTGCACCGATGGTGATGCCAATCACAGATTCGCGCACCTTGGGAGTGGTTTCCTTGGGTTGTATCGCGGGAGAGCCGCAGGTTTCCCCTGAGCTGGTTGTACGCGGCACTTTCGAGTGGCTGAACCAAGGGTTCGAACCATTGCAAGCCCTCAGCTTCGCTCTCCGGCGCATTGCAGGAGGTCTTCAATATGCAGCCGATGCATAACATTCCCGCCCGTGGCGGGTTGAACTACGACGAGACACCGTTCCTTGCCATCTGGGAGGTCACACAGTCCTGTGACCTGGCGTGCAAGCATTGCCGCGCCGCCGCGCAGCCCATCGCGCACCCCGACGAGCTGAACACCGCCGAAGGCAAGCGCGTCATCGACCAGATTGCCGACATGCACGTACCCATCTTCGTCTTCACCGGTGGCGACCCGCTGAAGCGCAAGGACTTGTACGAGCTGATCCGCTACGCCAACCAGAAAGATGTGAAGGTTGCCGTCACGCCCAGCGCCACCCCGCTGCTCACCCGCGAGGCCATCTTCAAGCTGAAGGAAGCCGGCGTAGTCCGCCTGGGCATTTCGCTCGACGGCTCCTGCCCGGAGATTCACGACAAGTTCCGCGGCCTGCCCGGCGCATGGGCGCGCACTATTCAGGCTATCGAGTGGGCCAACGAAGCCGGCCTGCCCATCCAGGTGCACACCACCATCAGCCGCCACAACGCCCACGACCTCGACGCCCTCTGCGACCTCTTTGAAAAGCAGAAGATTGTGATGTGGAACGTCTTCTTCCTCGTCCCGGTGGGACGCGGCCAGCTCGACGATCTGCTCTCCGGCGAGGAGTTCGAGCAGGTCTTCGGCAAGATCTACGAGCTTTCGCAGCGCGTCAACTTCCAGATCAAGACCACCGAAGCCATGCACTACCGCCGCTACCTGCTGCAGCACAATCTGGAAGAGCGACGCATGGGCCAGGGGCATCCGGGTGGGCATCCCGGCGGACCTGCGCACGCCGCGGCCGAGTACGAGCCCGGCGCGCCACAGGCCGACGCGCAGGCGCGCACCCACGGCTGGGCCACTCGCCGCGTCAACGACGGCAAGGGCTTCATGTTCATCTCCCACGTAGGCAACGTCTACCCCAGCGGCTTTTTGCCGATTCATGCGGGCAACGTGAAGCAGACTCCTCTGGCCGACATTTATCGCAACGCGCCTATCTTCAAGGCTCTGCGCGACACGTCGAAGCTGGAAGGCAAGTGCGGCGCCTGCGAGTTCAAGGAGATTTGCGGCGGCTCCCGCGCTCGCTCCTACGCGCTCACCGGCAACCCGCTGGCTCCGGAGCCCTGCTGCATCTACCAGCCCAAGCACTGGGACGCCGAGCTGGCCGCCCAGGCCGAGGGCTACAAGGAACCGCAAGTCTGGGAACCGCTGGTAACGCTGTAGATTGATTCATCAACGCAGACAAACGGCCGGGGCTTTAGCTGAAGCCCTGAAGTACGATTTTTTTTGTGTCAGGGCTAAAGCCCTGACCTACCGCGCGTTTTCCTGAAACTGTCGCTGCTCCTCAATGCCCAGCTTCCACATCCGCCTTGCCACTGAAGCGGCTATACACAAACACCATGTAGCCCACCGCCAGCACCATACCCACGCTCCACCACGCCAGCCCCACCGCAAGCGTGTGCGGCCCGGAAATTGCCCGCGCCAGCGTGATGTCGTTCTGCGCGCCGGTGGTAGCCGGCAGCAGCGTGGGATACACGCCCCAGCAAGCCCCCGCCAGCATAAAGAACAGATACACCGACGAAGCCAGGAAGGCCTTCACCGGCTGCTCCTTGCGATTCCAATGCCACAGCAGAAACAGCGACACCACCACGCCCACCGGCACCACGTATGAGACCGGCCAGGTGTTGTAGTTGTTCAGGCTCGCCGGGCGCACGGCGATGGTCGCCGCCAGGCTCACCAGCGTCAGCGCAATCAGTCCCAGCCATAGCGGCGTCACCAACTTGCGCGCGCGCTGCTCCAGCTCGCCACTCACTTTGATGGTCAGCCAAAGCGCCCCATGCAACGTCAGCGCCACCAGCGCCAGCACGCCGCCAATCACCGTGTACCAGTCCAGAATCCCTGGGTTCGCGCCGGGCTGCCAGTTGGTCCACAGCGGCAGAAAGAAGTAGCCGTCGGCGTTCAGCGGCACGCCGCGCAGAACGTTGGCCAGCGCCGCGCCGTAAAACACCGCCAGCAGCGCGCTCGCCAGGCCAAAAACACCGTCCAGCAGCGCCCGCCACACGCCCACATCAATATGGTTGCGCAGCTCCAGCGAAATTCCGCGCAGGATCAACAACCACAGCACAATCATCAGCGGCAGATAGAAGCCCGAGAAGGCCGAGGCATACAGCAGCGGGAACGCAAAATAGAGCGTGCCTCCGCCGGCCAGCAGCCACACCTCGTTGCCGTCCCACACCGGGCCAATGGAGCTGAGCGTGGCGCGCCGTTCGCTCTCATTGCGCACCAGAAACAGATGCAGCACGCCCACGCCGAGGTCGAAGCCGTCCAGCACCACGTAGCCCACAATCATCACGGCAACCAGCCAGAACCAGAGAAAACCCATCATGGCAAAAACTCCTTCTGCATTCTTACTGTGCGGTTAGTCGGCGTAAGCGGCGGCAGCCTTGCGCTCCGGCCCGCTGCTGATTTCGCGGTACACCAGCACCGTGAACAGCAGCCCCAGCAGCGCATACAGGCCCATAAAGCCCAGCAGCGTAAACAGGCCGTTGCCGGCCGAAACCGTCTTCGAAAATCCCTCGCTGGTCCGCATCAATCCATAAATCAGCCACGGCTGGCGGCCAATCTCCGCGGTCATCCAGCCCGCCGTGTTCGCGATATACGGCAGCGGAAAGCTGATCAGCAGCAGCCAAAGCATCCAGCGCGTCCGCTCCAGCCGCTTGCGCCACAGCAGAAACGCCGCGCCAATCATCAGCAGCACGAAGTACGTTCCCAGCCCTGCCATGATGTGGTAGGCGTAGTAGAGCAGCGGCAGAGCCGTCGGCCAATCCTCGCGCGGAAACTGGTCCAGCCCCTTCACCTCGGCTTTGGTGGTGCCGTAGATCAGGAAGCTCAACATATCGTTCACCACAATCGGATTGTCGATCTGCCCTGTCTCCTCATTCGGCTGGCCCACCAGCACAATGCCGGCGCCGGTTTCGGTCTTGAACAACCCTTCCATCGCCGCAATCGCCGCAGGCTGGTTCTTGGCCACGTACTTGCCGTGCATGTCGCCCGTCGGGAAGATGATGAGGATGGTCGAGAGTACGCCGGCAATCACGCCCACCTTCAGAAAGATGCGGCCATAGTCCGTGTTGCGCCCGTCCAGCAGATAAAACGCGCCCACAGCGGCCATCACAAAGCTGCCCGTCACCACCGCACCGGTCATGTTGTGCGCGTACTGCAGCAGGCCCCAGGGATTCATCAGCAACTGCCAGAAGCTGAGCACTTCAAAGCGCCCGTCGGGCAGACGGTCATACGCCACCGGATGCTGCATCCACGCGTCGGTCACAATAATGAAGAAGCCCGAGAGCCACGAGCCCAGCCACACCATCACCGCGCTGAACCAGTGCATGGTCTTCGAGAGCCGCTTTTCTCCATAGAGGAACAGCCCCAGAAACGCCGACTCCAGAAAGAAGCTGAAGACGCCTTCCATGGCCAGCGGCTGGCCAATCACGCCGCCGGAAAGCTGCGCGAAGTGTGCCCAGTTGGTGCCGAACTCAAACTCCATGGGAATGCCCGTCACCACGCCGAACACGAAGTTGATGCCGAAGATGCGCCCCCAGAAGCGTGCCGCCTTGTCCCATTGCGGGTCGCTCGAACGCAGCGCCACGCTCTTCAGCACTACAATCAGCAGCGCCAGACCCATGGTCAGCTGAGGAAACAGATAGTGAAACGTGATGGTAAAGGCAAAGTGCAGCCGGTGAATCAGTTCAGCTGTCATCGGTGATTCTCCTGATGCGAAGCGGGTTCGTCCACGGGTATAACTATCGCAGTTGGGGGAAGAAGCCAGTAACTTATGTCACACGCGGAAGTTGCCGGACAGTTCATTCTAGTCCCGGTTCAAGACACGGGCCACCATAATGCGGACGAGTCAAAAAAGCGCCCGCAACCTGTTCTAATAGGGTTGAGTAGACATGCGGATTGCGATTATTGGCGGTGGAGTGGCGGGACTGGCGGCGGCCTACGAGTTGGAGAAGGCTCGCCGTGGCGGCCAGGCCGTGGAGTACACGCTGTACGAAGCCGGCGACCGGCTGGGCGGCGTGCTGGCCACCGAAGTGGTCAACGGCGCGGTGCTGGAGCGCGGGCCCGACTCATTCCTGAGCGACAAACCCGCAGCGGCCGAGCTGTGCCGCGAACTGGGCCTCGGCAACGACCTCATTCCCTCCAACGACGCCGAGCGGCAAACCTGCATCGTGGTCAAAAATCGCCTCATCCCCCTGCCCGATGGGCTCATGTTCCTTATCCCCACCAAACTGGTGCCCACGGCGCTTACGCCGCTGTTCAGCATTCCCACCAAAATCCGCATGGGGCTTGAGCTGCTGATTCCTCCGCGCCCCAGCGACTCCGACGAATCCGTGGCCGCACTCGTCGAGCGGCACTTCGGTCCCGAGGTCGTCGACCGCCTTGCCGATCCGCTGCTCTCCGGAATCTACGGCGGCGACGCCGCCAAACTCAGCGCCCGCACCGTGCTGCCCAAGCTGGTCGAAATGGAAACCCTCTACGGCTCCATGACCCGTGGCATGCTGGCCGCGCACCGGGCCATGCGCAAGCGCGCGGCGGCCCAAAAGGCAGCGCCCTCCAACGGCGCTCCTCGGCCTGCGGGCCCGCGCGGCATCTTCACCACCCTGCGCCTTGGCCTGCAGCAGATGATCGACGCGCTCGAGGCGTACATCGACCCGGCCAGCGTGCGCCGGGCAACCTCCGTCACCGCGTTACAGCGCACGGGCAGCGAATGGCGCGTAACCACTGCAACCGGCACGGAAACCTTCGACGGCGTGGTGCTGGCAACCCCGGCCTGGGCCGCGGGCAAAATGCTCGATCCCGTCGACGACGAGCTGGGCCGCGAGCTTGGCTCGATTCCCTACTCCTCGTCCATCACCCTCAATCTGGTTTACGACGAGAAGGCGCTGGGACCGCTACCCAAGGGCTTCGGCTTCCTGGTTCCGCAAAGCGAGGGCCGCGCCATGCTGGCCTGTACCTTTGTGCATCGCAAATTCGCACGCACCTCGGCCCCCGGCAAAGTGGTGCTCCGCGCCTTTCTCGGCGGCATGCGTCAGGAGTCGCTGCTCGCCGAATCCGACGAGGCTCTGGCGGCCATTGTCCGCCGCGAACTCACCGAAATTCTGGGCGAGCGCATCGCGCCCTCCACCGCCGTCCCCGAGCATGTACAAGTTGCGCGCTGGCGGCGCGCCATGGCGCAATACGCCGTCGGCCACCAGGAGCGCATGAAGTTCATCCGCAAGCGCGTCGAAGCTCTGCCCGGCCTCAAGCTGGCCGGCAATGCCTACGACGGCATCGGCATTCCCGACTGCATCCGCCTGGGCCGCACCGGCGTGCGCGAGCTGCTCGGAGTGAGTCAGCCGGCTCCGGCTGCCGTCCCCGCCGCCCGCTGAATTCTATCGCCCGACCTTTGCAGATTATTTTCGCCAACTGTCTATGCTGTTGGTAGGCGCAATACGCGTGGTCGCCCAATAGCGAAGAAAGAGGGAAATACCCCCCCCTCCCCCCCCCCCGGGGGGTGAGAGGGATTTGCACTAGTTGTGCAGCATTTCGCATTCGCTCAGGGGAATCGCGCCTGCTTCGGTACAACAGACTCAGCGAAGTGGACTGTTGCGCTGCAGCCAACCAAGGCTGAGCGGCACGAATGCGTCGAAAGCATCGTTGTGGCCCAGGCCTTCCAGGGAATGGAACTCCTTCGGCTGGTTGGCAAGCTCAAAGAGCTTGATGCCCTGCGAAGGCGGAATCACCTCATCCTGAGTGCCGTTCACCACCAGCAGTGGAACGTGAACGGCTCCGATTTTCTTCTCGCTTGCGAAGCGGTCGCGGGCCAGCAGCGCCGCGGGCACAAATGGAAAGTGCACCTGTGCCACCTTCGGAATGGACAGGTACGGAGCCAGCAGCATCGCTCCGGCCACGGGTTGCTCCGTCGCCATCTGGACGGCAACGCCAGTTCCGAGCGAGTGGCCGAAGAGAACAATACGTGAATCGGGCACGCCGCGTGCGTTGAGCTCTTTTAGGTAGGCGCGAGCGTCGTCGTACAGCCCAGCCTCGGTGGGACTGCCGGGCAATCCGCTGTAGCCGCGATACTCGGCCAATAGGAATCCATATCCCGCGGCAATATACGGATCGGCAATCGGTGCGGCGGTGGCAAGACTGTCCGCATTGCCGTGAAAGAAGACGATGGTGTACGGCTTGCTGGTGGCCTCGGCGTACCAGCCTTTCAACTGCACGCCATCCTGCGTTTGCACGGCGAGCTCACGCAGGACTGGATTGGCATGTGCAACCTCTAGCGGAACGTACGTATGGGTTGGCAGATAGAGCAGCCGCCGCTGCGTTGCGTAGAAAGATCCAAGCAGCCCCATATAGGCAATTACACCGAGTACCAGAGCGAACTTAACAACGCGCATTGGCGCTCCAATTTGATAAAGCTACCGCACCACCGGCAGAATCAGCGCGCTGGGGTGTTCGCTATCGTGCAGCACCGTGTTGGTCGCCTTCACGAACTCGGAGCTGGTGGCCGCGCTCTTGCCCGTGTTCAGGTTGCGGTCGAAACGCGGAAAGTTGCTCGACGAAACTTCCAGCCGGATGCGATGGCCCTTGAGGAAGACGTTGCTCGTTGACCAGAGATCGATCTTGTACTCGTAGACCTTGCCTGGATCAATCGCCTTCGGCGCGCCGGTGGTCGACTCGCGAAAACTCGCCCGCAGAATGCCTTCAGTCAGATTCTGCGTGAATCCGTCGGGCCAAACGTCCACCAGCTTGGCCGTGAAATCGGTGTCTACCGCCGACGACTTGGCATAAAGAACCAGCGTCACCGGTCCGGTCACTTCCGTGTCGGCCTCAAGCGGCGCAGTGGAGTAGACCAGCACATCCTCGCGCTTCTCCACCTCACGCTGGTCGCGCGGCCCGGCAGGCAGATGCATTGGGTCGCAGCACAGCGGTCCGCCAACGGTGGGCACGGGGTTTGCCGGATCGTACACAAACGTGTCCGCACCGCTGGATTTCGCACTTGCCAGCGAGCCATCGCCCGCGGCGCTGTTCGCCTTTCCCGCCGAAGCCAGGAAGAACTTCGTCTCCTTCGCCTCGGGCAGCGGCCACGCC
>DASVLI010000142.1:0-8694 GCA_036384955.1 Occallatibacter sp.
CGAACGGAACGAGTTCTTCGGGTTGTGCTTCGACAACACCTTCGTGATCGCTGCCGTCAACGTCGTCTTGCCGTGATCGATGTGCCCGATCGTTCCCACGTTCACATGCGGCTTCGAACGATCAAATTTTTCCTTCGCCATAAAAAGCCTCAAGTCCCTTTCGTATCTCGTACTGCCCGTTTCATCCTCGGGGCGCCGGCAATCCGGCTCCAGCCCCAAAAACCCTGCACTGTCAGCCCCTGGCCGGCAGCTTACTTACCCTGCGCGCGGCCGATAATCTCATCGGCAATCATGCGCGGCGCCTCTTCGTAGCGCGCGAACTGCATCGAATACGATGCGCGGCCCTGCGTGGACGAGCGAATGTCGTTCACGTAGCCGAACATCTCCTTCAGCGGCACAATGGCCTTGATGACCTGCGAACCGGCGGCGTGCTCCATACCCTCAATGCGGCCGCGGCGCGAGTTGATGTCGCCGATGATCGTGCCCATGAACTCCTCGGGCACCGTCACTTCGACCGCCATCACCGGCTCCAGCAGCACCGGGCTGGCCTTCCTTGCGGCTTCCTTGAACGCAATCGAACCGGCAAACTTGAATGCCATTTCGTTCGAGTCGACATCGTGGTAGCTGCCATCGAACAAGGTCACCTTTACGTCCACGATCGGATAGCCGGCCAGAATACCCAGCTCAAGCGCGCCCTGCACGCCCTGGTCGATCGGCTTGATGTATTCCTTGGGCACCACACCACCCTTGATGCCATTCACGAACTCGTAACCCTTGCCCGGCTCGTTCGGCTCAATACGCAGCCAGCAGTGCCCGTAGTTGCCCGAGCCGCCCGTCTGACGAATGTACTTGCCCTCGGCTTCAGCCACCTTGCGGATAGTCTCGCGGAAGGCCACCTTGGGCTCGCCCACATTGGCCTCGACCTTGTGCTCGCGCTTCATGCGGTCCACAAGAATCTCGAGGTGCAGCTCGCCCATGCCGCTGATAATCGTCTGGCCCGAATCCTCGTCGGTTCGCACCTTGAAGGTTGGATCCTCGTCAGCCAGCCGCGACAGAGCGATACCCATCTTCTCCTGGTCAGCCTTGGTCTTCGGCTCAATGGCCACCGAAATCACCGGCTCGGGGAAGATGATTGCGCCCAGCGCGATCGGGTGATGGGGCGCGCAAAGCGTATCGCCCGTCTTCAGGTCCTTCAGGCCCACGCAGGCGCAGATGTCACCGGCGTAGATCTCGGTGATGTCCTCACGCTTGTTGGCGTGCATCTTCACCAGCCGGCCCACACGCTCGGTTTTGCCGGTGCGCGGGTTCATAATCGTGTCGCCGGTCTTCAGTGAACCGGAGTAGATGCGGATGAACGAGAGCTTGCCGAATGGATCGTTGATCAGTTTGAAGGCCAGTGCCGCCAAGGGCTCGGCATCCTCGGCCTTGCGGATCAGGGTCACCGAATGATCGTGGGGATCAATGCCCTCCACCGGAGGCTTGTCGAGCGGGCTGGGCAGGTAGTCGACCACCGCATCGAGCAGCGTCTGCACACCCTTGTTCTTGAACGCCGAACCGCAGATGACCGGGAAGACCTTCAGATCGATGGTCGCCTTGCGGATGCCGGCCTTGAGCTCTTCGATGGTCGGCGTCTCGCCTTCCAGGAACTTCTCCAGCAGCACGTCGTCGGTCTCGGCAATCACTTCGATCAACTGCAGGCGGAAGGCCTCGGCCTTCTTCACCAGATCGGCGGGAATCTCCTCGACGTCGTACTGGGCGCCCATGGTCTCGTCGTGCCACAGAATCGCCTTCATCTCGATCAGATCGATGACACCCTTGAAGTTGGCCTCGGCGCCGATGGGAATCTGCAGCGCCACGGGCTTTGCGCCCAGACGCTTGCGAATGGTCTCCATCGCGTGCTCGAAGTCCGCGCCATTCTTGTCCATCTTGTTGACGAAGCAGATGCGCGGAACCTTGTACTTGTCGCCCTGCCGCCACACGGTCTCGGTCTGGGGCTGCACGCCGCTCACCGAGTCGAACACCGCCACCGCGCCGTCCAGCACGCGCAGCGAGCGCTCCACCTCAGCCGTAAAGTCCACGTGGCCGGGCGTGTCAATGATGTTGATGCGGATGTCTTTCCACATGCAGGTAGTGGCAGCCGAAGTGATCGTGATGCCGCGCTCCTGCTCCTGCTCCATGTAGTCCATGGTCGCGGTGCCTTCATGCACTTCGCCGATGCGGTGCGTGATGCCCGTATAGAACAGGATGCGCTCTGTCGCTGTCGTCTTTCCGGCGTCGATGTGCGCCATGATGCCGATATTCCGGCAACGATTCAGAGGGATGGTGCGTGCCACGATTGTTTAATCCTTTGGGAGCCCCACCGGCTCCCGGTTATCTCGTTCAATTCCATCTCCGCCCGCAGGCGAAAACCAATCACCGTATCTGCCCGCTGCTTACCAGCGATAGTGCGCAAAGGCCTTGTTGGCCTCGGCCATACGGTGTACATCTTCCTTCTTCTTCATCGCCGCGCCACGGCCGTTGGCCGCGTCCAGCAGCTCATTGGAGAGCTTGTCGACCATGCCCTTTTCGCCGCGCAGGCGGCCATAGGAGATCAGCCAGCGGATGGCAAGCGAGGTGCGCCGGTCGGCATTCACTTCAATCGGCACCTGGTAGTTGGCGCCGCCCACACGGCGGGTCTTCACTTCGAGCAGGGGCTTGCAGTTCTCTACGGCCTTCTTGAACAGCTTGATGGCCTCTTCGCCGCCGCCCTTGGCTTCCATGATCCGCATCGCCTCGTAGAAGATGCCCTGCGCGGTGGACTTCTTGCCGCCCCACATCATCGAGTTCACAAACTTGGTCACCAAAGTCGACCCGTAAACCGGGTCTGGCGCTACTTCCCGCTTCGCAATGTGCCCTTTTCTCGGCATGCTCTTCCTTATCCTTCAGGCGCGCTCGGCGCGCCATGCTTGTGTTGCCCCAGTCCCGGCGCCATGCTCCGTCCGGGAACCGCTACTTGATCGCTTCGCCACCGCAGCCGCCCAGAATCAAGGCGGCGCGCGGCTCTACTTCTTGCCCGGCGTCGCTCCGCCCTTGGCGCGCTTGGCGCCGTACTTCGAGCGGCTCTGCTTGCGGTTGGCCACGCCGACCGAGTCGAGCGTGCCGCGCACCACGTGGTAGCGCACACCGGGCAGATCCTTTACACGGCCGCCGCGGATCAGCACAATCGAGTGCTCCTGCAGGTTGTGGCCGATGCCGGGAATATATGTGGTTACCTCAATGCCGTTGGTCAGGCGCACGCGAGCAACCTTGCGCAGGGCCGAGTTCGGCTTCTTGGGCGTTTGCGTGTACACGCGCGTGCAAACACCGCGCCGCTGCGGCGAGGCCTGCAGCGCCGGTGACGCCGTCTTGTAGCGAGGGGCCGTGCGCCCCTTGCGAACCAGCTGATTAAACGTAGGCAAACCGTAACTCCTTACCCCAAAAACCTCCCGGAATCTCCGGGCAGCAAACGCGCAGCAGTTTGGGCTGCATACCTCTGGCGGCCCACAAGCCGCTTCCGGGCACGCAAAAGCCCCTTCTACCTCACTCGCGTCCGCCTTCAATCCCCTACCAGACGAGAACCGGGACGGTGGCAGGTCGCTCTCCTTGCTCAGGAAAAGCCCGCTCCGTTTCGCCAGTTCCGGCTCGCATAGCCCTCCAAGGTGGAGAACGCGCGAGCACCGATGCGATATGGCCCCTGCCCCCTGCAAGAAGAGAGCAACTTCGGGGTATCTTGGCCGGTCTAATTTCGACCCGCCCCGGGCTCAGCCCCTGCCTTCCGCGTTCCTGGCCGGGCCGCCCTGCCGCCTCCACGTTCAGACACACGTGTGGAGTCGTTCTTGCCGAACTTACCTACAATATCAAGAAGCAGGTGCAGGGTCAATGCCCTGGAGTGAATCGGTGCCATGATTTGCGGCGATTTTTACCGCAAACCGGCACAACCAAACCGCCCCCGGCGCCGCCAAGGCTCCTTCTGCAACAAATCTAGGGCATTCTCTCGAATCCAGGGGGGAACAGCGGCTGGCGCAAAAATCGCGCACAGGCCGTATGGCCCACGCGCGATTTCCTGCTTCGTCTCCGGCAAGGCCGGAGACATGAGTTAGTCGATGCTATGCAGCGTCCAGGCGCCGTTCACCAGCGTGAACTCAGCCGTACGCTTCTGGCTCAGCTCGTTGCCTGGATTGTGCGCGATGTCCTGCACCAGCTGCGGAACACCAGTCAGGTCCACGGCCTCGGCAAACTTAACGGCCTTGGCCTTGTCCGCGCCCACCACCGTCGCATCCGTAACGTCGCCCAATTCCTTCGCCTTCAGGTGATTGGCCGCCACCGTCGTCACCGTCACGGTAAACGACTTGTCGGTAATGCCGCTGGGCCGCCACTCGATCGTGTCGCCGCCATTGGCCAGCTTCACGGCCTTCTTGCCCGTGTCGGTCAGCTTGAAATCCGCCCAGTACTTGTTCGGGTAGACCTTCACGCGATCCCACAGTTTGCCGGTCGCGCCGGAAATCATTCCCTGTTCGCTCACTACGACTGCCGCTCCTACTGGAGCCGTCGCATCATACTTCGCCTGAATCAGCTGCAAAGCCTGATCCTTGGTTAACTCGGGCGCCGACTTGCAGCCCCCCAAGAGCATCCCCACGCCTACAAGGGCAGCCATGCCCAAAGCCTTCACATAAAACCTGTTCTTCACATTTCCTCCCTACGCCACGCGCGGCAGCCTTTCCGCCACCGACCCGCCATTTTTCTCCTACTTTCCACGGCTGTCAATGGAGTTGGAAGTGATTGCGCTCACACACTATCTGCGAACCTGTGCGCCGGGCACGCTTCACTTCTCCTGGCCAGTCAATCGATTGAGCAAAAGCTCCATAAACCCTTTCTCATCAGACGCAAGGCAAACCTCCGCGTTCGGCTTGCCCTCCACCGCACGGGTCATGCCCTTTTCGTCCACCTCAATCCGCATCGGCTTGGTCGGGCATAATTCCGGGTGCAGCACATAGGCCACCGTCACCGGATCGAACAAAGTCGGGGTCGCCGTGTGCCACTCGCTGCCCGCCATCCACTGGTGGTAAAGCAGCGTTATCTGGTCGGTCACCGCCGAGCCATGCGCAAAAATCCGCTCCCTCTCCTTCGTCTCCAAGTGAATCTGCGTCGAATCCAGCGGCATCATCGCAATCGGCACACCGGCGGCAAACAGTGCCTGCGCGCCCTTGGGGTCGCGGTCGATATTCCACTCCGGGGCCGGCGGCTGGCGCTCGCCCTTGCTGTTGTCATAGCCGCGCTCCACGCTGCCGCCCATCAGCACTACCCGCTTCAGCTTCCTGAAGGTCCCCGGATCCTTCTCAATGGCCGCCTGCACCGTAAACAGCGGCCCGATGGCAATCAGCGTTACCTCGCCCGGATGCGCGCGAATCGCGTTCAGCATCAGCGCCACGCCATCGGCATGCTTCTTCGCCGGCGCCTGTTTCGCGTACGCCGCCTGCGTAAACACATTGTCGTTCTTCGTTGCCGGCCCCGCGCCCACGGGAATGTCGCTTCGTCCCGCCGCGGCCAGAAAACGGTCCAGCAGCCGCGCCCGCAGTTCCGTATCGCCAAAGGTGGTGGTAATGCCCAGCACCTTCAGTTCGGAACTCTTCAGCATCAATCCCAGCGCGAACGCGTCATCAATGTCGTCGCCAATATCGGTGTCCAGCAGCACCAGCTCCGGCTTGGCCGCCGGCGCAGAGCCCTTCGCCTGCGCCTGCGCCGCTGGCACAGCCGCTACCAAGCTCAACCCACACAGCAACGCCACAACCCACGGAATTTTCATGCACCCCACTCTACCGCTTTTGCCCTCATCCGCTACCCTGTGAACGCTTTCAATTTCTCCAGAGCCCGTCATGCCAACTTCCCATTGCACCTCCCGCCGCCGCTTCCTGCAGCACTCTAGCCTTGCCGCTGTCGCCTCTGCCGTGCCGCTTCGCTCGCTCCTCGCCGCCGCCGCACCGCAAGCCTCGGCGGCGGTAAAGAACCGCACCCCACTTGCGCCCAGTGCGTTCTACCAGCTTCCGCTCGGTTCCGTGCGCCCCTCTGGCTGGCTGCACCGTCAGCTTGAAATACAGGCCAGCGGCCTTAGCGGTCACCTGGACGAGACCTGGGCCGACGTCGGTCCCAACAGCGGCTGGCTCGGAGGCACCGGCGAGTCCTGGGAGCGCGGTCCCTACTTCCTCGACGGCCTCATTCCCCTTGCCTGGCTCCTCGACGACGAACACCTCAAAGCCAAGGCGCAAAAGTTCATCGACTGGATCCTGACGCATCAGGCCGCCAACGGCATGATTGGCCCTGCCTCCAACGACGACTGGTGGCCGCGCATCGTCGCTCTCAAAGCCCTCACGCAATATCAGGAGTTCACCGGCGACCCGCGCGTCCTCCCGCTCATGGAGCGCTACTTCCGCTATCAGCTCAGCGCGCTTCCCAAGCGTCCCTTGCGCGACTGGGGCAAATTCCGCTGGCAGGATGAAGTGCTCACCGTGCTCTGGCTCTACAACCGCACCGGCTCGTCCTGGCTGCTCGATCTGGCGCGTCTGCTCCGCCAGCAGGGCTACGACTGGGTGGCCGAGTTCGCCGATTTTCCCTACAAGCAGAAAATCACCGCCGCATTCATCAAGCTGAACGAAGATGGCGGCCTCAAAGACCTGGCGCTCTCCACGCACGGCGTCAATAACGGCCAGGCGCTCAAAACCGGCGCAGTCTGGTCGCTTGTCTCCGGCTCGGCCGCGGACCGCGCCGCCACCGCGCACATGCTGGCCGAACTCGACCGGTACCATGGCCTACCTAACGGCATGTTTTCGTGCGACGAGCACCTCTCCGGCCCCGACCCCTCGCAGGGCTCGGAGCTGTGCACCGTTGTGGAAGCCATGTTTTCGCTGGAACAGGCTCTCGCCATCACCGGCAGCGCCGCTTTCGGCGACCGCATTGAGCGCCTGGCCTACAACGCGCTGCCCGGCACGCTCACCGACGATATGTGGGCGCACCAATACAACCAGGAGCCCAACCAGGTGGAGTGCAGCCTGCATCACAAGCCCTGGGTCACCGACGGCCCCGAGTCCAACCTCTTCGGCCTGGAGCCGAACTTCGGCTGCTGCACCGCCAACTTCCATCAGGGTTGGCCCAAACTCGTCTCCAGCCTCTGGCTGCTCTCCGGCGATCAGAATTCTGCATCTCACGACGGCCTTGTCTCCGCCGTCTACGCGCCGTGCGAGCTACACACCACGCTGCGCGGCGTGCCGGTCCACATTGCGGAGGAGACCGACTACCCCTTCCGCGGCTCGGTGCGTTTTACGGTCAACCCTGCCACGCCGCTCGCCTTCCCGCTGGCCTTGCGCATTCCCGCATGGGCGGCGAACGCCACCAGCTTCCGCGTCAACGGCGAAGCCGTTACGCCGAAGGTCGAAGAAAGCTTTGCCCGCATCGAGCGCACCTGGCGCGCCGGCGACCGCGTGGAAATCGAGCTCCCCATGCAGCCGCGCCTTTCGCGCTGGTTCAACAACTCGGTCGCCGTCGAGCGCGGCCCGCTGGTCTTCTCCTACGGCATTGGCGAGAGCTGGGTCAAACTCGCCGACCGCGGCATGACGGCCGACTGGCAGGTCTTCCCCACCACGCCGTGGAACTACGCGCTGCGCCTCGACGAGGCCGACCCTGCACGCTCCATCACCATCCGCGAAGCGCCTGTCGGCGCGATGCCCTTCGCGCGCAAGTCCGCACCGGTCGAGCTGCGCGTCAAAGCCCGCAAACTGCCCGCATGGCGCGCCGAGGACGGCGTTGCCAACCCCCTGCCGCAAAGTCCAGTCACCTCCGCCGAGCCAGAGGAAGAGATCACCCTAATTCCCTACGCCGCCGCCAAACTCCGCATCACAGCCTTTCCGTTGTTGAAGAGCTGAGGGCTTTCCGCAATCGGCACAACACCGCCACGTTCTCTACTGCCGCACTCAGAATTACGGCTCTCTGTGAAAGGGCATGACTTTAGTCGTGCCGCAAGCCCGCCAATCTACGCTGGGGCTTTAGCCCCTGAAGGATTTTCCGCACGGACTCTCATGTTCTGCCCCGCCCCAACGCCGCTGTAATCCTCTCCACGTCATACACGCAGCCGCCCCACACGCCGCCGCTTGCCTCCACCAGTGCCGCCCACAGCTTTGTGTCGTCGGGCAGCGCGGGGTGCGGCTGCAAATCCTCGCGCGGAGCGCGGGCAGCCAGCTTCCGTGCCCCCTCCTCCGCTCCAAAGTCAGCAGAGGAATCGCCCACCAGATTCACCGTCGCGGCCAGCCGCGCGCGGTCCACCACAATCTCAATCACGTCGCCCTCGCGCACCTTGCCGATGGGCCCGCCGGCCAGCGCCTCGGGCGAAATGTGCCCAATGCACGCCCCGGTCGAAACGCCGCTGAAGCGCGCATCCGTCAGCACCGCCACGTGCTTGCAGTGCGGCAAAGCTTTCAAAGCCGACGTAATCTGATAAATCTCCTGCATGCCGGCGCCGCGCGGTCCGCCGCACACCAGCACCACTACATCGCCCGCGCCAATGGCGCCACTTTTAATGGCCGCAATCGCCGCTTCCTCGGTCACAAAAACCCTGGCCGCCCCGCGATGCCGGTAGACGTCCCCCTCGTCAATCAGATCCGCCGCAATGGCCGTCGCCTTGATCACCGA
>DASVLI010000143.1:0-3053 GCA_036384955.1 Occallatibacter sp.
CGTTCCAGCCCCTCCGCAGGTGGTGGCCACCAGCACCACCCCAAACTTCGCGCCCACGGCAAAGGTCCGCTCAAACATCCCCAGCACCACGTCCGGCGTCGCGCTCGTCGCCACGTCGTAGTCGTCCGGCTCGCGGCCCAGTAGCAGATCACGCACGCAGCCGCCCGCCAGGTACGCCTCATACCCAGCCGCGCGCAGCCGCCCAATCACCTGCATTGCCGCTTCGAATTCGCCCGACTCTGTTCTCATCTCCCACCTATTTTCTCTCGACTTGAACACCTGTCGCGGCATCCTGACGTGCTAGCAGAATCTGCTATCATAACTTTGGATGGTAGCCGCTGCCTGGGAGCGTGGCCATGAACAAGTCCCAGCAGGCGACGCTGAACGCAATTTTTCAACGTCCAACCCGCGCCGACATTCGCTGGACGGCTATTGAATCGCTGATCCGCGCCCTTGGGGGCGCCATCGGTGAGCGCGCCGGAAGCCGCGTTGCCTCGCACTTGAACGGCGTCACCGCCATCTTTCATCGCCCCCACCCACGGCCTGAAACCAAGAAGGGTGCGGTCGATGCAGTAAGGCAGTTTCTCATCAATGCAGGAGTCAAGCCATGATGGAATACAAAGGCTACACCGCCGGCCCAATCGACTTCGACCCCGAGGAGAACACCTTCTCCGGAACCGTTGTCGGCCTGAAGGACGTCATTCACTTCGAGGGCTCGAACTCCCGCGAGCTGGTGCGCGCCTTCCACGCAAGTATCGACTCCTACCTTGACCTCTGCAAGGAAACCGGCAAGCAGCCTGACCGCCCCTATAACGGCAAGATTCTGGTGCGCACGGAGCCGGCATTGCATCGCAAAGCCGCTATGGTTGCGGCATCTGAAGGCATCAGCCTGAATCAGTGGATCACCCGACAGGTGGAAACCTACCTGCGCGAGCGTGTTCGAGCCACACGGTAAAATCCCCATGCCCTCCGGCCTCATCCTCGGCATCGAAAGCTCCTGCGACGAGACCGCCGCCGCCGTCGTCGAACGCGGTGCGCGCACTCTCTCCTCGGCCGTCGCCTCCCAAATCGCCACTCACGCGCGCTATGGCGGCGTGGTGCCAGAGCTGGCCAGCCGCGAGCACCTCCGCGCCATCGTCCCGGTCGTCCGCGCCGCATTGGCCGAGGCCAACGTCACCCTCGCCGACCTCGACGCCATCGCCGTCACCTCCGGACCCGGCTTGGCCGGTGCGCTTCTGGTCGGCCTCACCTACGCCAAGGCTCTGGCCTTCGCACAGGGCCTCCCGCTCATCGCCGTCAACCACCTCGAAGGCCACATCCACGCCGTCCTTCTCCAACAGCGCCAGGATGCCCCCGTCGAAGGTACGCCCGACGACGCGCAGTCCCTCGCCCTGGTCGTCTCCGGCGGACACACTCATCTCTATCTCGCCCGCCCCACGCAGGGCACCTGGCAGTACACCCTCATCGGCCGCACCCTCGACGACGCAGCCGGCGAGGCCTACGACAAGGTCGCCAAGCTGCTCGGCCTCGGCTATCCCGGCGGCCCCTGGATCGACCGCCTCGCTCTCCATGGCAATCCGCTCGCCGTGCCTTTCGCGTTCTCGCAGATCAAGACCAAGGTCCATCTCGCCGGCAAAGCCCCGCGCACCAAGGCCGCATCAACTGCGCCCATCGCCAAGCTCGATCCGCACTTCCTCTTCTCCTTCTCCGGCATCAAGACCGCCGTACTCCGCCATGTCGAGCTGCACAACCTGCGTCCCGAAGCCGAAGCCCGCCGCGAAGCTCTCTTCACCGGACCCGACGCGCCCCCACAGCCCACACTCGAGCAGGCCCTGGCCACCTGTGACCCCGCCACGCTCGACCTGATTGCCAGCTTTCAGCACGCCGTCGTCGGCGACCTGCTCAAAAAGACCTTCGCCGCAGCCGAGGCATTTGGTGTCGCCCGCATCCTGGTTACCGGCGGCGTGGCCGCCAACCGCGAGTTGCGCAGCCGCTTCACCACCGAAGCCGCACGCCGCGGCATTCAGGTTGCCTTCCCCGCGCTTGCCCTCTCCACTGACAACGCCGCCATGATTGCCGCCGCCGCCTGGCCACATTTCGTCGCCGGCCAGTTTGCCGGTCAGGACCTGACCGCCGACCCCTCGCTCGTCCTCGGCCGCTAAGCTCTGCACTCCGTCCCAAAATCCTCTGATGGAAACGATTCCTCTAGGGAATTCCTTCCACTTCGTGCAAAAAATACACGGTCAACTTTTCACTGTATTTCGGGCTGCACGCTCAATTCCCTTTATTTCCATGTGTTTTGCCGGGATTTTCCTTTGGCAACCAACGTGCACTTTCCAGGGCATCCAATCTGAGAGTCCATTGGCACACGCTGCCGGACCCAACTGAGATTCGTCCAACAGGAGATGCTTTTATGGCAAGTCCCGCTCAAAGATTTCCGCTTCCCTCTCCTGTGCGCACCATCAGCCGCCGCCCACCCACGGTATCGGGTGCGCGTTGGGCCTTTATCATGGGCCAACGGCCGGCGTTTGTGCGCTCTGGGGGCGTCCTGTACATTTGCAATGCGGAGGCCCTCCGCTGCCTCTCCGGCGTCGCATGGGCTCTGGCTATTGAGGCGGTTGCTGCGATCGGTGTCTACGGGCTCTGGCGTCTCGGCCGTTGGGTCTTTTGAACGGCTCCACCCCGGCATGGGTCTGCGCCCTTCCTCGCGTCGGCCAGATGCAATGCATGCGGATCGTCTCCAGTCCGCAAGACAATGACGTGCGTAATAGGACATGCGTAACTCTGAGTTTTACCCTTAGTACCCCATAAGCTTCAATTTCGATGCAGCCTGTAGGCAGGCATATTCGGCTTTCCCACCGCGGTTGCGGCGTGCACGGCCGGAAACATGATCGAAAACAGCCGTTGCTGTGAAAGGACAATGCCGTGAAGCGGTTCTCTCTCTTCTTGCTCCCCTTACTGTTGATTGCAGGCTGTACATCTGCAGGCGTTGTCTCCAATCCTCTGACCTCCATTGCCATCAGCCCCAACTCCGCCTCCATCAATACAGGCAG
>DASVLI010000144.1:0-24542 GCA_036384955.1 Occallatibacter sp.
GCGAAGTTGGCGAAGTAGCTGCTCGGTCCCTGGGAGTCAATCGCGGCGGAGGTGACGTTGCCAGCGGAGTCGACTTCGACGCGGATGGTGGAGCGGAACTGGCCGTGGATGGTGTTGCGCGCTGCGTCGGGGACTTCAGGAAGCGGGCCGTGGGCGGAGCCGGCGTCGACCATGCTGGCCGCGGCGCTGGGTGCGGGCGCGGCAGGTGGCGCCGGAGTTGGCGCAACGGTCTCAGCGGGCTTGGCCAGCTGTTGCGGAATGGGCGACGGCTTGGGCTTTGGCGTTTCCGCCTGCTGCTGCGGAGCGATGGTTGCAGGCGCTTCGGGCTGTTGGGTTTCGGCAGGTTGCGCGGCGGTTGTGGTTGGAGCTTGAACCGTGGCCGGGTGTGAGCTGAGCCTGACGACGGCGTAGACCACGGCGACGACCAGCAGCGTTCCGGCCAGCACGACAAGGCGCATTTTGGAAGCGTTGGCGGCAGGAGCCTTCTCCGCAGCGGGCTTCTTCGGCTCACGGACAGGCTCAAGAGCGGTCTTGACGTCGTTGAGCGTGCCGCGGCGTGCGGGGTCAATGCGGAGACACTGCTCGACGATGGCGAGGAAGGGCACGTGGAGGCCTGGCGGAACGGCGGGATCTCCGCTGGCGCGCTGCCAGGCTGCGGGATGCTGGGTGAGCGCGGCGACCACCAGCATGCCGAGCGACCAGAGGTCGGCGGCGGGCGAGAGCAGTCCGCTGGCGACTTCGGGTGCGTCGTACTCGGCGGCGCAGGCGGCACGGGTGTCGGGCTCGCCGGAGCGGCAGATCTCGTCGACGGAGAGCTTGAGCTGGTCGTGGACGACGAGGAGGTTGGAGGGTTTGAGCGCGGCGTGGGCCAGCTTGCGGCTGTGCAGGTAGGTGAGCGCGGCGAGGATCGGGGCGAGCAGTTCGCGGGTCTCGGCGGGCGTAAGTGCGCGCTCGGGGAGGATTTCAGAGAGCAACTCGTCGGCGTACTCGGTGACGGCGTAGAGGCAATCCATGCCGTCGACGGTGCAGCGGCCGAAGGCGAAGAGGCGGACGAGATTGGGATGAGAGAGCGACTGCGCGGTGGACCAGAGGCCGAGCCGCGCGTCGGCGTCGACCGCCTCGGCGCTGATGAGCTTGATGGCGGCGGGTCGCGCGGGGTCGCCGTCGATCTGGGTGAAGAAGACACTGGTGCGCCGGGTTCCGCCGAGCCAGCGGAGAAGGGTAAAGCGGCCGTCGATGATGATGCCGATGTGCTGGCTGACTGGGAACGTGGTGCTCATGTGGGGTTCCGATGCGCGGCGGATGAGATGCCTCACATACTAAACCACAACATGTTCCAGCCCAAGACACTATGGAGAGGTTCGGCGGCGGATTTTTCAGACAGTGGGCCTGGCGGGCAGAGGTTGCCGCCGGAGAAAGCAGAAACAAGGTTGCAATTTGATTCTTAAGGGCTTACGGGTGTGCAATGGGTTGCTTAATCCGCACCTGTTTGATTCCAAAGGGTTTAACTCTAATGCAATTGATTTAAAGGGTTTAGAGGACAGACGCCAAGTGGGTGGCAAGCCGGCTTTCAGTGCCTAGCCCCTCCGCCCACCCGGGGGGGGAGGGGGGGTACCTTTCTTCGCCTTTTGTTTGCCTAATGCTCAGTGAGCCGCGAGCAGAAGGACCGCGGGCTTTGCGCTCAGTATGGATTTATTGTGCGCCGAAAGGGGGTAATTTTCTGCAAAGTGCGAAGAAGTCGGGGGGAAGGGTTTCAGCACCGGGGCTGGTCAACCGTCACTACCGCGTACGCCTATACGACTCCAAGTCATCAGTCCCTATTTCAGTGGAAGCTACGAGCCGGTAATGCTTTTCGTCGACGATGACAATGCGCCCGTCCTCAACCGTCAGCTCGAACATTGCAATCTTTTTCGAGCGGTCATCGAGTTCGATGAATTGAGCCGATACCGAGCGGCACTCAAGCGTTGGGAACTTCTCGGCGCAACAAGCAATATCCTGTTTAGTCTGGACTACAGCGAGTTGATCCTTGCCCCCTTTGGCTTGAACGGGAATAACGTATTGCACGCCGTAACGGTCGAGTCCGACGTACACTTCATCAATTTCGATCTGCCCTATTCCTTTGACGGTTGTCCGCATATGGCTTTGCAGCGAGTATGCGGTTACACCGAGGAATACGTCGATCAACCTGTTGTACCTGACCCTGGCTAAGAGCGCTTGCTCATCATTCAGAGCGTATGAAGCTATGATTTCAGGAGTTGCATCCGGCACCTTGATCGTTTTTAGCGAGGGGTTTGGCAGAATTCTATTGATATGTACGAGACTGAACCGGTAGCGCGCCCGTCCAGCGCCTTCGATGATCCATTCCATTCCCGTAGGTTGCGTTCCAGTGATTCTCTCTGGAAGGCTCGTGCGATAGCGCTGCGAATAAATCACATCGCCTGGATTTTTCGGGAGCACAATGTCCAATAATTTCGCGGCACGCTCCATATCTTCACGCTCGAAGTCCAGCTGCGTGCGCCCGGGCCGGAAATTACAGAACCTTTTGTCAAAGAAGATGAACTCCAGTAGACGCTTGTAGCGGTTCTCTCTTTGACTATTCATTTCGTAGTCTTTCTGCAATTGCTGCGGTAATTCTGCCTCGCGAAGCGCCTAGCTGTGGAAATAGCCATTTGTGCGGCTGCATTTGTACCCACTTCGTCGATGGGAGGATGATACTTCAGGTAAGAGGTCAGTTCGGTGGATTCCAGCGGAGGTTAGAACCATGACCGACAACCGAACACCTGCGAGCAGGAGTGCATTGATGGCGCGTATCCACAGTAAGGATACGTCTCCGGAACTGATTGTTCGCAGTTTGTTGCACACAAACGGCTACCGATTTCGACTTCACCGGCGTGATTTGCCTGGTTCTCCCGATATCGTGTTCCCATCGCGGCGGAGAGTGATATTTGTACATGGCTGCTTCTGGCACGCCCACAGGTGCCATCTTGGGCGTCCCCCTAAATCCCATCTTGAATTCTGGTTACCGAAGCTGGAACGTAACCGTCAGAAGGACGAGCGTAATCGAAGGCAACTCCGTGCTCTTGGTTGGAGCGTGTTGACCGTCTGGCAGTGCCAGATCAAGAACGGAGCACGGCTGAAACCCCGTTTGTTTTCGTACCTCGGTTCCGCAACGAAAAATCCGATCGACAAGCTGGCGAGGAGCCGGTAAGCTGATTTAAGAGGGAATGCATTTGCATCGGCCAATTGGAATCGATCTTTTCGCTGGAGCAGGCGGGTTGAGCCTGGGCTTCGAGCAGGCGGGTTTCGATGTCGCTGCTGCCGTGGAGATCGACCCTATCCATAGCGCTATCCACGCATTCAATTTTCCGTTGTGCAAGATTCTGCCAGTTTCGGTCGAGCAGCTTTCGGGAGCACAAATTAGACGATTGTCGGGAATCGGCCAGAGACCAATCGATGTCGTTTTTGGGGGAGCGCCCTGTCAGGGTTTTTCAATGATTGGGCGGCGCGCCTTGGACGATCCCAGAAACAGTCTCGTGCGTCATTTTGTCCGTTTAGTGACCGAACTCCGGGCATCCTATTTTGTCTTTGAGAATGTGAAGGGCTTGACACTCGGCGAACATAAGGCCTTTCTCGCCGAGTTGATTGCCGAGTTCGACAAGGCCGGTTATCGGACGAGGCTTCCATGGCAGGTTCTGGATGCGGCTTGGTATGGAGTTCCACAGCATAGAGAGCGCCTTATACTACTCGGTGCGAAAAGGGGGCTGAAGATCCCGCATTATCCTGCTCGGCTATTTCATCCGCCGGACGCGATAGAACGAAGCTTGCTGCCCTTTGGTCCTTCCTGCCAAGACGCATTGGCCGATCTTCCGAATGCCGATGAGTTCGAAGAACTGTTCCATACAGACGAAGTACTCATCAATGGTTGGGCGCGTCCTGGGCGCTATGCGAAGGCAATGAGGTGCATTGGCCTAGATACATGGCATTTTGGCTATGTTCGCAAATGGGATAAAAAGCTTCTAACTTCCAGCCTGAGGACAGTGCACACTCCGATTTCGAGGCGACGGTTTGCAGCAACGCCACCCGGTGAAATCGAACCGATTTCTCGCTTCTTTAAACTGTCTGCCGATGGGTTGAGCAATACATTGAGGGCTGGAACCGATTCCTCAAGAGGGGCTTTCACAAGTCCAAGGCCTGTTCATTATGCATACCCCCGTTGTGTGACAGTCAGAGAAATGGCGCGGCTGCACGGGTTTCCCGATTGGTTTCGCTTTCATGTTACGAAGTGGCACGGAGCGCGACAGATTGGAAATGCTGTGCCACCTCCACTCGCGCGTGCCGTCGCACTAGAGATAGGCCGAGCGATGGGTTACGCGCCGCGTCAACCCGATGCGAGCATTGTTCTTGGCAATTCTCATCTCCTACGGATGGACATGTCGGAGGCCGCCGAGTACTTCGGAGTCCCTGTGCCCATTGCACGGCGCGACCGCAAGAGCGGGGCAAAGAAGCGTAAGCAGCACGAGATCGAAGATGAACTAGTGCGTAAATTTGCCTTCGAAGGCGATAGCGCAGCCTAGGCTAGCCCATCGACAATTCATCCCGACTGGAAGCAGTTTTATCGCAGCATCATCTCATCCGGGATGGAGTGGAAGGCGATGCGGGTGGGGGCGGCTTTGTAGGCGGCGAGCATGGCGGCGGGGGCCAGGGCTGTGGCGCCGTATTTCTGGTTGAGCTGGTCCATGGTTTGCATGAGGCGGGTGCGGGATTGCGTGTCCTCGAGCGCGTCGAAGAGGTTGAGGGAGTGGAGGCGGTCGGGGACGAGGTTGTTGAGATGGATGCCGACAAAGTAGGGCTGGGCGAAGTCTGCGTTGGGGTCGGCGGGGCCGGTGAATTTACCTCTGCGCTCAACCACCGGCACAGTACTGCGTGCGGCACCACTGCGTGGGGCGGACGCTCGCTCATCGCTCTTTGAAGGTTTGTGGTTTCCCACCCTTTGCTTCGCAAAGGATGGGGCATCCGGCTGAGGGGTAGTTGCTTGTTTTCCCAGGCGCCCTTCCTCCGCTTGGCTGCGGAAGTGTACCTGGGGCACCCATTGTTCGTGGCTGGGTTCGTGGTTCCCACCCTTGCTGCGCAAGGATGGGGCATCCGGCAGTGGGGGAGATTGGGGTTTGCCAGCGTGGGCCTGGAGACCCACGCGACTGCCGGCCGGGAGGCCGGCGCTACTCCTGGTTTGTGGATGGGATGAGGGTTTGTTTTCCCAGGTCTCAGAATCGAGACCTGGGGCACCCGGTCTACTCCCGGTTTGTGGATGGGGTGCGGGGGCGGTGTGGACGGCGCTGACTGGGCACTGGTTCCAGAGGCGGGTGAGGGCGGCGATGAGGGTGGGGTTGTCCTGGCACTCGGAGAGGCGCAGGTCAGCATGCCAACCGCGGGTGGGGACGCCGAAGCGGCTGACGGGAGCCTGCTGGGCGCGGGGGACGGCGAAGCCGATGGCGAGTCCGATATTGGAGGCCCAGAGATTGTTGGCGCGGAGGCGCATGGCGGCCTTGTGGAGGAGTTTGTGGGCGACGGCCCAGGCCTTTTCTGGAGTGCGCATATCTGGCGCGAGGACGTGGGAGTGGCTGATGGACTTCTGGTGCTCGGTCTCAGCCATGTCGAAGTCGCGGCCGCGAAGCCAGTGCCAGAGGCGCTCTCCCCAGACGGAGCCCCATAGCTCGCCGGCCTGTTGACAATCGAGTGCGAGCAGTTGAGCCATGGTGGTGATGCCCTTGTCATTGAGGCGCTTTTCAGTGCGTGCGCCGATGCCGGGCAGGTCGCGGAGCACGAGCTGGGGGAGGGCGGTGGGGAGGATGTCGAGGGGGAGAGCGACGAGGCCGTCGGGCTTTTCCATGTCGCTGGCGATTTTGGCGAGGTAGCGATTGGTGGCGAGGCCGACCGAGGAGCGGAGGCAGGTGCCGACACGCTCGCGGATGCGGGCTTTGACGAGGCGGCCGAGCTCGAGCGCGGCGAGGAGCGGGCGCTCGCGGCCGATGAGGCGGCAGGCCATCTCGTCAATGGACATGACGCTGGTGACGGGCAGGCAGGACTCGACGGCTTCGACGATGCGGTGGTGGTAGTCGACGTAGAGCTCGTGGCGGGCTTCGAGGAAGACGATGCCGGGACACATGCGGCGGGCGTCGCCGACCATTGTGCCGGTTTTGACGCCGAAGGCTTTGGCTTCGTAGCTGGCGGCGATGCAGCAGGTGGTGTCGGCCATCATGGGGACGATGGCGACGGGCTTGCCGCGGAGTTCGGGGCGGACCTGCTGCTCAACGGAGGCGAAGTAGGAGTTGAGATCGACGAAGAGCCAGTTGAGGAGGCCGGGCTCGGGCTCGGGATTGTGGGCGGGGGAGGACGCGGAGGGATGCGGGGAGTCTTGCCAGAGCTCGTCGAGAGGCGAGTCGTGGTGGGGGAGGGGGTCGGCCGGGTTGTGGTTTTCCGGCATGGCTTTATTTTCGCTATTTATTCGCTTTTATGCAAGGGGGAAAAGAAGCGAGGGACTATGGGACCAGGGGACTAAGGGACTGTGGGGGCCAAGAGGCGGATGAGAGGAAGTGAAGGAAGAGAGAATTACTTTGGGACAGTGGTCTCATGAGGATTTGTCTCGTGACGCGTCAAATAACCAGTGCTACACTGGTGGCGTTGATGGGCCGTGTGCGCGCGTGACGCGCAGGACGAGAGCGCATCAACCGCAGTTTGCAGGATCATGGACCGCATTATTCATCTGGTATCTGAGAATGCTGGTGTGCTTGCCATCGTGGTGACGGTGGGTGTGGGTTTGTTGTTGTTCTGCTGCATGAGCTGCACGAAGTGCTCCTGCCGCGAGAAGGACGACCTGTTCCGGCAGCGCCACGTATAGGTGCAAGAGCCCGCTAAAGAGCGGCGGTTCCCTGATGGAATCGCGGCTGCCTTCCCTTATTGTTCAAAATTGAAAGTGAACCGCGTGGCGCGATAGTGCGCGACGTTGGAGAATCCATTTGCGCCTGTACTTTCCCAGGTCCCCAAATGCGAGGGATCTCCACCCCATCGACGAAGACCTGTCGATGGGGACCCCGGACCGGGGCAACCATGTTCGTGGTGCGGATGCGGTGAGCAGTCGTGTTATTCCATGGGCGGTTTGAGGTACTGCTCAAACTGGGCGAGGATGCGCGTGTAGAGATGGGTGCGCACGTCGCGGCCGGCGATGGAATGGGTTTTGCGCGGGTAGAGCTGGAGATCGTAGGGTACCTGCGCTTCGATGAGTTTCTGGATGTATTGGATGGAGTTCTGCATGTGGACGTTGTCGTCGCCGGTGCCGTGGACGAGGAGCAGGCGGCCGTGGAGTTTGGCGGCGGAGTTGACGACGGAGAAGTCCTTGTAGCCTTCGGGGAAGTCGGAGGGCAGGCTCATGTAGCGCTCGGTGTAGACCGAGTCGTAGTTGCGCCAGTCGGTGACGGGTGCGACGGAGACGCCGGCGCGGAAGCGGTCAGAGTGGCTGAGGGCGTAGAGGGTGAAGGTGCCGCCCCAACTCCAACCCCACCAGCCGAGGCGCTTGGAATCAAGTTGCGGATAGCGGGCAAGCGCGGCGTCGATGACGGTGAGCTGATCTTCAAACTGCACGGGTCCGAAGTTGTGGTACGCGGCTTGGGCGAAGTCGCGGCCGCGCATGCCGGTGCCGCGGTTGTCGGCATGGAGAACGGCGAAGCCGTGCTGGGCGAGGAGCGAATCGAAGAAGAGCGCGGAAGACCATTTGTTGGCGACGTTCATGGGGCCGGGGCCGCCGTAGGGATTGACGATGAGCGGAACCGAGGCGGGATTGGTGACGCCTTCTGGCAGCAGCAGTGTGGCGTAGAGCGTGGCGCCGTCGTGGGCTTTGACTTCAAGCTGCTGGGGCGCGTGCAGATTGAGGGCTTCAAGCGAGTGTGGCTCCCAGAAGCCGCGGCAGGCCGCGCCGACGGTGCAAAGCGTGTAGGCGTCGGGCGTGATGCGCGTGGAGTGCTTGTCGAAGAAGTGTGAGCCATCGGGAGAGAAGCTGGCGTCGTGATAGCCGGCGCCGGTGGTGAGCTGTTTGCGCGCGCCGTCGAAGGTGACCCGCCAGGCCTGGAGCTCGAGTGGATTGCCTTCGCTGGAGAGATAGTCGATGGATTTTTGCTCGGGGTCGACGCGGAGGATTTTGGAGACTTCGAAGTCGCCGCTGGTGAGCTGCTTTTCAAGTTTGGCGGTGGCGGGGTTGGCGCGGTCGTAGCTATAGAGATAGATGTGGGTGTGGCCGTCGCCCCAGTGGGTGAGGGCGATGAGACCGTCGCGCACGGTGAGGTCGTAGTCCTCGGGGAAGAACTTGTCATCGGTGAGATCGAGGGCAAGACGGGCGGCGCCGGTGGCGGTATCGGCAAAGTAGATGCGGCGATGCTTGTGGTCGCGGGTGATGACCTCGGCCCAGATGGTTTTGCGGTCAGCCCAGCCAAAGCGGGGCACGTAGTCCTGGCCGGCGGCGATGGGAAGTTTGATCCAGCTGGTTTTGCCGCCCTGCGCGCCGACGATGCCGATGCGCACGTCAGGATTTGGGTCGCCGGCTTGCGGGTAGCGCTGCACGTTGACTTGCGTGCGCGTGGGAATCCAGTCGGTGAGCGGGTAAGGCGTCACATTGGCGTCGTTGGTCTGGAGGAAGGCAATGGATTTGGAGTCGGGCGACCAGAAGAAGTTGCTGCGCACGTCGAGCTCTTCGGCGTAGACCCAGTCGACCTCGCCATTGAGGGTGTCGTCTTTGCGGCTGTCAAAGAGCGAGTAGACGGGATTGCCGGGAATTTTGAGGCTGACGACGGCGAGCGAGTGATTGCGGACGAAGGCGAGCAGCTCGCCGTTGGGCGAAAACTTGGGATCGACGCCGGCGGCCTGGTTGGCGAAGGCGAGCTGGATGCCGGTGCCGTTTTTGAGGTCGAAGAGCCAGAGGCGGCCGTTGGCGTCGAAGAGCAGATGGGTGGAGCTGGGCGCCCAGATGTAGTCGGGCATGCTGTAGCGGGCGCGGTGGTCGCGCTCCTGCTCGGTGGCCGAGCCCTGGGAGAAGGCAGCCATTTTGGCGCGGCTAATCATGACGTGGATTTTGCCGGTTTCGGGGTCGAGGTCGATGAGCTGCCCGGCGTCGAGATAGGAGAGGTGCTTGGAGTCGGGCGACCAGGTGAGGCCGTCGGGCGCGTTGCCGGTGAGCGAGCCGTGGCCGTAGATGGCGTCGACGGTGAGCGGCGCGGGCGGCTGCTGGGCGGCGGCGGGCTGGGGCAGAGTGAGAAGGGGAAAAGCCAGGGACAAGGAGAGCAGGACGGCAAGGGTGCGCGGCGAAACGGGCAACAAAACTCGCGGTGAAACTCGCAACAAGGGGAGCCTCCAGGAAGGGAGCCCGGCGCCGGGATTCGTAGAGTGTGATGGAGGGCCGGGCGTTCTTGAGCAGTGTAACGCAGGGTGAGTGGGGGGGATTGGAGGGATGAGGGGATTGGGTTGGAGGTGGCAGGTGGGAGATCTAACGCATTCCTGATTGGTAAACACAAGCCGACTTAAGGGGAGTGAAATTGTCCCTGGTGGCCGAAAAAAGGACAAGCTGCATTTTGCCAAGGTGCAAGGCAAATTTATCGGCTGCATTTCGCGCTTCAACGGCAGACGGCCTCGGTTTCCAAAGGCGAGGGACCGGCCACCTCAGTGTAGAGTCCCCCTTTGAGAGCAAGGCCACCCGCCCATATCTGGTTCACGCGGCACAGATGGCGAGGCGGGCGCGGGGTGCCTCCCAGATTAGAATCAGTTCAATTGCCTTGCATAGGCGTCAGATTGAAGGAGCGTATCCATGGAAAAGCTAAACGCAGATACACGTGCGATTGGAGCAATTCTGAAGGAGGAGTTCTTCTATCGGGTTCCCGAGTATCAGCGACCCTTTTCATGGGACGATGACAATTTCGAAGATCTGATCGACGACATTCTGAGCGCCAACAAAGAGCAGGAGTATTTTCTCGGAACGATAGTGCTCCACCGCCAAGAGAAGGAGGGTATCTATGACGTTATCGATGGGCAGCAGCGTTTAACGTCGATCATGATCCTTCTTGCTTGCCTTCGCGATCTAGCGGCCAAGCCGAATTTCAAGAATGACATTCAAAAAAAGATCCTCCAAGAGGAGGACGTTGTCGATGCGATTCCAGCGAAAGAACGCTTAGAGGTCAAGGATCGCCATATTTTCAAAGAGGTAGTGGTAACCGATGGGGGCACAGTTGCCGCCCGCGGCAAGAAGTCATTGCCCGAACCCGAGTGGAGATATATCAATGCCGTAAACATATTTCTCTCTCGGCTTTCAGGCCTCAGCCAAGACGATATCGAACAGGTTATAAGGTTTATCAGTCAGAAATGCGTCGTGATTTTCCTGGCAACGCCGAACTTTGCTGTCGCTTTCAGGTTGTTCACGATCGTCAATGATCGGGGGAAGCAGCTACGCAGAATAGACATTCTCAAGGCCACAAACCTTGCGCCTGACATTATCCTCAAAGAGTCCGTGAGAAATAAGATCTCTCACGAGTGGGAAGGGTTCGAGAAAGGGCTCGGGGAAGCGAAGTTCGAGAGCATATTCCATCTGGTGCGGCTCATCCTTCTCAGGGACAAGCCACAAGGGGACCTGCTGAATGAATTTGAGAAGAGGATATTCAATAATACGAAAGAAGGAATCACAAGGGGCGAGCCATTCTTCGACCTTATATTCGAGTACTCTGCGCTTTACCGGAGTATTTTCGACGAAAGAGAATTTGTGCCCGAGGGCGACAAAGATCATATTCCATATGTGGCGCTCATTCACATTATGGACTCGGAATTCAGCGCGTCAGAATGGCGCGCCTGCTTATTGTATTTCGCAAAACGGTTCGGCAGCGAGCATTTCTATGCGTTTTGCCTAAAGATGGAAAGGGTATATCTCGCTCAGTGGGTGAAGGGCACTCGAAAAGACGAGCGTTATAAGGACTATTCCGCGATACTCGGAGTGATTAAATCAGCGAAGAAGGCAGCAGACGCAATAGCTGGAGTCTCATTTGACGCTAACGCCATCACCGATGCCACGCAGCGTGCGGACTTCTATGGTGCGGGATTCGCAAAATTCATGCTCCTGCACTTGGAACTCGTGGCGGCTGAACACGACGCGCTCAAGGAATTCTCCCCAAAATCAGTCGAGCACGTGCTCCCACAGAATCCGTCAGCCGCGGGCTATTGGGCAACGAGGCATGATCTAAGCAAAATCGCAGACTATATGAATAAGATCGGGAATCTCGTCCTTCTGAGCAAAGGCAAGAACTCCTCCGCCAATAACTTGGGGTTCCCCGAAAAGAAGAAGAAATACCTCGAAAAGAGAGTAAGTGACTATCCGCGGAGCATTCAGGTATTGCAGCATAGCGACTGGCTTAAGAAAACGATCGACGATCGCACCCTCGAAGCGAAAAAGCTGATTCTCCAGGATCCGTAGTCATCAATCAAGCTGATCCGAGGCTCGAAAGAATCCCGGCGGTGGCGTCAGTCTTGATGTCGCCCAAAAAAGCCGCGGACGCGCCCCGGTCCCTCGCTGTAGACAAACTCTTGCCTTTGGGACCGGGGAAAATCACCGACATTGACCGGCGGGGAACGGACCGCAGTCGGTCGCGATTAATCCCCGAAAACGCCCTTCACGTCACTGAGCGACACTTGTCTTGTCGCCAAATCGCCGAATCACTCACAACATTCAGAGTTCTGGTTGGTTGAAGGTTTGCCGGGAAGTTAGTCTCCGGCGAGTCTGCGGGCTGTGGTGCGCGCGGATGGTGTTGCGCGGGGGCGGCGTGGGGATATAGGGTTCGCTGGTGAATGGGGGCGGGATGAATCGGAGAAGTTTTGCGGGGACGATGGCGGCGGCTGCGGCGGTGGGTGCGACGAGCGCGGGGCGTATGGCCTGGGGTGCGGGGCTGGCGGCGGAGAGCGGTGGCGATGCGTTCGAGCTGAGCGTGATGCTGTGGACGGTGTTTCGCGATTTGCCGTTTGAGCAGCGGCTGGAGCGCGTGGCCGAGGCCGGCTACCACAAGGTGGAGCTGGTGGGCGAGTACAAGGATTGGACGGACGCCGACTTTGCGCGGGCGCAATCGGCTTGCAAGCGACTGGGCATCACATTTGATGCGACGGCGGGGCTGCCGCATGGGGCGGGCGATCCGGCGGGGCGCGAGGCTTTTTTGGCGGACTGGAAGCAGGCGATTCCGACGATGGAGCGGCTGGCGATTCCCGCGATGATTGCGCTGAGCGGGAATGTGATTGAGGGGCGCACGCGGGCCGAGCAGCACGCGGCGACGATTGAGGCGCTGAAGCAGGCGGTGAAGCTGATTGAGGGCCGCACGATGGGCGGCGAGCCGATGCGGCTGCTGCTGGAGTGCATCGACCCGGAAGAGAACCCGAAGTACTTTTTGACCAGCGCGGCCGAGGCAATGGAGATTGTGCGCGCGGTGGATCATCCGCAGGTGCAGTTTTTATACGACCTGTACCACGAGCAGATTGGGCACGGAAATTTGCTGGAGAAGCTGGAGAAGAATATCGACGTGGTGGGGCTGATTCATGTAGCCGATGTGCCGGGGCGGCACCAGCCGGGGACGGGCGAGATCAATTATGCGAGTGTGTATCGCACGCTGAAGCGGCTGGGGTATAAGCACACCGTGGCGATGGAGTTTTTGCCGCTGGGGGATGAGGTGGAGGCGCTGCGCAGGGCGCGGGCTGAAGTGGGGTAGAGGCAGAGAACAGCTGACAGCTTGCAGCGGACAGCTGCCCCGGCACTGCGTGCCGCGGATGCTCGCTCGGCGCTGGCTTGAGAGCAGTGCTTTCCCAGGTCTCAGAATCGAGACCTGGGGCACCCGATTTCGTGCTTGGGGTTGCATGAGTGGACCGGGAGGTCCACGCGACAGCCGGCCGGGAGGCCGGCGCTACTCTGTCCGTGTGCATGCGGGGATCAGGCGAAGGGTGAGGGGCCGATGTACTTCATGTCGCAGCTGGCGAAGATTTCCGGTGTCATGCCGGGGCCGTTGGGGATGGCGACGGTGCGAAAGAACTGCTCCATTTTGCCGGCGGGGGTGAAGGCGATGAGCATGCGGCCGGGTGTGGCGCCGACGTGCGAGAAGGTATGGGGGACGCCGCGCGGGCCGAAGGCGGAGTCGCCGGGGCCGAGGCGGAAGCGCTTGTCGCCAACCTGGAAGTCGACCTCTCCCTCCATGACGTAGAACCACTCTTCCTGATAGAGGTGCACGTGCAAGGGCGGGCCGCCTTTGACGAGGTTCTGGTGCTCGGCGACGAAGAGGCCGTTGGCGGTTTCGCTGGGGAGGACCTTGAAGAGGATCTGACTGAAGCCGAGGGAGTGCTTCTCATCGAGGCGGTCATGGCCGGCGGGGATGATGTGTCCCTGGTCTGGCGTGGGCGGCGTGGCCTGGAGTGTGGCGGCGGGGAAGGCGGCGGCTGGGAACAGGGTAGCTGCGGCGCTGAGAAACGTACGGCGCTTCATTGGGTTTTCTCCGAAGGGAATTTGCAGCACGGATGAGGGGAAGGCTCATGGCCCGGCAGGGGAAGCTGCCGGGCCTTGAGGTTGAGACAGGGCCACTTTAGCGTGGGCCTGGGCGAGCGGCAAGCGGAATCGGCTAGCCGACGGGCACCAGACCGCTGGGCCGAGGCGTGGTGGGCGGCGCGTGTGTGAGGCGCGTGGGGCTGGGCGGCGCATTGAGGCTGAAGCGGCGCTGCGTGGCCTGGAAGCGGACGAGCTGATTGCGCTGGTCGAAGGTGATGGCGAAGATTTGCATGGGCGGCGAGCCGAAGTTGACCAGCGGAAAGGCGGGATGGATTTCGACCACCGGGTGGGTGAAGGTGTAGCGGCCGAGGCGAACGTCGGAGGCCAGGCGCCCGGCCTTGAGCTCGAATTGGGTGGAGACGGAGCGACCGATGGCCCAGACGATGGGGTCGACGTCGTACTTGAGCCGCGCGGCAAGCTGCGTGGGAATCACCAGGCCGCCGCCCCCGGAGTCGAGCTGGGCTTCAACGGGTTCAAGGCCGTCGACCTTGAGCATGGCGATGGGCACGCCATCGGGCATGCGGAAGGGCAGCACGGTGTGACCGCCGTCGGGCGTCAACTGGCCGGCCGAGAGGGTGACGAGGCGGTTGGGAAAGTCGAGTGTGAGCAGAAAGTCGCGGAAGAGGGTGAAGCCCAGGATGCCGTCGCAATCGCCGGCTTCGGCGAAGAAGGGGTGATCGAGGGCGCGGATATTGGCGAAGGTGAGGCCGGCAAACTCAAGCGAATCGATGAGCACGATGGGCGCGGACTTGCCGCCGATGCCGCTGGGGTCGGAGAGCGAAGCCTGGCCTACGGCGGGCAGGCCAAGCTGAGAGGCCAGGGCGGGCGTGACCATGGCGTCGCCGCCGGTGCCGGTGTCGACCACAAAGCGGAAGGGGCCCTTGCCGTTGATCATGACCTGGATGTAGGGCTTGCCGTAATCCAGATCCATGCGGACGGAGTGGGTTTCGTAGTCGTAGGGGGTTGTGGGGATTACTGGACTCTGCGCGAACGCAGCTGTGGCAGAGAGAACGAGCAAAGCAAAGACGCGCTGATAACCGCTAGGGACGGGCATGGAACCCTCCTTGATGCGCGGTTCGGGCGGCTTGAGCACGGTTCGAAGAAGTTGCCGCCAGATCGGTGCTGATGATTGTACGTCTGGTTGGACGCGGCGGTTCGGGAAAAGCGAGGGGAAGAATTTTGTCGATTTGATGGCCCTACAATGAAAGGGCATGTCGACGCGCGTTCGTTCCCACGCAAAGATCAATCTGGGGCTGTCCATTGGCGCCCCGCGGCCGGATGGGTTTCACGGTCTGGCGACCGTGTACCAGACGCTGGAAGTGCATGATTTTGTGACGGTAGAGGCGCGGGCGGCGGCGGAGACCCGGATTCGGCTGACCTCGAACGACGAGCGGGTGCCGACCGATGCGCGGAACACGGCGTACAAAGCTGTTGCGTTGGCTTTGGAGCAGCTGGGAACCAGTGCTGACGTTTCGGTCCATATAGAGAAGCGGCTGCCGGTGCAGGGCGGGCTGGGGGCCGGGTCGGCGAATGCGGTGGCGGCGCTGGTGGGGCTGGAAGCGGAGCTTCCAGCCCCACAGGGGACCAGGGGACTAGGGGACTGGGGACTGGGGACTAAGGGACTTGAGACCGCGCGGCTGGAGATTGCGGCGCGGGTTGGGTCGGATGTGCCTTTGTTTCTGGTGGGTGGAGCCGTTTTGGGCAGCGACCGGGGGCAGGTGGTGGAGGCCTTGCCGGATTTTGAGCCGCTGTGGTGCGTGGTGGCCACGCCGGCGGTGGCGGTTTCCACGCCGCAGGCCTTTAAGGACTGGGACGCGCACTGCGCCGAGGCAGGTTTGACCCAGGAGGCAAGTGCCGGTAAACTAAATGAGTTGAGTCGCGCCTATGCGAGCGCCTTCGGAGGAACTGTTCCGCAGGCCGTGCAGGCAGGCTCTTCCGGTGTTTCCGCCGCGGGTGGAGACCTTGCCGAGCCTAAACGGTTCGCGCTTGTCCAGACCGGGATTCTTCGCTGGATTGAGAACGACTTCGAGCAAGTCGTGTTCCGCCAGCATCCTTCCCTAGCTGAGATGAAGCGTGTTCTTGCGGCCGCCGGCACACCGGAGGCAGCCCTGTATGCGTCGCTGTCGGGTTCCGGCTCAGCGCTCTTCGGGTTGTACCAGACCCGGGGGGACGCGGAAGCGGCCGTTGCACGGTTGCGCGAGGCGGGAGTGGCGGGCTTTTTGACGCGCACTTTGCCGCGCGCGGAGTACTGGGGCGGGATGGTTCTGCAAGAGTGTTGACAGTGGGCCGTTTTGCAGGCGAGACTCGCGGACGGCTGCAGGAAGCGGGCTGCGGTGCAGTACACGCAGGCTGCCTTGTTGGGCGATCGTCTAATGGTAGGACAGTGCCCTTTGGAGGCACTTGTCTAGGTTCGAATCCTAGTCGCCCAGCCAGAGTTTTTTGAACGGGAAGGAATTCCGGAAGCAGCTTAAGCCAACCAGCTTGGAGGTTCTTCGGGAGATGACAGTGGAAACCGTGACAGTGACGGCGGAAGAGGCACAGCAGGGCAAGGGACCGGACGGCGCAGGCCAGGGCAAAGAACAGCCCAAGGTGGCAGCGCTGGACGCGGCAGCGAAGGCGAAGGATGCCAAGCCGGCTCCAGAGCGCAAGCGCACCCGCAATCTGAGCGAGGACAAGCGATTCAAGCTGTTCTGCGGCTCGGCCAACCGGCAGCTTGCCGAGGAGATTGCGACGCACATCGGCGTGAAGGTGGGCGAGGCAAAGCTGCAGCGGTTCGCCGATGGCGAGGTTTACTTTCAGCTGCTGGAGAATGTACGCGGGGTGGACGTGTTCGTGGTGCAGCCGACCTGCTTTCCGGTGGACCAGCACCTGGTGGAACTGTTCATCATGATTGACGCGCTGAAGCGGGCTTCAGCGGCACGCATCACGATGGTGGTTCCGTATTACGGCTACGCGCGGCAGGACCGCAAGGACCGTCCTCGGGTGGCCATCAGCGCCAAGCTGATTGCCGACCTGCTGACGACGGCGGGCGCCAATCGCGCGCTGTTTGTGGATTTGCATGCGGCGCAGATTCAGGGCTTTTTCGATATTCCGGTGGACCACTTGTTTGCCAGCCCGGTGCTGGTGGGCTACTTCCGGGAGATGAATCTGCCGAACCTGACGGTGGTTTCGCCGGATGCGGGCGGCGTGGAGCGGGCACGGTTTTTCGCGCAGAAGATGGGCGCCCCGCTGGCCATTGTGGACAAGCGGCGCACGGATATGAATGTGGCCGAGGTGATGAACGTGATCGGCGATGTGCAGGGCAAGAGCTGCCTGATTATCGACGACATTATCGACACGGCAGGGACGCTGGTGAAGACGGTGGATGCGTTGTATGCCAATGGCGCGCGGAGTGTGCATGCCTGCGCCAGCCACGCGGTGCTGTCGGGTCCGGCGATTGAGCGGATTGCGGCTTCGCGACTGGAGCAGCTGGTGGTGACCAACACCATTCCGCTGCGCGAGTCGGCGCAGAAGCTGGAGAAGATCAAGGTGCTTTCAATCGCGGGCCTGCTGGGCGCGGCAATTGAGAGCATTCACATGGAGACCAGCGTGAGTACGCTGTTCTCTTGAGACGAGCCGCTAGCTGCTAGCTTCTAGCCTCTAGCTGGTTCGGAAATGAGTTAGCCTTTGCGATTCAGCGAAGGGATGTGGGCCGAGGACGGGATTGGATTGCCCCCCGCGGCGCCGGACAGAAACATGGAGCTAGCGGCTAGGAGCTAGAGGCTGGCTTTATCAACAAAGGGAGCGGCAGCAGGCCGTGCCCGAGAGAGAAACGAGAGACGAAATGCCTGAAGTAGTGATTGCAAAGCCCCGCGTGGGCAAGTTCAACAAGAATGCGGCACGCCGCGTGCGTGTGGCCGGCCAGATTCCCGCTGTCCTTTATGGTGCGGGGCATGATCCGGTGGCGGTGGAAGTAGACCCCAAGCAGATTTCGAAGATTCTGTTTTCCGAGACCGGCCACAACACGATTTTCGATGTGGAAGTGAACGGGCTGGAGACGGCCAAGGCCATGATTGTGGACTGGCAGCGTGAGCCGATCAAGGACATGCTGATCCACATCGACATGAAGCGGATTGCGCTGGACAAGCTGTTGCAGGTGAGCGTGCGCGTGAAGCTGCTGGGAATTCCCGAGGGCGTGAAGACGCAGGGCGGCATTCTGGATCAGGTGATGCGCGAAGTCGAAGTCGAGTGCCTTCCGGCGGACATTCCGAGCCACATCGATGTGGACGTGAGCGGAATGCAGCTGAACGATGCACTGCGCGTGAGCGATCTGCCGCACTCGGACAAGGTGAAGTTCTTGAATGCCGAGGATGCGACGGTGGCGCACGTGGTGGCGATTCGCGAGGAGGTGGCTCCGGCTGCCGAGGGCGATGTGGCCGCGGCGGCGACTGCTGCCGAGCCGGAAGTGGCCAAGAAGGGCAAGACCGACGCGCCGGAAGCCGAGGCGAAGAAGTAGGCCTTGGACGACGCAGGAAGCACGACCGGAGCGCGTGGCCCCTTGCTTGTGGTGGGGCTTGGCAATCCGGGCCAGGAGTATCTGTGGACTCCGCACAACGCGGGGTTCATGGCGGTAGACCGCATTGCCGAGCAAGAGGGCGTTGTGGTGCAGAACCGGCGCTGCCGGGCCACGACCGCAAGCTGCAGGATTGCAGGGCGGCAAGTGGTTCTAGCCAAGCCGGAAACGTTTATGAACCTGAGCGGCGTATCGGTTGCCGCTCTGGTTCGTGAGCTGGAGATCGATCCTCAGCGGGATTTGCTGGTGCTGTACGACGAGCTGGATCTGACGCTGGGGACGATCAAAATCAGGGAGCGGGGATCGGCGGCGGGGCACAACGGAGCCCGCAGCATTATCGCTTCCCTGGGCACACAGGAGTGGCTGCGGCTGCGCATCGGGGTAGGGCAGGAATTTCCACCCGAGGCGAAGGAAGCGGCAGGCAGGCGCCCCGGCAGGGATTATTTGCTTTCGCCGATGCGCAAGGCCGAGCTGGGCGTACTGGACGAGGTGCTGGACCGGGTAGCAACAGCGGTGCGGCGAATTGTCGAGTATGGGCCGGGGCCGGCGATGAATGAGTTCAACCGAAAGGACAGGGAACAGGGATCAGGGAACAGGGAAGACGAGTAGGCGCCAGGAAGGCGCACTGTTCCATGTCGAATGTTGACTGAGTGTGAGGAAACAAGATGTCTCGTTTGTATGAAGTGATGTTTATTGTCCGACCCGATGTGGCGGACGAGGATTTGGACAAGCTGATTGCCACGTTCACCAACTCCGTGGAAAGCCAGCAGGGCACGGTGAAGAACGTGGAGAAGATGGGCCGCCGCAAGCTGGCCTACACAGTGCGCAAGTTCAACGACGGCAACTATGTGCTGTTCACGATAGATGCGCCGGGCGCCGCGGTGAGCGAGCTGGAACGCCGCCTGCGCGTGGCCGAGCCGGTGATCAAGTTCATCACCGTGCGCATTGACGAGGAAGAGAAGCGGTTGGCCAAGGTGAAGGCGCTGCGCGGCACCAAGCGCAAGCTGAGCGCCGAGCCTGCCCAGGCACCTGCGGCTGCACCTGCCGCGCCTGCTGCTGCTCCCGTGGCTGCGCCGGTTGTGGCAGCGCCCGTGGCGGTTGCCGAGCCGGTAAGCGCCGAGCCTGCCCAGGCTTCAGCCTAGGCCGAGAGAGTATTGCCTTTGCCAGCCGCAGGCCGGTAGAGGCCAGAAATGGAGCCGGCGGACGCCTTATGGTGGACGCAGGCCAAAGAAATTGAAGAGGGAAGAGCATGTCTGAAGAGACCCAAGCAAAAGCGCCCGAGACGAGCGCACCCGCACCCGCAGCACCTGCCCCCGCAGCCGGCCCGGGCTCGCACGGCCCGCGCCCCGGTGGCCGCTCCGGTGGCCCCGGAGGCCGTGGCAAGTTTTTCCGCCGCAAGAAGGTTTGCAAGTTCTGCACGGAGAAGATTGACGCGATTCCTTACCGCGATGTGCGTCTGCTGCAAGGCTTTGTGGCCGAGCGTGGCAAGATTGTGCCGCGCCGGTTGACGGGCGTTTGCACCACCCACCAGCGGCGCCTGACGCGCGCGATCAAGCAGGCGCGGAATATCGCTCTGCTGCCGTTCGCGACCCGGTACTAGCCGCACGCGCGGGCCTGGAGACCTGACTGGCTGACCGCCGCCTCTCCGAAGTAACGGGGAGGGCGGGTTAGGACAGCGGGAAGGGACGACAGGCCGGCGAAGGCCGTTGTAGAATCCTGCGCGGTGCAACTGAATCGGACCGCGTCCGTCCAAATGGAGGGACGCCCCTGGGCTGCCGCCGCACGAACACTTGGAGATTCGAAATGGAAGTCATTCTGAAGGAAGACGTAGCCAACCTGGGCCACCGCGGAGACGTGGTGAAGGTGGCCGATGGCTACGGCCGCAACTTTTTGCTGCCGCGCAAACTGGCGCTGCAGGCGACGGTGGCCAACAAGGCCGTGATTGAGCAGATGAAGGCCTCGGCAGTACGCCGCTCGGCCGCGGAGAAGGCGCAGGCCGAAGAGCTGGTGACGAAGCTGGAGCCGGTGGTGCTGAGCTTTACGCGCAAGTCTGGCGAGAACGGACACCTGTTTGGCTCAGTGACCTCGGCGGATATTGCCGCGGAGCTGGAAGCCAAGGGCTTTGCGATCGACAGGCGCAAGATTCAGCTGGCTGAGCCGCTGAAGGCCGTGGGCGACACGAAGGTGGCCATCAAGCTGCATCGCGAAGTGACGGCGCAGTTGACGGTGAAGGTGCAGGCCGAGGCGGGCGAGGAAGTTGCTGTTGCCCCCGCAGCCGAGCCTGCCGAAGCCGTAGCAGCCGAGTAAGACAAGCAAAGCAAGAGAACCAGAACCGCCTCCCGGGCCGACGCCACGCGCGCCGCTGCCTGGGGGGCGGTTGTGTGTTTACGGGAGCCAATTCCACGATTGCCGCGATGTCACGGCGATACGCTCCGCAATCTGCTAGAGTGCTGCGCAACTCCAGAACCGAGGGAAAGGAGCGCACCATGCGAAACCGAGACTTCAGCGGCGTCGCTGCTCTTTGCCTGAGGAGGGCCCGCAACCCGCTCGCAAGCCTTCTGCTCGCATTCAGCGCGATGGCGTTTGTGTTTACCACCCCCAACGGCGCGGCACAGGATAAGACGGCGGCAGCGCTGCCGGCGCCTTCCAGCGGCAAAGCGATCGTGTGCATCTATCGTGTGTATCGATTCACGGGATCGGCATCGCACGACGAGCTATTCATCAACGACACCCATGTAGCCAAACTGCTGAACAGCGAATATGTGTTTCTTGAAGTGCCTGCGGGGACAGTGGTGATTTCCGGATTGCCGAAGATGTATTACGGCGGCATTATCCAGTCCACCGGGGCAGCGCTGGCCGAGGCGCGGAAGAAGGAGAACGAGCGGGCCCGATTTGAGGCCGAAGCGGGCAAGACGTATTACTTCAAGTGGACCGCCGGGGCCATGGGAACGGGGATTAAAGTGACGGCGGTTGAACCTGGGGTGGGCGCCAAGGAGATGAGCAAGCTGCATTTGTCAAAGCCGCCGGACGACACGCAGGCCGAGAAGCCCGAGCAGAAGTAGGATTTGCCGCAGCGAGCAGGGCCGACAAAGTACGACGCACAGAAGCGCCTGCGAGGGAGTGCCTTGCTTTTAAAAAAGCAGTATCTCTGTGGCTAAAGATATGAGTTGATTGGGCTTACGGGGCAATGCCTGCGGTAAGTATTTGATTCTAACAGGGTTGGCCGCAGAAATTTGATTCTGAAGGGCTTAGGGACTGCTTTTAAGCCGTCGGCCGGGCAATCCAAAGGGTTTACCCGCAAGTATTTGAAAATAAAGATGTTCAGGCGGGGCGACGGGCGGGCTGAGGCGACCGGCCTGGGCACCTTTGAGGTCTAGGGCGAGTGTGCGCCTGGAAGGGAAAATTATCTGCAAATTGTGGCCGGCTGAGCGGGCTAGTTTTGGCAGAAGCCGGCGGGGCAGCCGCCGCCTCCGCCGCAGCAGGCGCCGCCGGAGGCGCAGGCGGGCATGGGGGCCGAGGCGCCTTTGGTGATGGCTCCGGCGCCGCCGCTGATGAGGCGATGGACGCGGCCGGCGCAGGTGGGACAGGTTTCAAGGGCGGGGTCGGACATCTTCTGGCGCTGGTCAAAGCGCGCGCCGCAATCGTCGCAGAGGTATTCGTAGGCGGGCATGGTGTATGGGTTGATGGTACATTGCGGCGCGACGGGGTGAGGGGTGTGGTCTCCCAGGTCTCAGCTGACGGGAGTAATTCGGTGCCATAATCGGCGTATAAGCGAGGAAGAACATGGCGCGGCGCAGCAATAAGAACAATGTTGTAAGAGCTCTATTTGCTAAATCGGGGAATCGGTGTGCCTTCCCGGGCTGCAATGAGGAAATGGTCACGAGCAGCAATGTGTTCGTTGGCCAGATTTGCCATATTGAGGCAGCAAGTCCGGGTGGAGCCCGCTACAATCCATTTTCAACTAATGAGGAGCGTCACTTGTTTAGGAATTTGATGCTTATGTGCTACAAGCATCACCATGAGATCGACAACACAGCGCTATATGATGTTGGTGCACTCCAGTCGATGAAACATGAACATGAGCGAAGCTATAGCCAAAATCCATACAAGGTTAACGAAGCATTCCTGTATAAAATTGAGCGTCAAATGGATGAGTATTGGGCGGCTATATCCAATGCAAATGAACACTATCACGTCATTCCAGAGCTAGCAGTTCACATCGCGACTGGAACTCCAGCGTCTGAACAATTTATGGAGGTATATAAGGCGTTGGAACGCCTCTCGGAATTTGTGACGCGATTGTGGAATAGTGACATTTCGCTTAACGAGGACATCAAGAGCTATTTGATGTCGCTAGGTTATGATTTGACTGCTTATGATGCTGTGCCGTATTACAGCAATCCCTTTTTTAATCGCAATTGGGAAATCCACTTTCTTGGCGTGCAGAATAGCCGCACAGATGTATATGTTGGCATAAAACTAGCCGAGGTGCGTTTCCTAGAGGAATTCGTAAAGTCACACCCCACCGACACCAGCGCTATAGAAAAGCTGGAATCGGTCAAGTGCGAGCTGAAAGAGCTTGCAACTTCTGCAGGGTACGCCGACTAACGGCTAGTGCTTGGTTTTTGGCGCACTTTAGCCACAAGTTTAGATCCGCATAGGGTGTACTTGTAAATCGCTTGAACTGCAAATGCAGGTTCTTCAACTCGGCCATCCGCTGTGCGGATGGCCGTTGCTCAGGATGACAGATTCGAAATTGTACTATCCCACATCTCCAACACCGGGAGATGTGGGGCACCCGGTTTTGTGGTTTGGACGGCTTTTGTTGCTGTTGAGTCCACCTCGATAGAGCGGGACGGTGTATGCTTCCGCGCATGACGCGGGGACTTGTGCGCTACCAGCAATGCGGCGGCTTTCACTTTCTTACTTTCTCGTGCCATGGCCGCCTAGCGCACTTAGGCACGCCGGTGGCGCGCGACCTGTTTGTGTCGGCGCTGGAGCGTATGCGAGACCGCTACCTGTTTGTTGTGGCTGGGTATGTTGTGATGCCGGAGCACGTGCATTTGCTAATGAGCGAGCCGCGTGCAGGGGCGCTGGCGACGGTTGTCCAAGCACTGAAGCTTTCCGTGGTGCGGCGGCGGAAAGAGAGGCCGTTCTGGCAGGCGCGTTACTACGACTTCAATGTGCATTCGGCAGAGAAGATCACGGAGAAGCTTGACTACATGCACAAGAATCCAGTGAAGCGTGGATTGACGGATCGCATGGAAGATTGGCCGTGGTCGAGTTACCGACACTATTTGACTGGGGAGCGGGGTACGGTGGAGGTTGAATCGTTCTGGACTGCGGCGAAACGTGGGAATGAGTTACCGCCCGGGTTCACTTTTCAGAAACCCATGGATTGAGAGTCGTGGTCTCCCAGGTCTCAGAATCGAGACCTAGGGCACCCAATTTTGTGGTTGGTAAGTGCGCGAGACCTGGGTTGAGTGTTGTGGTCTCCCAGGTCTCAAAACCGAGACCTGGGGCACCCGGTTTTGTGGTTGGTAAGTGCGCGAGAACCGGGTTGAGTGCTGTGGTCTCCCAGGTCTCAAAGGCGAGACCTGGGGCACCCCGGATTTTGTGGTGAATCGATAACTGCTTTTTGTGGTTGGGGCGACTCCCCAAGACCTGAGAACCCATGGATTTTCTTAGGAGAGTGACGCCAGGGGTTCTGCGCGGTTGGTGCGGAGGGTGGGGACGGCGGCTAGCAGGCTTTTGGTGTAGTCGTGCTGGGGGTTGGTGAGCAGGGCGTGGCTGGGGCCGTGCTCGACGACTTGGCCGTGGCGCATGACGGCGATGCGGCTGGCGACTTCTCCTACTACGGCGAGATCGTGGGAGATGAAGAGCATGGCGAGCTGGTGCTCGCGCTGGAGCTGGGCGAGCAGGGCGAGGATTTGGGCTTGAACGGTGACGTCGAGGGCGGTGGTGGGCTCGTCTGCAATGAGCAGGCGGGGGCGGTGGATGAGAGCCATGGCGATGAGGATGCGCTGGCGCTGGCCGCCGGAGAACTGGTGGGGATAGTCGGAGTAGCGGCGCGCGGCGTCGGGGATGGAGACGGCTTCAAGCGCGGCGATGGCCTTGGCGCGACTTTCGCGGCGGGTGGCGGTGGGGGCATGGGCCGAGTAGGCCTCGGCGACCTGATGGCCGATGGACATGACGGGGTTGAGTGCGGTCATGGGCTCCTGAAAGATGATGGCGATGGAGCGGCCACGGAGACGGCGGAGGGCTGCGGGCGGCTGGCGGAGCAGGTCGATTGGACCGTTGGGGGTGTGGAAGAGGATTTGGCCTTCGGTGGTGGCTGCGGGGTCGAGCAGGCCGGGGATGGCGAGGGCGGAGGCGCTTTTTCCGGAGCCGGATTCG
>DASVLI010000145.1:0-1514 GCA_036384955.1 Occallatibacter sp.
ACGGGCTGAAGCCAACTGCTGCACGGATTCTGCAAAGCGCGCGTCGTAGCGGGCAAGCTCCGCGACGTTGCGTTCGGCCCCACGCAATGCGGCTTCCGCGGAGGCGCCGCCCTCATAGAGCTGGTCGAAGGCGCCCTGCGCAGCGGCATAGAGCTTTTCAGCATTGGCCAGCACACGCTTCTCTGTTTCGAGCTTCTCGTCTTCCCCGCTCTGCAACTGCGCGGCGTCGATCTCTTTTTTCTGGTAGCTCCACAGGTCGACCATGCGGAGCCGGTCCTGCTCGCCCTGTAGCAGGTCATTCAACTTGGCCTCGGCTTCGCGCCAGGCGGCGTGGGCTTCGGCGACTTCTGAGGAGTCAAGGCTCGCAAAGCGGTCGAGCAAGATGCGCTGCTGGGTCTGGTCGAAGCTGGAAAGCGTTTCGGACTGGGCGTGGACCAGGGCGAGCTCCGGGGCGAGCTGCTTGAGCACTGTGACGGTGGCCGGCTGGTTGTTGACGAAGACGCGGCCCTTGCCATTGGCCAGAATCTCGCGGCGCAGAATAATTTCGGAGCCTTCGGAGTCGATGCCGTTCTCTTCGAGAGCTGCTTCGGCCGACGGTGTGGACTCGAAGACGCAGGAGACAACGGCTTTGTCCGCGCCGTGACGCACCAAATCCGTGGAGGCCTTGCCGCCCATCAGCAGCGCGAGGGCATCGACAAGAATGGACTTGCCTGCACCGGTTTCACCGGTAAGCAGATTGAGGCCAGGGCCAAAGGTGGCGATGGCGTGATCGATGACGGCGTAGTTTTCGGCGCGCAGTTCGACGAGCATGGCAGAGTCCGGTGGTCGAGCGTAGTGTAGCGCACCGCCGCACGTTCAGTGCTCATGCAGGCACATGCATTTGGGCTGGCCCGCATCCAATCGATAACTTGGAGCGGTGTACACCGTCTGATACCGTGAAAGAGGTGAGGTGAACCCCGATTCCGACCTCGTATTTGTTGCTGTTTCTCTTCCAGTCCGACGGTAGCGCGCCGGCCGCAGGCGATGCGGCGGTGCAAGGCGGCAGCGCCCTGATGGACATGCTGCATCATCTCGGCGGCGTCGCCCAAGTGGTGCTCCTAATTCTGCTGGCTGCCAGCCTTTATTCGTGGACCGTGATTCTGGGCAAGACGGGCGTCTTCCGCCGCGCCACGCAGGATAGCCGCAACTTCATCCGCGCCTTCCGCAAGGCATCGCGCCTGAACGAAGTGGCCGCGCTGGCTGCACAGTTCAAGGCCAGTCCGCTGGCGCAGGTGTTTGAGGACGTCTACGAAACCTACAAGCGGCAGACCGGCGGCAGCGGCCCGCCGAAAAACATTACGGCACTGGAGCGCTCGGCGCAGACCGCGGCCAGCGAGTCGATTACGGCGCTGGAACGGCGCATGCCCTGGCTGGCAACGATTGCCTCAACCAGCCCATTTGTAGGCCTGTTCGGCACAGTGATGGGCGTGTTGGATGCATTCCACGGGTTGGGAACAGAAGGCTCGGCCACGCTG
>DASVLI010000146.1:0-40985 GCA_036384955.1 Occallatibacter sp.
CCCGCGATGCCGGGCAAGGCGCAAAGCGCGCTGCGCATGCCGGTGAGCCAGGGCTACTTCAACGCGTTCCACGTGCGAGTGGTGGATGGGCGCGGCTTCAACTCGGGCGACACACTGGAGTCGACGCCGGTGGCCGTAGTGAGCCGCCGCTTTGTCGCGCAGTATTTCCCTGGCCAGAATCCGATTGGGCGGCGCATCCGCATGGGCGTAGCCAAAGACGAGCCGTGGCTGCGCATTGTGGGCGTGTCGGACGAGGTGAGCTACAGCTTGTGGGAGCAGACGCCGCGCGCCGCGGTGTATATGAGCACGGCGCAAGTGCCGCCGGCGGGCGCCACGCTGGTGATGTATACGGCGGGCGATCCGCTGACGGTTGCACCGGCCGCACGCAAGGCGCTGGCAGCGCTGGATGCGGGCCTACCGCTGGATGGCGTGCAGACCTATGCCAGCCTGGTGCACGACGACATGATCGGGCTGATGTATGCGGCCAGCATGCTGGGACTGGACGCACTGATTGCGCTGCTGCTGGCGGCAGTGGGAATTTTCGCGGTGATGGCGCATCAGGTGGGAGAGCGGACACGCGAAATCGGTGTGCGGCTGGCCATGGGAGCGCGGCGCGAGGATGTGCTGCGCATGATGCTGCGCAAAGCCAGCTGGCTGACAGCGACCGGAGTGGGCGCAGGCGTAGCGATGGCCTGGGCACTGGCGCACATGGTGGCGAATTTGCTGCGCGGCGTGCGCGCCGACGACCCTCTGGTGTTTACAGGCATTACGGCAACAATTGCGGCCATTGCGCTTGTGGCTTGCTGGATACCTGCACGGCGCGCCTCGCGTGTGGACCCGATGGTGGCTTTGCGCGACGAGTAGGACTGAGGGGCGGGTGGGACACGGCACCGGCAAGGGCAATGCGAGTTCGATACAATGCAACGGACCGCAGTTGACTGCGCGCCAGGACGCTCGATGCCCCCCCACACCCCTCCTTCAGGCCAATCCGGACCCCGGCTGGTAAGCTCCGGCGGCTATGCGCAGGTGCCTCCAGAGAAAAAGTGGAGCGTGGGGAATCTGGTTCACGCCGCGTTTGTAGGGGAGCGTGGTCTGCGCGCCGGCTGGTCGCTGCTGCTGGGCCTGGTGCTATACAAGCTGTTTCTGCTGGTGCTGGGTTCGATTGCGGTGACGCTGTATCCGGCGCTGACGACGATGGTCTTCTCGCCCACGCCGGCCATTGTGAGCGAGGGCGTGGCTCTGCTGGCCGCGCTGGGTGCGGTGCTGGTGGTGGCGCGCATTGAAGAGCGGCCGCTTTTGGATTACAACCTGCGGGCCCCGCACCGGGTAAAGAGATTCTTCACCGGCGCAGGCATTGGATTTCTGTCTTTGTCGCTGCTGGTGTTCTGCATGATGGCGGGCGGCTGGGTGCGCTTTGGCCCCATGGAGTTGACCGCCGGGCAAATTGCCGCATACGCCGTGCTGTGGGCGATTGCGTTTCTGCTGACGGGCCTGGTGGAAGAGGGAATGTTCCGCTGCTTTGCGCTGTTCACGCTGGCGCGCGGCATCAACTTCTGGTGGGCATTTTTGGCGGTAAGCGTGGTGTGCATGCGCCTGCTGCTGACCGAGCCGCACGCCAACGGCGCCTGGGGCGTTTATCTGGTTGGCATGCTGGGCCTGGTTCCATGCATGGCGATGCACCACATGCACTCCTCACGCGCGGGCTTTTGGCAGGCAGCGTGGGTGACCAGCACGGCCTTTGGCTTTTGGCATACGAGCAATCTGGGCGAGAACGGCGTGGGGATTTTTGCCGCCGCGCTTATCGGGTTTGTCTTCTGCGTGAGCGTGCGCGTAACCGGCTCTGCGTGGTGGGCCATTGGCTGCCACGCGGCCTGGGACTGGGCGGAGACGTTCTTCTACGGCACCGCCGACAGCGGCTTTGCGCCGCAGGGGCATTTGCTGACCAGCCTGCCGGTGGGCAATCCGCTGATGAACGGCGGATCCAACGGGCCCGAGGGCAGCGTCCTGGTGGCGCCAGTGCTGGTTGTCATGCTGGCTTTTCTGCTGCTGTTCTACCGGCGCCGGCGGCCCGCGGCCGCGCCCGCCCCTACACCGGTCCGGAGCGTGCTGTAAATCATGCGCCTGTGGCTGCAACACGAGGCCACGATATCGCTGCGCCAGCAGCTGACCACGCAGATTGTGCTGGGCATTCTGTGCCGCGAGCTGACACCCGGAGAAAAATTGCCGAGCACGCGCGAGCTGGCGCGGCGCTTCCGCGTGCACGCCAACACCGTGAGCGCTGTCTATCGCGCGCTGGAGCGGGACGGGTGGGTGGAGCAACGGCGGGGCAGCGGCGTGTACGTGAAGGCCGTACCACCGGCGGCGAAGAGCAAGAACGAAGACTCCCCTGAGCTGCGCGTGGACCGGATGATTGGGCAAATGGTTGCCGCGGCGCGCGCGGCAGGCGCCACCACCGAACTGATTGCCGAGCGCATGCGCCACTGGCTGGCTATGGAGCCGCCGGCGCGCTGGCTGCTGGTGGAACCGGACGCGGAGCTGGCGCGCATTGTGGTGCGCGAGCTGGAGCAGCACTTGGCGCTGCCGGTGGAGAGCTGCACGCCGCAGCAATGCGCGGAGGCGTCGAAACTGGGCAGCGCCATGGCTCTGGTTTTGCCCAGCAAGGCGGAGGCGGTGCGTCCGCTGCTGCCTGCTTCGTGCGAGCTGACGGTTCTTGCGGTGCAGCCGGTGACGCCGGAGTTGCATGCGCATTTGAAGCGCGCCATGCCGGAGCATCGGCGCGATTTGATTGGCATTGCCTCGCGGTGGCAGAGCTTTTTGCGCATTGCGGAGACGATGCTGGTGGCCGCGGGCATCGCGCCGGAAGGGCTTTTGGTGCGGGATGCCTTGGCTGCCGGCTGGAAGCGCGGGCTTGCGGCGACCGCGGCGGTGGTTTGCGATGCCGCGACCGCCGACGAGCTGCCCGAGGGCTGCCGCGCCATTGTCTATTGGCTCATTGACGATGCGTGCATTGGGCGGCTGAGGGCTGTCGAATCGCGCCTGACGGGCAATCTGCCGTAGACGCGCGACGCATGTGACAGTTGAAAAAGTGTGACATTCCGCGGCACTGCGGCGCGACGCCGCGCCTACCATCGGCGACATGAAATGGATTGCGATGGCGTGGCTGCTGGCGGCCAGCGCGGTATGCCTGGCGCAGCAAGATGGATGGGCGCGCGTGCAGGCGCTGAGCGAGGAAAGCCGAATCCAGGTGCGGCTGATGAATGGGCACCATGTGCGCTGCTCGCTGGTCTATGCGGATGCGCGGGCGTTGCATTGCGAGCGCCACTTCGGGCTTTTTGGGCCGGGAATTCCGTACAACTTTGACCGCGCCGAAATCGCCGAGGTGCGGACGACGCACCACGAGGGCAATCGCGCGCTGACCGTGCTGATTATTGTTGCCGTGCTGACCGGCATTGGCGGCGTGGAGGGGCTGCTGGTCGCCATGCCCCTCGCCCTTGCCACCTACGCGGCCGATGGGTCGCTGCCGCTGATTCCGAGCTCGGTGGTTTATCGAGCGCCGCTGCCCGGCGTTGCCGCGCCATAGATGACGCGGGCTGCGCAATTGCCGATTTGCGGCTTCTTCTTCATTGATTTGCAGGCGCATCAAGCCGCGACCCGGCGTTATCCTGTCTGTGACCGATGTCGACGCCTACCTACCCCCTGGCCCAACCTGCCGCGGCTACGCGCCGCTGGACGCGCTGGCTACGCCGCCTGTTCTGGTGCCTGGTTGCCTTGGCCATTCTGGCGATGCTGGCCGCCTGCGCGGGCGTGCTGTGGCTGCGCTCGATTACGCAGAGCGCGCTGCCGCAGTTGGATGGGACGGTGCGCGTGGCCGGGCTTTCCGCGCCGGTAACGGTGCGGCGCGATGCGCACGGCGTGCCGCACATTGAGGCGGCAACCCAGCATGATTTGTTCTTCGCGCAGGGATACATCACCGCGCAGGACCGGCTGTGGCAGATGGATGCCTTCCGGCGCAACTCCAAAGGCGAGCTGGCAGAGGTGATGGGCGGGGCGCTGGTGCAGCACGATATTGCGCAGCGGGTGCTGGGCTTTTGCAAAATCGCCGAGCGCGTGTACCGGCAGATGCCGCCAGAAGAGCGTGCCTATCTGGACGACTACGCGCGCGGCGTGAACGCCTACATGGAGCAGCACGGAAATGCGCTGCCGCCGGAGTTCCGGCTGCTGCACTACACGCCGCGGGCGTGGACCGGCGCCGACTCGCTGGCCGTGGGCCTGATGATGGTGCAGACGCTGGACACGCATTGGGAGGCAAAGCTGGCGCGTGAGCGGATTGCGCAGGCGCTGAACAATCCGCGCCTGGAGGACGACCTCTATCCGGTGGGCTCGTGGCGCGATCATCCGCCGACCGGGCTGGTGCAGGACTGGAGCCAGCCGCGGGTTGTGCCCTCCACCAAAGATGCCGACAACGAAGACGACGACGACCGCACGACAACGCGCGGCGAGACGCCGGAGGATTTGCGCGCGCTGCACAGGCTGATGGCCGCGGCCGGATGCCAGGGCTGCGCGTCGGGCTCGAACAACTGGGTGATCAGCGGCGCGCATACGGCCAGCGGAAAGCCGCTGCTCTCGAATGACATGCACCTGGGACTGACGGTGCCGAACATCTGGTACATGGCGGACCTTTCCGCGCCGGGCTTTCACGCAACCGGCGTGACGCTGCCGGGCATGCCGTTTGTGATTGCGGGACACAATGAGCACGTGGCGTGGGGCTTTACCGCGCTGTACGCGGATGTGCAGGACCTGTACGTGGAGACGCTGGACCGCGACGGCAATTACAAAGCGGCCGACGGAAGCTGGAAGAAGCTGGCTGTCGATCGCGAGACGATCCATGTGCGCGGCGCGAAGGATGTGATGGTGGATGTGCGCTCGACGGCGCATGGGCCGCTGCTGAATCCGCTCTTCAAGCACGAGCAGCGGCCGATTGCGCTGCGCTGGACGCTGGACGATCCGGCGCTGAGCCAAATTCCGTTGTATGCACTGAATACGGCAGGCGACGGGAAACAATTTTCCGCGGCGCTGGCGCAGTGGAACTGGCCGACACAGAATGTGGTGTACAGCGACGACCAGGGACATATCGGGTATCACGCCATTGGGCGCGTGCCGATTCGCCAGGGCGGTCTGGCTGCAGTCCCAGTGAAGAATGGCGCGCACGAGTGGACGGGCTACATCCCGTTCGACCAGATGCCGAATGCTTATGATCCGCCGAGCGGATTTTTGGCCACGGCCAACTCGCGCGTGGCGACGGAGAAGAATCCGTATCCAATCACGCTGGAGTGGGCCGATCCGTATCGCGCCGAGCGCATTTACAAGGTGCTGCAGGGGCGCGACAAGCTGCGCGCACAAGATATGCTGGCGCTGCAAACCGATGTGTACAGCGAGGTGGACCAGGAGCTGGCGCATCGCTTTGCGTATGCGATTGACCACACGGAGAACGTGGAAGAGCGGCTGCATGCGGCCGCCGACCTGATGCGGCGCTGGGATGGACGGCTGACCACGGACTCCGCCGCAGCGTCGCTGGTGGTGCAGACACGCAAGGCTATCTGGCCGCTGATTCTGGAGCCCAAGCTGGGCAAGGACGCGGAAGCCTACGAGTGGGGCGAATCAAACTTTGCCGAGGAAGAGATTGTGATGCACGCCAACGCGGAGTGGCTGCCGGCAGGCTACAAGGATTGGGACGCGCTGCTGACCGAGGCAGTGCGGCGCGCGATGAAGAACGGCAAGGCTCCGGCCGACCCCGCCGAGTGGATGTACGGGGACTGGCACGTGGTGGACCTGGAGCATCCGCTGGCAAGATTTTTGCCGATGGTGGGACGCGCAGCCGGCACCGGCGCGCAACCGCTGCGCGGCGACACCACAACGGTGAAGCAGGTGGGCCGCGCCTTTGGACCGTCGCAACGTTTCACCATGGACTGGAACAGCGTGGACGGCTCGACGGAAAATATTGTGCTGGGCGAGAGCGGCAACCCGCTGAGCCCGTACTTCCGCGACCAGTGGGATGACTGGTACGAGGGCACGACGTTCGCGCTTCCCTTCTCTTCCGCGGCGGTGCAGGCGCAGACCACGCACACGCTGCGGCTGAACCCATGAGAGAGAAGTTGAGAACACTGCTGGGTAAGTTGGCGGGGCCGGCGGCGATTCTGGCGGCCGCGGGCGTGGCGGTTGCGCCGCAATTGCTGCGGGGCGGCTCGTGCGGACATGACTTCGACTTTCATCTGGTGTCGTGGTTCGACGCGCTGCGCAGCTGGCAGCAGGGCACGTTTTATCCGCACTGGTCGCCGAGTCCCAATTACGGCGCGGGCGAGCCGCGATTTGTGTTTTATCCGCCGCTGACGTGGATGCTAGGCGCAGCGCTGGGCGCGGTGATGCAGTGGCAGTATGTGGAAGCCGCGCTGACGTATCTGATGCTGGCCGCGGCGGGGCTGGCCACGTATGCGCTGGCGCGGCAGGCTCTGGAGCGCGGCCCGGCGACGGTGGCAGGATGTGCGGCGCTCTTCTCCGGCTACTCGCTGTTCAATGCGTACGAGCGGTCGGCCTTCGGCGAATTGACGGGCGGCTTCTGGATTCCACTGCTGCTGCTGTTTGCGCTGCGCGATGCGCGGCCGGAGACAACGACGCTGCGGCGTGTGCTGGACGGCTCGACCGTTTGGCTGGCGCTGACCATTGCAGGCGCGTGGCTGAGCGACGTGCCGTTGGGCGTGCTGGCGTGTTATCTGCTGGCGGCGGTTGCGCTGGGTGCGGCGTGGCTGCGGCGCTCGTGGGCGCCGGTGATACGCGCAGCGGCCGCAACCGCGGTGGGGCTGGCGCTGACCGGCGTGTATTTGCTGCCGGCCATAGCCGAGCAGAGCTGGGTGAATGTGGCGGGCGCGACCGACGACCCCGGCACGCGCGTGGAAACCAGTTGGATGTTTGCCCGGCACGCCGATCCGAATCTTGACCTGCACGACGTGGAGCTGTTTCGTGTCTCGGTGATTGGCGCAACCATGCTGGCGCTGGCGCTGGCCTGCATGCTGATTGCGTGGAAGCGCAGGCGGCTTACGAAGGAGCGCGCGTGGTGGGTGGTGCTGGCGGCGATTCCCGTGACGGTGCTGTTTTTACAACTACCGATTTCGTTGCCGGTGTGGCATTTTGTGCCCAAGCTGCGAATGCTGCAGTTTCCGTGGCGCTGGTATGTGGCGGTGCAGGCGCCGATGGCGATTTTTCTGGGCGCTGCGGTGTGGGTGCATCGCACCTGGCTGCGACGGCTGTTGTATGCCGCGGTGGGCTGCGCCGCGTTTGCGGCCATGCTGGTGGCGGGGCTGAATATGTATCAAACCTGCTACGCCGAAGACACGGTGTGGAGCATGCACAACGTGTATGTGGCAGGCACGGGTTTTGAAGGCAGCGACGAGTACGAGCCGCAGTTTGCCGACAATCAAGTTTTGGCGGTTGGGCTGCCAGAGGCATGCCTGACAGCGACCGCAACGACAAAGCTGGGCGAAGGCTCGGCTGGAACCACGCCGGAGTGGACGCCGGAGCAGCGGAGCTGCCTGGCCATATTCCGCGTGACGCATCCCGGCAACCCGGCGGCGGAACATTTGCGCGTGGATGCGGAGATGCCGCGAGCGGGATTCGTGGTGTTGCGTCTGCGCAGCTATCCAGCATGGCGCGTGGTGCTGAACGGCGCGGAGCTGGCCGGGCTGCCGGAGCGCGAAGACGGTCTGCTGGCTGTGCCTGTGCCGCAGGGACCGGTGCACCTGAGCGTGGATTGGGAGACGACGCGCGCGATGCGGCTGGGCCAGTTGCTTTCGCTGGCGGCATTGGCCGCATGGGCAGGGCTGCTGGTGCTGGAGCGGCAGCGCACACGCTGAAGTGCTGCCCGGCACCGCCCCTTTTCATCGCTCGTTTATGATTGAGTTATGCCAGCCGATGTGAAATCGCTGATCCAGGAAGGCGCCGACCTGACCGACAAGGCGCTGGAGACACTGCTGCCCGCACTGGGCACGGTGCCGGCGTCGATTCATGGAGCGATGCGCCACTCGACCTTTGCCGGCGGCAAGCGGCTGCGGCCGGTGCTGGCCATGCAGGCAGCGGCAACCATTTGCGGGCACGTGCCGGCGGGCATTGAGCGGCTGGGCGCGGCCATCGAAATGATTCACACCTACTCGCTGATTCACGACGACCTGCCGGCGCTGGACAATGACGACCTGCGCCGCGGCAAGCCGACATGCCACAAGGCATTCGGCGAGGCGATAGCGATACTTGCCGGCGATGCGCTGCAGACGCGGGCCTTTGAAGTGCTGGCCGGGCTGGATTCGCCACCCGCGGCGACGGTGCAGATTATTGGCCTTGTGGCCAACGCCATCGGCACGGTGGACGGCATGATTGGCGGCCAGGTGCTGGACATTGAGAGCGAGCATTTGAAGCCCACACCGGAGCTGGTCGAAGCAATTCATCGCGCCAAGACCGGCGCGCTGATTCGCGTAAGCGTGGTGGCGGGCGGCGTGTATGCTGGCGCCACGGCCGACGATGTGGCGCGGCTGGACATCTTTGGACGCAAGGCGGGGCTGGCCTTCCAGATTGTGGACGACGTGCTGGATGTAACGGTCGACTCCGCGCAACTGGGCAAGACGGCGGGCAAGGATCTGGCGACCGAAAAGGCCACCTGGCCGGCGGTCTTTGGCATTGAGCAGAGCCGCCGCGACGCGGCCAGCCTGATTGACGAGGCCTTTGCCGCACTTGCGCCGTACGGTTCGCGCGCCGAGGGACTGAAGTCGGTGGCGCGTTATCTGGTGGACCGAACGAACTAATTTCGCATCCAAATAGAAGTGGGGCTGCAGGCCGAGGCTGGCCGCGGTACCCCGTCTGGGCCTGCACGCGCCGGACAAGGAGTGGTGCTGTGTTGAGAAAGCTATTGAAGTCGAAGATTCACCGCGCGACGGTGACGAAGTCGGACCTGAATTACGAAGGCAGCATTGCGGTGGACGCAACGCTGCTGGAAGCGGCCGACATTCAACCCTTTGAAGCGGTGCACGTGTGGAATGTGTCCAACGGAAGCCGGCTGCAAACGTATGCGCTGCCGGTGGAGCGCGGCGCGGGCGAAATTTGCATGAACGGCGCGGCCGCGCGGCTGGCGCAGGCCGGCGACCTGGTGATTATCGCCAGCTTTGCCTGGCTGAACGAGCAGGAAGCCGCTGCAGCCAAGCCGAAGCTGGTGTTTGTGGACACGCAAAACCACATTGCCGAAGTGAAGAGCTAGCGCGCCGCTGCATGTTGCGCGCGGCAGCTTATTCGTCGCGGGTAAGCGCTTTGCGCAGAGCTTCGCGCTTGGCGGCCATCTCTTCCACTGCGCCCTGCACCTGGACGATGAGGTGCTGCGCGCGGTCAATGTAGCCGGGAATCTGACGCCACCAGCTGACAATCAACTCCTGCTGGTCAAGAACGGCGAGCGCCGTGCCCGTGGCGGCGGCGGCAATGCCGGCCTTGCGATTGCCGGTAAGCAGCAGCAGAGCGCCGGCCATCAGCGTGCCGCCGGCGGCAATCTTCACCCAGTCAATGCTGTCGTCGTCTTCGCGCATCACCCTGGGAACCAGCTTGGGAACCGCAACACTTGCCATCTTCGCTCCTCCTTGGCTGCTTGGTTTAGTCCAGATCGAAGACCCGGAACGGCTTTTCATCCGGCGCATCCTTGGCCTTGCGCAGGGCCTCGGCAAATTTCTTGTCGAACAAATCTTCTTTGTTCTTTTCCGCGTCAACGGACTGGCGGAAGATGGACTCCTTGCGCTCGTCCTGCTCGCGCATGGCCTTGGCCGCGGTTTCCAAATCTTCAAAAGTGCGCTTGCGCGGCGCGGAGGTGTGGCTGATGACCGCACCGGTGGCCGCGTCGACAATAATCATCGCGCCGCAGTCCGGGCAGGCAACCTCGAACGTTTTGTCTTTCGTCTTCGCCATACCTAAAGAATTGTAGGCGCTTCAGCCACGGCGCACACTCATTTTGTCTTGCCGTCCGGGACGCCGTGTACATGCAGAATCACGCGGCGATAGCTGGTCATGGGCGGTGCTCCGTCATCGCTGACGGCCAGAATGACGTGGGCCACGCTATCGCCCTTGCAGGGGATGAGCGGCAGCCAGTCGGGGCGGCAGACGGCATCCACATGCACCGAGGCGCGCGGCGTGTCGGTTGCGGTCAATGTGAGCGCGGCGATGTTGCCATCGGCCAGGCCCGCCTCGTTGTAGTGGAACCAGCGGAAGCGGAGCTTCTGGCCGTCGGGGTCGGTGCTGGCCGCGGCGTCCAGCGTCACGGTGTCGCCGGCCTTCACGTCAAGCTCGATAGGCGCGGCGCCGCCGATGCCGTTCACCACGGCAATGGGCGCGTGGTTGGCGTGGGCGTAGTCGGAGACGGTCCAGGCCATGCGCGCGGCAAAGTCGTTCTGGTAGTCGTTGCGCCAGCGCCAGATGGTGGCCTGGTCGGAGACGTGCACTTTGCCATCAATACCAACAACCGCATCCTGCGACGACGCGCGGCGAAACTCATCGCCGCCCTGTGTCCATATGGCGTGGGTTTCACCGTAGGGCTGGCGGTAAACGTAGCGGCCGCCCCAGCCGCCCCAGTCGGGCCGGCGATACGCATTCAGGCCGTTGTCGATGAGGTTGAGGAACGACGGCGTATCGCCCTCCATGATGACCATGGCCTTGAGATAGAACTTGCCCAGCGGGCCCTTGTTGCGAATGTGCTGGTCGAGCCACTCATCGGTGACGGTGGTGAAGTCCGCGCCTTCGCCGTTGCGATAAAAGCGATCGCCGCTGATGCCGGTCCAGGTGGCATAGTAGTACTCGTCGCCATCCTGCGTTGAGGGCATCACAACGTAATAGAGACCGGGAAATTCGCGGCGAATCCATGGGCCGGCATCGTCCTGGTCGCTGATGGAGTAGACGCGCAGCTTCGCGACCAGCGAGGCCAACTGCTCAGGCGAGTGGGTGGCGCGCAGATCGAGCAGCGCCTGGGCCAGCGTGTTGGCGCCGCCCCACACCGAGATCCACAGCGGGCGCGGGTCGTCCTTCTCCAGGGCGCGGATGATGGCCTGCGCGCCGGCTGAATCCTTCTCCGCGCCGGTGGCGGCCATGCCATAGGCCGATTGGCCCACGAACACGCGCTGCTTGAGCGTGGCGGCATCGGGCCAGCCCTTGGCATGCAGCAGCAGGTTGGGCCGCACCTCGCCGTAGGCATCCACAATGGCGCGCATGGTTTCAGGGTGCGTGGCCTTGGGCTGCCAGTGCGAGGTAGTGGCAACAAGAGCCTCGATGTCGAAATCGTTCGAGTAAACCAGCAGACGCACCAGCGACATCTGGTCATCGGGCTCGTTGCCGATGTCGGAGAGAACGACCAGGCGTGGATGACCGGAATAGTTGTCCGGCGGAGGCGCGGCGGGAGCCTGCGCGGCTGCCAGAGTTGTGGCGGCGAATACGAGGGCGGAAAAGGCGAAGTACAGCGAGCGCAGCATGTGGTCTCCCAAGTCGAAGAACCATTGTGCGGCAGCGGGGCGGACCTGCGCCAGTGATGCCAGGCAGGACACTGCCTGAACGCAAACGGGACAACGATGCGCCAAGCGCGGGCACAGCTCAAGCTATAGCGCGGGCGGTCGATGACGCGGACGAGAGCAAAAAGGGGGTTCACTCCCATGACCATCTCACCGATTTCATCGATTCTGCCGCCGATTGCCGAGCCTTCTACCAGCTCGGCCAGCTCGACTGGGGCATACGGAACCGAAATCGCGCCGAGCGCGACGTCGGACTCCACGCCCGGTCTGCTGCATCCTCCACAATTGGCCGCCCCCACCGCAGTGGCCACGTATCCCAAATCCGTGGTTCCGCAGCCGCTGCCGCCGGCGTTTCCCGAGCCGCATTTGCCGCCTCCGGATCCAATGGCGCAGGAGGACACGGTGACCATCAGCGAGGCCGCGCGCAGAGCCGCGCAGGCCAGCGCGGAGCTGTTGGGCGCAACCGGCGAGCCGAGCACGGCTCTGGCTTGAGACGCGCTGTGTCGCGCCTCCGGACACGGTATCGAAGTGTGCGCGGACACGGTGATGGAAGGCGCACTGCAGCCGATGAGATCAACAGGTCAAGGAGGACCACGAATCGATGACAGTCTCTTCCGTCTCCGGCGCAACGGCGGCCGCAGCCACGCAACAGGCACAGCAAGCGCCCAAGCCCTCCCCCACACAGCAGCAGAACACGACGGCAAGCACGCAGGACCGCACCCAGGCACAGGACACAGTCAGCATCAGCCCGGCGGGGCAGCAGGCCGCCAAGACCAGCGGCGATGTGGACCACGACGGCGACAGCAAGTAAGACAGCGTTTGAATCACTTACGAAAAAGGCCCCGCTTGCGCGGGGCCTTTGATTTTGCGGGTTGACTGCCGGGCTACTGATTCTTTGCCGAGGAGATTTTGGCTTCGGCTTCGGCGATGATGCGCAGTGCCTCGTCGTAGGCCTCTTCGCTTTCGCCAGCCTGGTTCCACTCGTCCTGGCCATGGGCCAGCTGCTTCTCCGCGCGGGGCAGGTCGATCTCCGAAGGCTTGAGGGCGTCGTTGGCGAGGATGGTGACGCGGTCGCCCAGCACTTCCACAAAGCCCCAGCTGACGTTGTAGCGCTCCGAGCCGTTGGCGCCGTTCAGGGTCACGTCGCCCGCGCCCAGCTCGGCCAGCAGCGGTGCGTGGCCGTACAGCACTTCCATGTAGCCGGTCTTCGACGGCAGCTCGACCGAGTCGGCCATGCGCTCGAACAGCACACGCTCGGGAGTGACGAGGCGGACGCGAATTTGGTTGGTTTCCATAGCTTCTAGCTCCTAGCCTCTAGCTCCTAGCTTTCGTCTCCCAGCTTGCAGCCCCATCTTTTCCCTGGGCTGAACAAGCTGGAAGCTAGAGGCTAGTGGCTAGAAGCTGCCGTTATACCGAGGCCTTCAGCTGCTCGGCCTTGGCAATCACGTCCTCGATGGCGCCCTGCATGTAGAAGGCCTGCTCGGGGATGTCGTCGTACTTGCCCTCGATGATGTCCTTGAAGCTGCGCACCGTATCGGCGATTTTGACGTACTTGCCAGGAATGCCGGTGAAGGTTTCAGCAACGTGGAAGGGCTGCGAGAGGAACTTCTGCACCTTGCGGGCGCGGGCCACGGTGAGCTTGTCTTCTTCTGAGAGCTCGTCGATGCCGAGAATGGCGATGATGTCCTGGAGATCCTTATAGCGCTGCAGAATGCGCTTGACGCCCTGGGCAACCGCATAGTGCTCGTCGCCGACCACGCGCGCCGCGAGGATGCGCGAGGTGGAGGCCAGCGGATCGACGGCCGGGTAGATGCCGAGCTCGGAGAGCGGGCGGCTCAACACGGTAGTGGCGTCGAGGTGGGCAAAGGTGGTGGCCGGCGCGGGGTCGGTCAAGTCGTCGGCGGGCACGTAAACGGCCTGCACCGAAGTGACAGAACCCTTGCTGGTGGAAGTGATGCGCTCCTGCAGTTCGCCCATTTCCGTGGCCAGGTTGGGCTGGTAGCCCACGGCCGAAGGCATACGGCCGAGGAGCGTGGAAACCTCGGAGCCAGCCTGCGTGAAGCGGAAGATGTTGTCGATGAACAGCAACGTGTCGGCGCCTTCCTCGTCGCGGAAGTTCTCGGCGACGGTGAGGCCGGTGAGCGCGACGCGGAGACGGGCTCCGGGAGGCTCGGTCATCTGGCCGTAGACCAGGGCGCACTTCGACTCCTCGAACTTGCCGGGCTTGATGACGCCGGACTCGGTCATTTCAGTCCAGAGATCGTTGCCCTCGCGGGTACGCTCGCCCACGCCGGCAAACACGGAGTAGCCGCCGTGGTTCTTGGCGACGTTGTTGATGAGTTCCATGATGACGACGGTTTTGCCCACGCCGGCGCCGCCGAAGAGGCCAATCTTGCCGCCCTTCAAAAACGGCTGGATGAGATCGATGACCTTGATGCCGGTCTCGAACATCTCTTCGCGGGTGGACTGCTCGTCAAACAGCGGCGCGGGCCGATGGATGGGCTTGCGCTGGTGCTCGCCGATGGGGCCGAGGTTGTCGACCGGCTCGCCAATGACGTTGATGACGCGGCCGAGAGTCTCGCGGCCCACGGGCACGCTGATGGGGCCGCCAAGGTCGATGGCCTTCATGCCGCGCACCATGCCGTCGGTGGCTTCCATGGCCACGGTGCGCACACGGCCCTCGCCCAGGTGCTGCTGCACCTCGAGGATGACGTTGATGGGCGTGGGGACGGTGAAGCCGTCGCTGGTGACGCGCAGCGCCTGGTAAATGGGCGGCATAGTCGCTTCTTCAAACTGCACGTCGACCGCCGGGCCGGAAACCTGAATCACTTTGCCGATGTTTTCTGCCATGTCTGCCTTCCGATAAAGCTACACAGCGGCGGCGCCGCTGACGATTTCGATGATTTCCTTGGTGATGGCCGCCTGGCGCACGCGATTCATGTTCAGCGTGAGCGAGTCGATCATGTCCGATGCGTTGTTGGTGGCCGAGTCCATGGCGGTCATGCGCGCGGCCTGCTCGGCGGCGACTGACTCGGTCATGGCGTGATAGAGCATCGAGGTGACGTACTGCGGAATCAGTCCGGCGAACAGTTCCTCGGACGATTGCTCGTAGATGTAATCCACCTCGGCGGTGCCAAACTTCTTCGATTCCTCATCCGCTTCGCTCGTGTCGGCGGCTTCAATCTCAATGCCTGCTCCGGCCGCGGCTTCGGCGGCGCGCTCGCGCTCTTCCTTGCTGAACTCAACGGCATCGGCCAGGCGCGAGGAGCCGATCTTGATGAGCGGAAGAAGCTGCTCCACTACCAGGCGCTGCTGAATGACGGATTTGAATTCGTTGTAGACGATGTAGACCGAATCGATCTCCTCGTGCACGTAGCGCTGGATGATGTTGTGCGCCAGATCGGCCACGCGGCTGACCTGAAGCTTCTCCAGCATGCCCGGATGATCGCCGGTGACCTCGACCTGCGCCTTGCGCTGGCGCAACTGCGTGGTGCGGCCGTCTGAAGCTTCCGTGGTGGTATAAACGGCCACGGGATACTTGCGGCGCATCAGATCGCGGCCCTTGCGGCCCACTGCTTCCACGTCAATCTGCTTGTCGCCATTGGCGGCGATGAACTGGAAGGCCGTCTTGAGGATGTTGGCGTTGAAGGCGCCGGCAAAGCCCTTGTCGCCGCTGACGACGACCAGCAGAGTGCGCTTTTCCGGGCGGGTGACGAAGAGCGGATGGCGCAGGTTGCCGGTCTGCTCGTCGTAAAGGTCCACGCGCCGGGTCAGCGACTCGAGCACGCTGGTGATCATTTTGGCGTAGGGCCGCGCGGCCAGGGCGCGCTCCTGCGCACGGCGCAGCTTGGCCGCGGCCACCATCTTCATGGCCTTGGTAATCTGCCGCGTGTTTTTCACGCTGCGGATGCGACGCCGTAAATCGAGTACGTTTGCCATTCTTCTTAGCTCTCAGCCGTCAGCTTTCAGCCGTCAGCCAGTTCCTCGCTCAACCCGGCTTCCCCGACGGAGCGGAAGCGGAATTCCAAATGTGCCGAGAGCTGAAAGCCGATGGCTAACAGCTCTCTCAACGAACTACGCGGTTACGGCTGCCAGATCGGCCTTGAAGCTGGCCACGTATTCCTTCAGCGCGGCATGCAGCTTGGCGCGGACATCGTCGTCAATCTGCTTCTTTGCCGTCAGTTCCTCGATAAGTGCAGTTTGCGCGGCATCGAGGTACTTGTACAGTCCGTCCTCGAAGGCGCGAATGTCGCTGACCTGAATATCGTCCAGATAGCCCTGGGTACCGGCAAAGAGCACCACCACCTGCTGCTGCCAGCCCAGGGGCTGGAACTGCGGCTGCTTCAGCAGTTCGGTAAGGCGCTGGCCGCGGTTCAGCTGCTTCTGGGTCAGCGGGTCAAGATCGGAGCCGAACTGCGCGAAGGCCGCCAGCTCGCGGTACTGGGCCAGGTCCAGCTTGAGGGTTGCGCCCACCTGCTTGACTGCCTTGATGGCCGCCGAGAAGCCCACGCGCGAAACCGACAGGCCGACGTTGACGGCCGGGCGGACGCCGGAGTTGAACAGATCGGTCTCAAGGAAGATCTGACCGTCGGTGATGGAAATGACGTTGGTGGGAATGTAGGCCGAGACGTCGCCGGCCTGGGTCTCAATCACCGGCAGCGCGGTGAGCGAACCGCCGCCCTTCTCCTTGCTCATTTTCGAGCTGCGCTCGAGCAGGCGGGAGTGGAGATAGAAAACGTCGCCGGGATAGGCTTCGCGGCCCGGCGGGCGGCGCAGCAGCAGCGAGATTTCGCGGTACGCCATGGCGTGCTTGGAGAGATCGTCGTACATCACCAGGGCGTGCTTGCCGTTGTCGCGGAAGTACTCGCCGATGGCGGTGGCGGCGTAAGGCGCCAGGTAGAGCATGGGAGCCGGCTCAGAGGCCGAGGCGGCCACGATGATGGTGTGGCCCATGGCGCCGGCTTCAGTGAGCGTCTGGACGACCTGAGCGATGGACGAGCGCTTCTGTCCAATGGCGCAGTAGATGCAGATCAGGTCGTTCTTGGCGTTGTTGATGATGGTGTCGAGCAGGACGGCGGTTTTGCCGGTCTGGCGGTCGCCGATGATCAGCTCGCGCTGGCCGCGGCCGATGGGAATCATGGCGTCGATGGCCTTGAGGCCGGTGGCCATCGGCTCGCGCACGCCCTGGCGGTCAATGATGCCGGGGGCGAGGCGCTCGACAGGCAGCGTCTCGGTGGTGGCAATGGGCCCCTTGTCGTCGATGGGCTGACCGAGCGTGTTGACCACGCGGCCGATCATGGCCGGGCCCACGGGCACGGAGAGAATCTTGCCCGTGCGCTTGACCTCGTTGCCTTCGCTCAGCTCGGTGTAGTCGCCAAGAATGACGGCGCCGACCTGGTCTTCTTCCAGGCTGAGGGCCAGGCCCGCGATGCCGTGCGGGAAAGCCAGCAGCTCGCCGGCCATCACCTTGTCCAGGCCGTGGAGGCGGGCAATACCATCGCCCAGCGAGGTAATGGTGCCGACCTCGTCGACCTGCACCTTTGCATCGTAATTGGCAATCTGCTCGCGGAGCAGTTGTGTGATCTCGTCTGCCTTAATCTGCGCCATCTCAGGTTTCCTTACACACTCAATTCGTGGTCTTTACTCACCGGCAATCGCTTCGCGCAGCCGTTCGAGGCGTCCGCGAATCGATCCGTCATACACCGTCGACCCGATGCGCACCACCGTGCCACCCAGAATCGACTTATCCAGTTTGAAGCTTGGCTCAATGCGCGCGCCGGCCAGCTTGCCGACGCCAGCCACCAACTCATCGCGCTCGGCGCCGCTCAACTCGCGGGCCGTCACAATTTCTGCCTGGCGAATGCCGCTGCGCTGCTGAATTTCGGCGCGGTAGGCGGCAATCACTTCCGCAACGCTGCCGATGCGGTCGTTGTTGATGAGGACCGCGATCAGGTTGCGCAGCTCCTTCTGCAGGCCTAGCTTTGCGTTCAGAGTGTCCAGGAAGGACACCTTCTGCACGGCCGGCACGGCGGGATTGGAGAAGAGCGTACGCAGCTCAACGCTGCCTTCCCATGTAGCCAGAAAGTCGTTCAGCTGGCGGTCCAGGGCGGTGGTATCGAGTTTGGCTGAAACCACCACATCGAGAAATGCCTGCGCGTAGCGGGTAACGAAGGCTGCCATGTTAGTTCAGGCCTCCCTTGTCGGCGCTCTTGATGAACTCTGCAATCAGCGCGCGGTCGGTTTCCGGGGTCAGCACCAGCTGTTTGGTTCCCTGCTCAATGGCCAGGTCGGCGGCAAAGCGCTGCAGGCCGCGGCGGGCCTGGGCGGCGGCGGAGACAATCTCCTGCTCGGCCGCGGAAACCACGCGGGCGCTTTCCTCGGCAATGCTCGCCTTGATACGTGCTTCGTCGCCCTTGCCGTCTTCCTCGGCCTGGGCACGCATCGCGGCAATCTCTTCGTCCAGCCGCGAGAGACGGTCTTCAACAGCTTTCAAGCGGGTGTTCGCGTCCTGGGTCACCTTGCGGGCCGAGGCAATGTCCTCGCTGATTTGTCCCTTGCGCTTACGCAGCAACTTGGGCATCACCTTGACCAGCGGAATGACGATGGCGAAGAAGATGACGGCGAAGTTGAGAATCTCGAAGATCCACGCGGTAGTGACCACGTCCAGGTGCATGAAGCGGGCAATGGCCTGAACCACGGAGGAGTGGCGGAAGGCATTCTCTTCGCTCTTTCCCCCGGCCTCCTTGGCCTCGGTGGACGCTGTCGGCGCGCCCTCGCCAGCCGGAACGCTCTGGCCGGCAGCCGCGGGCTGGCTGGCCGGCGCGGCCTGTGCCTGACTGCGATGCGCGGCCACTCCCAAAAGAAGGGCGGCAAAAACAAACAATCCGAAAAGGCGGAGACTCCAGAACGAGCGCTGCTTCAAGAATTTCAACGGGAACCCCCGGCGGCCACGGGCAACACCGCCTGCATGACCTGTTTGCCCAGCTCCGATGCGGAGGCTTCGATTGCGGTGCGCGCATTGGCCACATCGGCGTCCAGCAGTGCCTGGGCCTCGCCGACCTTGGCGCCGGCAGCCTTGCGGGCAGATTCCAGGGCCTGGTCACGCTCGGCGGTCCACTGCAGAATGCGCTTCTCGCGGGCTTTGAATATCTCGGTGCGGGCCTGGCGCAGCTTGGCTTCGTATTCGGCCGAACGTGCCTCGGCGGCAGCAATGGCCTTCTCAGCCTCTTCCACCGCTCCCTTGGTCAGAGCCCGCCGTTTTGCCAGCACCGCGGTCAGCGGCTGCTGCACCAGAAACTGGTAGGCAAGCACAAGAACGATGAAGAGCAGAGCTGTAGGAAGCGACCCAAGCAGCAAGGTCTCGAGTTGTTGCAGGATTTCTTGCATTCCGGTCCGGAGTACGGCGGTTGAAGTCGAGAATTCAGATTGCAGGTGGAACACTTTTTTGTATCAAGCTGAAGCGCGCAAGTCAACGCGCAGGGGGCCGCTCGTACCGGACTCTGTGACTGCGGTCACGATGAACTGTTTCATCTTGAAATAGTGCTTGCTTTCTGGCCTGAGAGGCCTAGACTAAGAGGTACACCTAGACCCGGTTCAGGGTCCAGCGGGCCGGCGGTTTCGGGGAAGTTCTTCCACTCCCCCAAGCTGCTGGCCCGCCTTTAGTTTGGGCGCATTTTCTCCCGCCCAATGCCCTTTATTCCCTTCCCCCCATCAGGCCCCGCAGAAAGCCGCGTCAGCGCCCACCCAGGGAGGCCTCGCAATGGGCCAGAAACCCTTGCGGAAGAACCTGCAGCGCGGAGATTTCACGGCTGGGGTCGGCCTGGATGGCATGCGGAAGCCGGCCCGGGAACCAGACCGCTGGCTGCTGGCCCAGATAGGCCGCCCACATGCTGAACGTGGAACCGGAAGTGACCAGAATACGGGCCTGGCTGAGCGCCAGAATGTCGGCAATGCTGGAGCCGAAGCTGTCACGGCTGACGTTCTCAAGCTCTAGCAGCGGAGCCAGTTCGGCGTCCGATCCGTCGCTGAAGACCGCAACGGGCAGGTTTCCCAAACTGGCGCGCAGGTTGGACAAAACTCCGCTGTACCAGTCCAGACCGATGCGCTGGTTGCCCTCGGCCGGATTGCCAGCGTTGAAGTCGCCGAGCCGGACGTGAACCGCGATGGGCGGCGCAAAGCCCTGCCGCAGGGCTGCTTTGTGGGGCTCGCGAACCATCTTCAGCAGTTCTTCGCGTACAAGTTTGTGCTCGGCCAGCACTGGGGCAAGAAAGCCTTCCATTCCGCGAAAAGCTACTACGGAACCCGCGGGGATGGGGCTGCCGAGAGCGCTCTCCGGCACGCGCGGCGCGCTGGCCAGCAGCCTTAGCCGCGCCAGCCCGGTGACTTCATCGTCCGCCGGTTGAAAGAGGTCGTGGTAGGTGCGTTTGTCGGGCTCGTTGTGCAGCCAGGGGCGGCGGCAAAGCTGCGTCCAGGTAGGCGCAATGCGATGCAGCCCATGGCGTCGCGCCATCACCAGGCAACGTGCCCAGGTAAAGAGCAGGTTGCCGAGGCCGGTGCCGCCCAGGCGGAAGAGTCCGCAATCACTAGCGCTTCCCAATGCGGGAAACGCGTAGATATTTTTGGACTCCTCCGCTGGCTGGGCGTGCATGGTCTTCCTTCCCGTGGCGCGGAGCAATGTTCCCCGCGCGGCGAGTTGTCTACTTGGCGGCGTCGGCGATGAAGCCCGCCAGGTCGGCTTTCAACTGCTTTAGCGCGTCCACGTTGAGGTAAATCATATGGCCCGACGGGTAGTAGCCGAACTTGATGTTGCCCTGCAGCGACGGGTCAAGATTCACGTGGTTCAGATCGAACTCGGTGGCGAAGAACGGCGTGGCGAGGTCGAAGTAACCGTTGGCCGAGAAGACCTTGAGGTGCGGATTCTTGCGAATGGCCGAGGCCAGGTCGGCGGCCACATAGGGCTGCGACTGCGTGCCGCCAAAACCCATGCCGCCGCTGGTGGGCTTGTGCTTCCAATCCCACTGGCCGATGGTCTCGGCGCTGGGCCGGTAGGCGTCGGTGGAGTCGTACTTCAGCTCGCGCTCCAGGTAGTCGTGCAGCGCACCGACAAAGGCGCCGCTGATGCCGGTGTCGGAGGCGTCGTAGCTGGGGAACTCGCCGGCCGAGTCGGTATCCACGCCTTCAAAACGCATGTCATAGCGGCCCAGCGTCTTGCCTGCGTCGCGCAAAACTTCTTTGCGGAAGCGCGTGGGCGAAACGCGCAGCTTGGCTTCCTTGATGTAGTCGGCGCTCATGCCGGTCAGCCGGCTCATCTCTTTGGCCACGGCGTCGCGCTGCGCATCCGGCAGCTTGTCGCCGGCAAACAGCGCCTCGGCATAGGGGCCGGAGGCAAATTTGCGCGCCTCTTCCACCCACGCGCCCAGGTCGGCGGGCTTGTTGGGAATCTTGTTGAAGTACCAGGCAGCCGCGGCGTAGCTGGGCAGGTTGAAGATGTAGATGCTGTCGTAGCCGCCGGCGCGGATGTTGTAGTTCAGAATCGACGAAACCAGCACGACGCCGTTCAACTGCACGCCATTCTCGCCCAGCATGTCGGCCAGCGCGGCCGAGCGCGTGGTGCCGTACGACTCGCCGATGAGGAACTTGGGCGAGTTCCAGCGCTGGTTGGCAGTCAAGTAGCGAATGATGAAGCGGTCAAAGGCCTTCAGATCTTCGTCAACGCCCGCGAAGTCCTTGGCGGTTCCCTTGCCCACGGCGCGCGAGTAGCCGGTCAGCGGCGCGTCGATGAAGACCAGGTCGGTCTTGTCGAGCAGCGAGTACTCATTGGGCACCAGCTTGAAGGGCGGGCCAGCGGTGGCGTTGGGGCTGTCAGTCTGCACGCGCACCGGGCCAAAGGAGCCCATGTGCAGCCAGAGCGTGGCCGAGCCGGGACCGCCGTTGTAGAGGAAGCTGACCGGACGCGTGCCGGCCTCCGCGCCGTCCAGCGTGTAGGCCACGTAGAAGATGCTGCCGTAGGCCTTGTCTTCTTCGTCGCGGATGAGCAGCGTGCCGGCGGTGGCGGTGTACTTGTAGGTTTTGCCGGCCAGGGTGAGCTCATGATGCGTGGCGACGGCCTTCTCCGGCGGAATGGGCGATTCCTTGTCTTTATCCTTGTCGGCGTCTTTGTGGGCGGCGGCATCGGGTGGCGGCGGAGCCTGCGCGTACACCCGCGGAGCGGATGCGGCGAATGCGGAAAGAAGGAATGCTGCCAGCGCGGCGCGCAGGGCAAGGTCACGGCAAACAAGTTGCATGGTTCAAAGGCCTCCTGAGGGTATGCGGAGCAGAAGGACGAGCGTGCCAGCGCGTCCCCATTGCGGGCCGGCACTCCCTGTTGTGTGGGTCTGAACTTGCGTCGCGCCGCGAGGGGCGCGAGCTCTGGTGTTTACTTATTCTCCGCTGCCTTGGCTTGTGTGAGCAATCCCTGGGCGCGCAGCCAGGTTTCGAGCAGCGCCGGCCACTGGTCCAGCGAGGCGTCTCCCTTGCCCAGGCCGGTGCCGTGCGGGCCTTTGGCGAAGATGTGCGCCTCGGCCGGCACGCCGGCCTTCATCAGCGCCTGGTAAAAGCGCATGCCCTGCTCCAGCGGAACCGTTTCGTCATTGAAGGTGTGGTACCAGAAGGTCGGCGGCGTTTCCTTGCTGACGAAAAGGTCGGGGGAATACGCCTTGCGCAAGGCTTCACAGCGATCCATCACCTTGTAGAGCTGGCAGTAGCTGAGGTGCGAGGTGTCAGAGGAAATGGCGCCGATCCACGGATAGCCGAGGACCAGATAGTCAGGACGGCTGGAAACGCGGGCGATGGGGTCGTCGGCATTGGGGTCGCCGGGGACGGGCTGTGTGGCCGCAAGCGCGGCCAGGTGGCCTCCGGCGGAGAAGCCGATGAGCACAATGCGATGCGGATCGATGCGGTAGTCGGCGGCGCGGGCGCGGACGGTCTGGATGGCGCGGCGCGCGTCGAGCAGCGGCACGGGCAGCAGGTAGCCGTGCGAGCTGAGCCGGTAGCTGACGATGAAGGCACGGAAGCCGCGCGCGGTGAACCACTGCGCCACCTGCCCGCCTTCAAGGTTGCCAGCCAGGATGGAGTAGGCCCCGCCGGGGAAGATGACCACAGCCGAGCCATTGCCTTCGCCATTCTGCGGCTCAAGCGTGGTGATGGTGGGAACGTCGAAACAGCTGGTCCCCTTGGCTTCCGGCGCGGGCCCGGGCCACAGGGGAACGGTGCTGATGCCGAGGTACGCATTGTTCTCGCCAGGTTTGGTGCAGGGCCAATCCTGCGCGTACGTCGCCGCGCTTACGCCAAGCGCAACCAAAAGCAAAAAAAGAAATCGCCGCATGGGAAACACACTCCTACCCTCGCGGCGATTATAGGGGACGGAAATTGGCGCGCGAACGCCGATGCGGCTAGAGCCAGACCAGCATATGGCCGTTGCAGTTGCTGGCGGCATGCGTGGCAATGGTCTCAGCCAATTGCAGGCCGTGATGCGCAAAGTACCAGGCCGCGCCATGCACACGCTCTTGCAGCACTCCGCCGGGCAGCAGCGCGTTGGTGATGGCTTGGGCGCGGCGGCGCAGCGCGTCTTCCTTGCTCAGCTGGAAGTTTGCGGCCAGCCTGCGCATGCGGTTCATCTGGTAGCGCATTTTGTTGGCGGCGGTTGCGCCGGAGCGGCCCAGCCCTTCGTCAACGGTCTGCATCCAGGCCAGCAGCGGTTCAAGCTCGGCGTTCAGCGCGTTGCCCGCGTTGGAAAGCAGTTGTTTGCCTTCTACAGGCATGGCGCGCGCGGCCATTAACTGGGCCAGCGAGTCGGGTGATTCGGTAAGCAGGCGCTCGAAGCTGAGCTCGTGGTGGCGCATCTGCTCGGCAATGCCTGGCTCGACAAGCGTGGCGGAGAAGCGCGGCTCAACGGCAGTCATGCGGCCCAGCACGCGCTGATACAACACTTCAGACTGCGCGAAGTAGGCAATCTCCGCCGGGCCGCCGATGATGAGCGAGGTGCCGAGCAGGAAATCCTGAAAGAGCGGGCGCAGCAGCGCCGAAGGCGAAATGCGCTCCGGCTCGGCGGCAAGAATGCCGCGCAAATCGTCGGAGGTGTAGCGCTCGGAGCCAGCCTGCCACAGGCCTGAGGGCTCGGAGGCCGAGGCCAAATGGCGCTTGAGCGCGTGGCGCGCGCCGGTTTGTGCGTCGATGAGGAAGAGCAGGCTTGACTCTGGCCCGACGGCCACCTGCGCGTGATAGCCGACCGCGGCCAGGCCCTGATTGCGCATCAGCAGCGCGGCGTGCATCTGGTCGGCGGTGTCGATGGCGGCCTGCAGCACCGGCGCGCCCATGCGGTGCGCCTGGCGCGAGCTGGCGTCAAAGACCAGCAGTCCCTGCGCGGCAAAAATTTTCGAGTAGAACTCGGCAAAGGCCTGGGCGAAGGTGCGGCCGGGTTTGTAGGCCGCTTCCAGCGCCTGCATGGCCTCGGAGTAGCCAAGCAGCTCCCATGCCTGCTCCAGCAGCGGTGCGATGGTCTCGTCGAGAACGAGGCCGCCGACGGGACGAGGATCGGCCGGAGCGCTTTTGTATTCGAGCGTTTTGAGCACGCGGCGCGCCGGGAAGATGACGTGATTGATTTCGTCGAAGTCGTGGTCTTCAGAGGCCAGCCAGAAGATGGCTGCGTGGGGATGTCCTGCCGCGGTGGCCTGGCGCGCGCGGGCGATTGCAGTGCCGGCCTTCAGCGCGGTCAGCAGCGGTCCGCCGAACAGGCCCACCTGCTGGCCGGTGACGACGGCGCCTCCGACGGAGCGCAGCACATCGAGCGCAGCGGTTGCATGCGGGTTCTGCGCGGCAAGCTCATCCACCAGCTCGGGCCAGTGCGCGGGCCGCTGGCTGCTCTTCATCCACTCGCCCAGCTCGGTCTGCGCGCCGTAGAAGACGCGGGCGCCGGGAAAGCCGGCGCAGAAATCCTGGAAGAGCCTGGAGGCACGGGGGACAGCCGGAATGGGGGTACAGTCTGCGGTAGCCAACGCGTTCTCTTTCCGCGGGCCGGCCGTGCCGACCCAGGGCGAATGGAAAAAAGACTGCAATAAGGATGCCACGCCGACCGCCCTCGATGCACAACGTATAGGATGAAGGCGGTTTGGCGTTTGTATACTGAGCTTGATTGCGCCGCACCGAGGAGACGAAATGCCCGCCAAGAAGAAGGCCGCAGCCAAGCCCGCCGCAAAGAGCAAAAAGCAGACCAGCAAAAAGAAAAAGGTGGAGCACGCGGAGCTGATCAGCTCCGAAGTAATCTTCGAGTGCCCGCTGTTCAAGGTGCGGCACGACAAGCTGATTGAGCCCAGCGGCAGGCACGCCGAGCGCGACGTGATCCGGCACAACGGCAGCGTGGTGATTCTGGCCATCGACTCCACCAGGAGCAAGAAAGACCCCTGGATTGTGCTGGAGCGGCAGTACCGGCACGCGGCCAACCAGTATCTGTGGGAGCTGCCGGCGGGCAAGCTGGATGCCGGCGAGGAGCCGGTGGACGGAGCCAAGCGAGAGCTGGAGGAAGAGACCGGCTATCGCGCCAAAAAGTGGAAGCCGCTGGTGGAGTACTTTGCCAGCCCCGGCTTTCTGGGCGAGTCGATGAAGGTGTTTCTGGCCGAAGGCCTGATTGCCGGCGAGGCGCATCCGGAAGAGGACGAACACATCGAATTCCGTCTCGTAAAATTGTCAGACCTGGTGAAGATGATTGAGAAGGGCGGCATCAAGGACGGCAAAACGCTGACCACGATTCTGCTGTACAAGCGCCTGCTGGGCAAGAAGAGCAAGAAATAAATCCTTAAAAATCAAAGCTGTGGTGCACCGCTGTGGCGCCTGCCGCGGCGGGTAATCCCGTAATGCGAATTGCGGGGTACGCGGTCACTTACTTTTTCTTGCAGCCAATCAACCTTTCAGCCGTTCGAAGCGTCATACCGAGCAGAAGGTTCGTGTTCCCCGGAACTCCTCGAGCCTATATCTCATCGAACGAAACAGGGAAGGTAAGCCTGTGGCTGAGTACAAGGGAAAAGTGAAGTGGTTCAACAATGCCAAGGGATACGGATTCATTGGCCGTGAAGATGGGCCTGATGTGTTCGTACACTATTCGTCGATTCAGCTGGACGGATACAAGACCCTGAAGGAGGGCGACGATGTGGAGTTTGACATCGTCCAAGGCCAGAAGGGACCGCAGGCAGATGCGGTTATGCGCCTGAAAGATGCGGCGAACACCGCAGCGTAAGCTGCGCAACCGGTAGCACTGCAACACTTTTTGATTGCCGCGCGGCAGCACGACACGCCCTGATGGCACGCCTTAGTTCCCTCGCTCTGTTTGCCGCGCCTCTACGCGAATGGCTAGTTGTGTGCCGGATTCCCCCAAATCCTCACACGTAAGCGGCGCCCTTCGACGATACTGAACGCGGAGAGCGAACCTGATGGACAATGCGCAGATGGCCCGCCTGCTGGCGGAAACCGCCGATCTTCTTGAGATCGATGGCGGCGACAGTTTTCGCATTCGCAGCTACCGGCGCGCGGCCGAAGCGCTTGAGCAGACCACCGTGGACGCAGCCGCGGTTGCGGACGATACGGCGCGCCTGCTGGAGATTCCCGGCATTGGCAAGGGCATGGCGGCCAACGTGCAGGCCATCGTGGCTGGCGGCTCCCTGCCGCTGCGCGATGAGCTGCTGGCCAAATACGGCTCCGGCCTGCTGGAGCTGTTGAAGCTGCCCGGCATGGGCCCCAAGACCGTGGCTCTGCTATGGGATGCGGCGCAAATCTCCTCCATCGACGCGCTGGAAAAAGCCATTGAGGCCGGCAAGCTGAACGGTCTGCCGCGCATGGGCGCCAAACAAATCGAAAAGCTGAAGAAAGGCATCGAGGACTACAAGCGCTCGGCAGGACGCTTCCGCATTGACCAGGCCGACGAGGCCGCGAAGAGCGTTTCCGCGTGGCTGATGGACTTTCCCGGCGTGGAGCGCGTGACTCCGGCCGGCAGCCTGCGGCGCGGGCGCGAGACCTGCGGCGATCTGGACCTGCTGGTGACCGGACCGGCCTGCGAGCCGGGCCACACCGAGGCCGTAGTGGAGCACGTTGCTGCTTACCCCGGCATTCACAGCATCATTGCGCGCGGCGAAAACAAGATCAGCTTTTACCTGGCCAACAGCCTGCAGGTGGACGTGCGTCTGCTGCCGTCGGAGTCCTACGGCGCGGCATTGCAGTACTTCACCGGCTCCAAGGCGCACAATGTGGCTCTGCGCCAGCGCGCGCTCAAGATGGGCCTGACGCTGAGTGAATGGTCGCTGGCGCGGCTCGACGATGAGAGCGTTGTTGCCGCCGCGACAGAAGAGGAAATCTACAAAGCGCTGGGCATGGAGTGGATGCCGCCCGAGCTGCGCGAAAATCTGGGCGAGATTGAGGCCGCCGCGCACGGCGGACTGCCCAGGTTGATTTCGATGGACGATATTCGCGGCGACGTGCACATGCACACCACTGCCACCGACGGCCACAACTCGATTCTTGAAATGGCCGAGGCCGGTCTGAAGCGCGGCTACCAGTACATCGCCATCACCGACCACTCAAAGAACCTGGCCATGACCAATGGTCTGGATGAGAAGCGCGCCCTCGAACACATCCGGCGCATTCGCGAAGTGGACGCGCAGATGAAGGGGCGCATCCGCGTCTTTGCCGGCATCGAAGTGGACATTCTGGGAGACGGCGCGCTCGACCTCGACAACGAAGTGCTGGCCGAGATGGATGTGGTGATTGCCAGCGTGCACACCAAACTGGAGCAGCCGCGCGAAGAGATGACCGAGCGCGTGCTGCGCGCGCTGGAGAATCCTTACACGCGCATTCTGGGGCATCCTACAGGCAGGCTGCTGTTGCGGCGCGAGGCGTTTCAAATCGACCTGGGTCCGGTGCTGCGCCGTGCCGCCGAGCTGGGCGTGGCCGTGGAACACAACGCCGCGCCGGAACGGCTGGACCTGAGTGATCGCGACCTGCGTCTGGCCAAAGAGCTGGGCTGCAAGATTGTGATCAACACCGACGCGCACGACACGCGGCATCTGGAAAAGATGACCTACGGCATGCGGCAGTTGCGCCGCGCATGGCTTGAGCCGGACGACGTTTTGAATACGCTGGGAGCGAAGGAATTTCTGGCTGCACTGCGGTCGCGGCCGTAGCGACTACTTCTTGCGCGTGCGGTGGCTGTCCAGCAGCCCTTCTAGCTCTTCCTTGAACTCACGCACATCCTTGAAGTCCCGATAGACCGAAGCAAAGCGAATGTAGGCCACGGTGTCGAGTCCCTTCAGGTGCTGCATGATCAGCTCGCCCACCTCGGAGGTGGTACGCTCGCGCTCCGGCGCGTCGATCAGATAAGCCTCTGCGGCGTTGACGATGGCTTCAAGCTTGGAAGAGGGAACGGGGCGCTTTTCGCAGGCGCGCAGCAGGCCGCTCAACACCTTCTGGCGGTCGAAGCGTTCGCGGCGGCCGTCTTTTTTGACGACCATGTAGGGAATCTCGTCGATGCGCTCGTAGGTGGTAAAGCGGCGATTGCAGCGCTCGCACTCGCGGCGGCGGCGGATCGAGTCCGCCTCCTTGCTCTCGCGCGAATCCACCACGCGGTCTTGCGCAAATCCACAATAGGGGCACTTCATGCTGGGTTGATTTTACAGGCAAATGCTGGACTTACGCCTGTGCTCAAGTCCAGACGGATGGAACTCTCTTGACAGCGGATACAGGCGTTGCAACACTCGTTCCATGGACGTTCAGCTCACTCCCGAGCAGGAAGCACGCCTGTTTCGCCTTGCGGATGTGGAGGGCATTGCCCCCGGTCAGCTGCTGATCAAGGCCGCCGAGCAGCTTTTCGAGGACGATGCGCATTTCCGCGCAGCGATTCGAAAGGGCATCGAGCAGGCTGATCGGGGCGAGTTTGTCGACGAAACTGAGATGGACGCGCGTGTTTCTCGTCTTCTCGCGCGCTGATGCAAATTCGCTGGACGATTGCCGCGGCAGACGACCTGGACGACATCGCTGGCTATCTGCAGACAAACCTTCCGCATTTTTCACGGTCTACCATCCACAGAATCGATGCAGCCATCCGTTCGCTTCGCTCCATGCCGGAGCGCGGTCGTCCGGGACGCGTGGACGGTACGCGGGAGCTTTTAATCCCGGGACTTCCCTACCTTGCCGTATATCGAGTCAAAGACGAAGCAATTGAGATTCTGCGTGTTGTGCACGGTGCGCGCAACCGCACATAGCCCTTAGCCCAGAAACTCCGCAATCGCAGCCACCACGGCGTGCTGCTCGTCGGCGCGAATCTCGGCGAACATGGGCAGCGCCAGAACTTCGCGCGCGGCGCGCTCAGCCTCGGGAAAATCGCCTTCCTTGTAGCCCAGTTCCTTGAGCGGCTCCTGCAAGTGCAGCGGTACGGGGTAGTAAATCTCCGAGCCGATTTTGCATTCGGCAAGGAAGGCGCGCAGTTCGTCGCGGCGCGGCGTGCGGATGACGTACTGATGCCACACATGGTGGTTGCCCGCGGCTTCGGTGGGCAGCACAACGCCTTTTTGCGGATACGGCCCGGCCTCGGCAAGGCCGGCGGCGCGGAAGTACTGGTCGTAGCGCGCGGCGGCCGCGCGGCGCGCTTCGTTCCAGCCTTCGATGTACTTCAACTTGACCGCGAGCACCGCGCCCTGGAAGCCGTCCATGCGCGCATTCCAGCCCATCTCATCGTGATAGTAGCGGCGGCGCATGCCGTGCTGGCGCAGCATGCGCGCGCGCTCGGCAATCTGGTCGCTATTGGTGGTCACCGCGCCGGCGTCGCCCGCCGCGCTCAGATTCTTGGTGGGATAAAAGCTGAATGCCGCCGCATCGCCAAGGCCGCCGGCTTTCACGCCATTGCGCTCGGCTCCCCAGGCCTGTGCCGCGTCCTCAATGATCGCGAGCCCATGCTCTTTTCCAAAGCTGGGAGAAAAGTCGGCGCACTGCCCGTAAAGGTGCACCGGCATCACGGCTTTGATCGTGCTGCCCTCGGGCCCGTCCAGCAGGGATTGCACCGCGGCAGGGCTCAGGCAAAAATTGGCCGGATCGATATCGGCTAGGGCGGGACGGGCGCCGGCGCGAAGAATCGCGCTGACCGAGGCAAAAAAGCTGAAGGGCGTTGTTACGACCGTTACATCCGGCTGGTGCCCCGCGTCGCTCCCGGAATGCGGTCCAAAGCCGTGGCCGATGCCTGCTGCGGCCAGCGCCAGCCAAAGCGCGTCGGTGCCGGAGGCGCAACCAATGGCATGGTTTACGCCCAGCTGGACGGCGGCGGCGCGCTCAAATCCGGCCACCTGCTCACCAAGGATAAACTGTTGCGTCTCAAGCACATGACCCAGGGCTTCACGCAGCTCGGCCAGCAAAGGCGCATACTGGCGCTTCAGGTCGAGCATGGGTACGGCGACGGCGGTAGAGGGCGAAGAAGGCTTGCTTTCCACCCCACAATCGTACCAGCGGCCTGTGCGGTTGAAAGGTGGCGGCAGACACAGCTCCACACCCCGGCGGCGGCTGGAAGATTGACGCCAGTTGAAAACGGGGGCAAAGCCCGCTATCGTTGTCACATTGCGGGGCAAGCAGCCGCGGGACTTCCGTATCTGCCCCCGTTCTTTTGTGTTCACTCAGGCGCAAAATCACAGCGCCCCAAACCCATCCCCGAGGGAACCAAGGAGATCGGCAATGGAAAACAAGCCGGCACAGAATATTCAGGACACCTTCCTGAATACCGTTCGCAAAGATAAGACTCCCATCACCATCTATTTGGTGAGCGGCGTCAAACTCACCGGGAAGATCCGCTCTTTCGACAAGTACTCCGTACTGCTGGAAAACAACAGTCAGGAGCAGTTGATCTTCAAGCACGCTATTTCAACGGTGGTAAGCAACCGCAGCGTGATGCATACAGAGCATCGCGTGCCGGGCGCCAGTACAGGCATTGGACCTGCCTCAGTTCCGGCAGCCGCGCCTGCAGTGCCAGCGGTAGCGGAGCAGCGATAGCACCTCGGGAAGTCACGGTGACTCAACCCGGCGCAAAGCAGGAACGCGCCGTACTGGTCGGAGTGGACTTAGGGTCCAGACCGCGCGGTAGAAGTGTATCTGCAAAGGCCTCCGCCGCGGCTGCCATCAGCGCTGCGGAGCCTGACGCAGGCAAAGCCCCCGAGCAGACCGACCTCTACGCGCTGAACGCCGACGAATCCTTGGCGGAGTTCCGCGAGCTGGTGGTGAGCGCCGGCGGTGTAGTTGCCGCCGAGGTGATGCAGCGCCGACAGCGGCCCGACCCCGCCACGCTGATTGGCACCGGCAAGGTGGAGGAGATTGCCGGCGTCGTCGGCTCTACCAACGCCGATCTGGTGCTCTTCGATCACGATCTCTCGCCCACACAACTGCGCAATCTTGAAGCCGCGCTTCCCTGCCGCGTGCTGGACCGCACCCAGCTTATTCTGGACATTTTTGCGCGCCACGCGCGTACCCGCGAAGGCCAGTTGCAGGTGGAGCTGGCGCAGCTAGAGTACATGTTGCCGCGGCTGACCGGGCGCGGCAAGGCCATGAGCCAGTTGGGCGGCGGCATCGGCACACGCGGCCCCGGCGAAACACAGCTTGAAACCGACCGCCGCCGTATTCAGCGGCGCATTGACCAGCTGAAGAGCGATTTGGACGCGGTGCGCCGCGTGCGACGCCAGCAGCGGCAGCGCCGCGAGTCAGTCCCCGTGCCCACGGTGGCGCTGGTGGGCTACACCAACGCCGGAAAAAGCACGCTGTTCAATCAAGTCACCGGCGCGCATGTGTTGAGCTCGTCGCGCATGTTTGCCACGCTGGACCCCAAGCTGCGCGCCATTGAGCTGCCCAGCAAGCGCAAGGTGCTGCTGTCAGATACGGTGGGCTTCATCCGCAATTTGCCGCACACGCTGGTCACCAGCTTTCGCGCCACGCTGGAAGAGGTGGCGCAGGCCGAGGTGCTGTTGCACGTGCGCGATGCCTCGTCGAACTACGGCGAGGAACAGAAGTCGCAGGTGGAAAAAGTGCTGGGCGAGCTGGACGCCTTGAAGAAGCCGCGTGTGGAAGTGCTGAACAAGGCGGACCTGTTGAGCCCGGACGAGCGCGAAGGACTTGCCTCGCGCGGCGAGGTGCTGGTCTCCGCGCTGACCGGCGAGGGCATCGATGCGCTGCTTGCGGCCATTGACGATGCGCTGCGCTCCGACCCGCTCATCGACGCCGAGCTGCGCATTCCCCAGAACGAGGGCGCGGTGCTGGCGGCGCTGGAGGCCGGCACGGTGATTCACAGCCGCAGCTACGAGGGCAACCTGGTGCATATGACGGTCAGCGGACCGGCTTCCCTTTTGGGAAGGCTGCGCGCGTATCGCCTGCGCGGCCAGTAGCGCACGGTAAGCCAAGCGGCCTATTCTTGACAGCAGAGCAGCGCACCTTAGAGTGCGATTCTTCGATGTCAAAAACTTTGCCGTTTGATTTTTCTTTTCCGCAATCACTCAATCGACGCCAGGCCATTCGCATGTTGGCCGCGGCGGGCTGCGTTGCCGCATCCGGCTGTGGAGGCGGGGGCGCCACTTCAGGCGGAGGTGGCAGCGGCTCGTCCAACTGGCCTCCCTCGCTGCCCGTGGGCACATGGGCGCCCAGCGCCGCGGACCTGAGCTTTCTCGACGACATGGAGCAGCAAGCCTGCCTCTACTTCTGGGAGCAGGCGAATGCCACCAACGGCCAGGTGCTGGACCGCGCCGCCAACAATTTGAATGGCGCAATGGATACGCGCATCATTTCCAGCATTGCGGCCACGGGGTTCGGGCTTGCGGCGCTGTGCATTGCCGATAGCCGCGGCTACCAGCCGCACGCCGACATTCTGGCGCGCGTGCAGGCCACGCTCGCCTTCCATCTGAACCAGATGCCGGAAGAGAACGGCTTCTTTTACCACTTCAACAATGTGGGCACGGGCCAGCCGCTTTCCGGCACCGAGGTCTCATCCATCGACACGGCGATACTGATGTGCGGCGTGCTGACGGCGCGCGCGTACTTCAACGACGCCACCGTCACCTCGCTCGCGACACAGCTCTACGAGCGCGTGAACTGGCCGTGGATGCTGAACGGCGGCACAACCTTCGCGCAGGCCTGGTATCCCGCCAGCGGCTTTGCGAGCTACCGCTACGACACCTACTGCGAGCTGATGATGCTGTACCTGCTGGCCATTGGCTCGCCTACGTATCCCATTGCCGCGTCGTACTGGGCCAACTTCACGCGGCCTTCGATGAGCTACCAGGGCTACACCTACATCAGCAGCGCGTCCGATCCGCTGTTCACGCATCAGTACGCGCATGCGTGGTTCGACTTCCGTGCGAAGAAGGATGCGTACGCCAACTACTTCACCAACTCGATTAACGCCACACAGGCGCATGAGACCTGGTGCCTGGCATATCCCTCGGTGAATGCGCCGTATTACACCGAGAACTACTGGGGCGTAACGTCGTCGGACTCGGCCTCCGGCTACAAGGCGTGGGGTGGGCCGCCGGCCTTTGGCAGCCCCGATGGCTCCGTTGTGCCCTGCGCCGCGGCCGGCTCGCTGGTCTTCCTGCCCAACCAGTGCATGCAGGTGCTGCGCGCTCTGCGCACAAGTTACAGCAAGGCCTGGGGCCGCTACGGATTTGTCGACGCCTTTCATCCCTCGGCCAACTGGTACAACGCCGACGTGCTGGGCATCGACCTGGGCATTGGCCTGCTGATGGCCGAAAACCTGCGCACGCAACTGGTGTGGAACACCTTTATGAACAATTCCGAGTGCGCGCAGGCCGTGACGCTGGCAGGATTCACCGCGCAGAGTTGATTCATTCTTCATCGTGATTTTGCCCGGCCGCGCTATGCTGCCGGTGGAAGGATGCGCGCGCCTTTTTTTGCGCGCAGGGAGAGACGATGGACCAGACGAGCAGCGGCAACCGGCCCTCCATCACCACGCTGAGCTCGCGCGAGGTGTACCGCAACCACTGGATGCGCGTGCGCGAAGACGAGATTCTGCGCTCCAACGGGCATCGCGGCATTTATGGCGTGGTGGAGAAGGACGACGCGGCCATCCTGCTGCCCATCGACGGCGACCGCATCTGGCTGGTGGAGCAGTTCCGCTACACCATTGGCCAGCGCGCGCTGGAGCTGCCCCAGGGCGGCTGGGAGATGGAGGTCGAGAACCCCGAAGACCTGGCGCGCGGCGAGTTGCGCGAAGAGACAGGCCTGGATGCCGGGCGCATGACCTATCTGGGCTGGATGTGGATTGCCTACGGCTTCAACCGGCAAAAGCAGCATGTGTTTTTGGCCGAGGAGCTGAGCGCGAGCCCCGCCCAGCGCGATGACGAAGAGCACGATTTGACTGTGCGCTCGCTGCCTGTCACGGAGTTCGAGCGGATGATGCTTGACGGCGAGATTCGCGACAACTGCACCGTGGCCGCCTGGGGGCTTTACCTGATGTGGAAGGCGCGGCAGAAGAACTGAAGGCCGCGGCACGATGGCCGCAGCCCTGCAATCCATTCGCTACCAGATCTGCACGCGGTCGGCCGGCGCAAGATAAAGCTTCTCTCCCGGCTGCACGCCGAAGGCCGCATACCACGCATCCAGATTGCGCACGGTGAGCGCGCGCCACGGGCCGGGCGAATGCGTATCGGTCAACACCTCTTCGCGCAGCGCCGCATCGCGCAGCTTGGTGGCCCACGATTGCGCGTAGGCGATGAAGAACTGCTGATCGCCGTCGAAGTCCGCCTGCTCAGGCGCGGGCTTGCCGCCGAGCGAGGCGCGATAGGCATCGAAGGCCGCCTGCAGGCCGGCCACATCGGCAATGTTCTCGGCCAGCGTCTGCTTGCCGTTCAGCGAGAGGTCGGGGAAAATCTTGTACGCATCGTACTGGGCGGCCAGCTTGCCCGTCTCGGCCTCAAAGTGCGCAAAATCCTCCGGCGTCCACCAGTTGCGCAGCCGGCCCCTGGAGTCGAAGGCCGCGCCTGCGCTGTCGAAGGTATGGCTGATCTCGTGGCCAATGACCGCGCCGATGGCGCCCCAATTGGCGGCGGCGGGCGCTTTGGCATCGAACGAGGGCGGCTGCAGGATGGCCGCGGGAAAATTCAACGCGTTCTGCAGCGGCAGGTTCAGCGCGTTGATGGTCTGCGGCTCCATTGCCCACTCCTTGCGGTCCACGGGCTGGCCCAGCCGCGCGATCTGGCGCTGGTAGTAGGCGTAGCGGCCGCGCCACAGGTTGCCGAAGAGATCACCGGCGCGCACTTCGTAGTTGGTCGCCTCGTGCCACGTCTCCGGATAGCCGACGCCGACATAAAGCGCGTCGAGCTTGGCGATGGCCTCAGCCTTGGTGGCCGGCGCCATCCATGTAAGGCCCTGCAGCCGCGTGCGGTAGGTGGCGATAAGCCCTGCGACCATGGCCTGCACCTGCGCCTTCACCTCGGGCGGAAAGTACTTCTTCACGTAAATCTGGCCCAGCTCGTCGCCCAGCAGGCCGCTGACCAGGCCCACGCCACGCTTCCAGCGCGGAGTCTGCTCGGAGACGCCGCCCAGCACCTTGCCGTAAAAGTCAAAGCGCTCGTCGGCAAAGGCCCGCGGCAGCATGGAGGAGTAGCTTTCGACGACGTGAAAGGCAAGCCAGTCCTTCCAGGTATCCAGCGGAGTGGAGGCAACCAGCGCGGATTCGCCCTGAATGGCGCTGGGTTGCCAGACGATGAAAGTCTTCTGCTTGTCGAGACCGGCCGCGGCAAAGTAAATGGACCAATCCAGCCCCGGCGCTTTGGCGGCAAACTCCGCGGTCTTCCACGGGTTGTTCACCTTCTTGATGTCGTTGTTGTCTTCCAGGCTCCACTGCACTTTGGCGATGGCGGTTTCAAGTGCCACGATGCGCTCAGCGCGCTTCTCCACATCGCCGAAGCCGGCCAGGCGCAGCACCGTGGCCACGTGCGCCTTGTACTTGGCGCGCACCGCCTTCATGGATTCAGACTCGGAGAGATAGAACTCGCGGTCGGGCATCATGATGCCGCCCTGCAGCAGGTAGGGCGTGTAGTGGTCGGAGTCCTCAAAGCCCGGCGCAACCCACAGGCCAAAGAGATTCGCGCTGTGGAAGTTGGTCATGTTCAGCGCGTCTTCATCGGCGCGCAGTGTCTGGCCCAGGGCGCGCGCCAGCTCACGCTTGTTCTTGATGGCGGCAATGGCTGCGAGGTGCGGCGCAAGCGGCTTGGCGCCGCGCGCCTCAATGGCAGCCTCGTCCATGTAGGAGTTGTAGAGGTCGGCAATTTTGCGCGCGCCGCTGCCGGCCGGGCCGCTGTTCTTCACCGTGTCCAGAATCAGCTGGTGCAGCCGCGCGGTATGCGCCTCGTCCAGATCCATGCCGGGCGTCACCTCGGCGCGGTCGGCAGGCATTGCGGCGTTCTTGTGCCAGGTGCCGCAGGCGTACTGGTAGAAGTCGTCGCCGGGCTTTACGGCGCGATCCATGTACGAGGGCTGAACGGCCGGCCCGTTGCCGGCGGCTTGCTGCGCGACGGCGGGCGCAAGCGCGCCGCACACCGCCAGCAAGGCAATTGAATAGAACGCACTGCGCATCTGCATGGGGGAACTCCCGTAAATCGAACTGAATCGAGAGCAATGCTACACAAGCGGCTGCGGGATTGTCTGTGCAGTTGCTAGGCTCGCATGCCTTTGAAGGCCTTGCGACCCAGCAGGATAAAGATGACCAGCACCGCCAGCTGCGTCGCGCCGAAGACGGGCGAGGCCTGCGTGGGCGCAATGGCCTTCAACGCCGGAGTTTTTGCAAACAGTTGCGCGAACAGCACAAACACATTGAAGTACTGCGCGATGACCGCGGTGAGCGCGTACACGCTACGCCAGGAGCCGGCCAGGCCGCGCACATAGAATGCGACGACCGCAATAGCCAGCGCAATCATCGACAGCACGCCGAGGATAATGCCCGGCGTAACGCCGTTGAAGGGGAACAGAAATCCGGTAACGCTGGTAAGGATGGTGGTGAGTAGAAACAAACCGGTCAGGCCCCTTGGCGTGTTGCCCTTGAACATGGCAAAGATGGCAAGGAAGCCGGTGAGGATGCCGATAAGGCTGATGACCACATGCACGGCGGTAAACGCCGCAAGGCTGAGGCCGAATGTCATATGCGATTGTCCGTTTCTGGTCCGGGGGAGGCAGACTCTAGGACCGCACAGCAGAATGGGGCCGGCGCGCCGGGGGAATACGGCCTAGCCAGTCTCAGTAGTCTGCCCTGTGGAGTGCGTTTTTGTAAACCGCGAAATGATGAATCGGCGCGCGCTGCCGCAGCGCCGCTAGGGGCGCTCTTCCACCGGCACCCAGTGGGTGGGATAAGCCGGCCCGATGTACTCGGCGCGCGGACGGATGAGGCGGTTGTCGTCCAACTGCTCAATCACGTGCGCGGTCCAGCCGGAGACGCGGCTGATGGCGAAGATCGGCGTGTACAGATCGATGTCGATGCCCAGCGTGGCGTAGGTGGAGGCGGAGTAGAAATCGACGTTGGCGTTGAGCTTCTTTTCCTGGTTGATGTAGAGCTCGATGGCACGCGACATCTCATACCACTTGGGCACGCCGGCGTCCTTGCCCAGTTGCTCGCTCATGCGGCGCAGGTGGGTGGCGCGCGGGTCTTCGGTTTTGTACACGCGATGCCCGAAGCCGGAGATCTTGGTGCGCGCGGCCAGCATTCTCTTCACGTACTCCACCGGGTCAGCGCCTTCCTTGTCGATGGCCAGCAGCAGGCGCATCACGCCTTCGTTGGCGCCGCCGTGCAGCGGGCCCTTCAGCGCGCCAATGGCGCCGGTAATGGCGGAGTGCACATCGGAGAGCGTGGCGGCGATGACGCGCGCGGCAAAGGTGGAAGCGTTCAGCTCGTGGTCGGCGTGCAGCACCAGCGCCAGGTCCATGGTGCGGGTGGCGGTCTCAGAGGGCTTTTCGCCGTTCAGCATCCACAGAAAGTTGCCGGCATGGCTCAGCGAGCGATCCGGAGGAATGATTTCCTTGCCTTTGCGGATGCGGTCGTAGATGGCCACCAGCATGGCAATCTGCGCGGTCAGGTTGTAGCTTTTGCGCACGTTGGCGTCGTGCGTGCAATCCTTTTCGTCGGCGTCGTAAAAGCTGAGCGCCGAGACGGCGGTACGCAGCACTTCCATCGGCGTGGCATTGGCCGGAAAGGTGCGCAGCATGTCGATAATGCGCTGGTCCAGCACGCGGGCCAGGGCCAGCTGGGCGGTAAACTCGCGCAACTTGAAGGCATTGGGCAGGTGGCCGTTCCACAGCAGGTAGGTGGTTTCCTCGAAGGTGGAGTGCTCGGCCAGCTCGTGAATGTCGATGCCACGATAGGCCAGCACACCGGCGTCTCCATCGATCCAGCAAATGCCGGAGTTCGCCGCCACAATCCCTTCAAGTCCCTTTCCAGCCGCCGCGGTAGACATATCCTTCGCTTCTCCCTTTGCCTGAATTGCTTATGTAATTCCCCCGCGCTGTGCAGCCCTGGCACAGCCGCTGAGGTGAAATGAGCGGTAAAGTCTTTTATAGACCACCGATTCGAGGGTTGTCACGGAGCCTGTCCCGTAAATGGCGAATCCGCGGCGAAGTAAGCCAATTCGGGCGGGTTTCGCATGGCGCTCCCGCTTTCGTCGCAGGTGTTCTATATTCGGGACAACCGTTTGTACCGCGCCAGACGAAGCGCGGACCGCGGCCCACCGGTCCTTTTGCCTCGTTCCCGTGTGTGATGGAGAAAGAAGGTATTTGATATGAGCGAACTTGAGAATGCCCCGCGAAGCTACTCCGGCGCCTTTATGGCCGTGGTGGCCGTGGCCCTATTGAGCGGCTTGGGCGGCCTGATATGGACGTACACGCTGAGCACACGTCTGGCGCACCAGGAAACCGCGCTGACCGATGCCACCCAGCAGAACGTGAAACTGGCCGCGCAGATGCGCGAGACCAACGCGCGGCTGACCGTGGCCACCGAGGAGCTGGGCCGGTCCGTTGGCTTGACCCAGAAGCAGCTGGACCAGAAGGCGCAGGAGCTGATTGCGCGGCAGAATGCCAGCGCGCAGCGGCTGGAAGCCCAGCAGAAGGAAACCGCGCAGCAGGTGAGCAGCGTTTCCAGCGATCTGTCGAATGTGAAGTCCGACGTGGGCGGCGTGAAGAACGACCTGGGCAAGACGCAGACCGACGTGGCCACCGCCCTGTCGCAGCTGCAATCGGTCAGGGGCGACCTGAGCGGCCACTCCAGCCTGATTGCGCGCAACCACGACGAGCTGGAGCTGTTGAAGCACAAGGGCGACCGCAACTACTACGAGTTCACGCTGGCCAAGGGACAAAAGAAGCCCGTGGGCACGGTGAGCCTGCAGTTGAAGAAGGCAGACCCCAAGAAGAGCCGCTTTACCCTGGTCATCTTCTCCGACGACAAGCAGTACGAGAAGAAGGACAAGAACGCGAACGAGCCGCTGCAGTTCTACGCCGGCAAGGACTCGATGCTGTACGAAGTTGTGGTGAACAACATCTCGTCGAAGAATCAGATTTCGGGCTATCTGGCCACGCCGAAGAGCGCGCCGGTGCCGGCCGCTACCGGACAGTAATCGTGCCGGTGTAGGGCAAACTCAACTGGGGCAGATAGCGGAAGGCGAAGCTGAAGCTCAGGTCCTTCCGCTTATCCCAGTCCTCTTTCGACATCCTGAATGCGCAGACGAAGGTGCCATCCTTGAAATCGCCGGGCTCGAGCGCGGTGTCCGGGGAGATGGTATTGGCATGCATCGGCGCCAGCTGCGGATAGGCGAGGAAGAGTCGCTCGTAGTCCTTGGGCATGGCCGCGTAGCTGGAGTGCACGCCGTCAGGCAGCGTGAGGTTGGCCATGATCTGGTGCATGAAGATGCGCTCCTTGCTCTGATTCATTACCTTCACGTGCGCGAAGACCAGAATCTGGTCGATCGACTCCTCCGGCACGTTCACGCCGTTGGCGTCAAAGCCGGCGCTGACGCTGTGCATGGGATGCACCCAGACGTCGATAATCTGGCCGGCCGCGGCTGGCGGCTTCTGGCCTGAAATCACGTAGACCGCAATCCCCACGGTGACCACGATGGCAGCAACAACCGTGGCCCAGACAATCGGGCTGGTTCCCTTGGTGAACGACTCGCCGCGGGCGGCGTCGTCCTGCTCGGTAGCGGCTTGCTGCAGCAGACTCATGGCGACCCCTATCTTATCCCGGATTTCCATTTAGACACGACAGAATCCGGACCGTCTACCGGACAGGCCAATTTGACCGGCAAAATGGGTTAGCCTGAAGACGGGCCGCCCGTACGGTTCGGCACATGGAGAGTGAATCCCAAATGACGACCACGCACAAGGTTACGCTGATTCCCGGCGATGGCATAGGCCCGGAAGTGACACAGGCTGTGCTCCGCATTCTTGAGGCCACAGGCGTCCGCTTTGAGTGGGAGCGCTTTGCCGCCGGCGCCGAGGCCTTTGAGATTTTCGGCGAGTACATCCCGGCCGCGCTCTACGAGTCCATCGAGCGCAACAAAGTCGCGCTGAAGGGACCGGTCACAACACCCATCGGCGGCGGCTTCAAGAGCATCAACGTCACCCTGCGCAAAAAATTCGACCTGTTTGCGAACTTCAGGCCCATTAAAAATCTCCCCGGCCTCGACACCAAGTTTCCCAATGTCGATTTGATCATTGTGCGCGAAAACACCGAAGGCGAGTACGTGGGTCTGGAGCACGAAGTGGTGCCGGGCGTGGTGGAGAGCATCAAGGTCATTACCGAAAAAGGCTCCACGCGCATCGCCAAGTTCGCGTTCGAATATGCCCGCAAGCATGGCCGCAAGAAGATTCACTCCATTCACAAGGCCAACATCATGAAGCTCTCCGACGGCCTCTTCCTGCGCTGTGCGCGCAAGGTGGCAGAGGGCTTTCCGGAAGTGCTTTACGGCGAGCACATCATCGACAACACCTGCATGCAGCTGGTAATGAATCCCTGGCAGTACGACACGCTGCTGTTGGAAAACCTCTACGGCGACATTGTCAGCGATTTGTGCGCGGCGTTCGTCGGCGGGTTGGGACTGGTTCCGGGCGCCAATCTCGGCGTGGACTGCGCCATCTTCGAGGCGGTGCACGGCTCGGCTCCGGACATTGCGGGCAAGGATCTGGCGAATCCGACGGCGCTGCTGCAATCGGCCATTCTGATGCTGCGGTATCTGGACGAAGAAGCCGCCGCCGACAAGGTGCAGAAGGCTCTGGAGACCGTCTACACCGAGCGCAAGACGCTGACCCGCGATGTGGGCGGCACAGCCGGCACCACGCAGTTTGCCGACGCGATTCTTGCCGCAATGGCCTGAGGCAAAG
>DASVLI010000147.1:0-8199 GCA_036384955.1 Occallatibacter sp.
GCCTTGATGAACTTCCAGTGGATATACACCGAGTGGTTCAGGTGCAGCAGCAGCCCTTCGCGCCCGTCCAGAAAGCCCAACCGGAAAACGTAGTTGTACACAAACGTCGCCGCCGGATTCAGCAGGCAGTTCCACACAAACTCCACCGGCCCGCGGCTGGTGCGCCCGCGCGCGTACAGCAGGCCCGCAATCTCCTTGCTGTAGCGGTTCATGTGTTCCAGATAAATTTCCAGCGTCGGATAGGCGTAGTGCAGCATGTCGCCCTTCAGCTTGCCCTTGGGCCCCTGGTGCTGCGGCGTCGAGTGCGGACCCACCCCTTCGCTGAGCCTGGCCGCGCCGCGCTTGAACAGCCGCAGCTTGTGGTCGGGATAAAACCCGCCGTGACGAATCCATTTGCCGAAGTACAAATTCAGCCGCGGAATCCAGTAGGCCGTGTATTGCGGCGCGCCGGCCAGCAGAGAACGTATCTCCTGCTGCAGTTCCGGCGTCAGCACCTCGTCGGCGTCCAGCAGCAGAATCCACTCGCTGGTGCACAGCTCCAGCGCCACATTTTTCTGCTCGCCGTGCCCGCCAAATGCGTGATAACTCGTCTTCGCCCCAAAGCTCTGGGCAATCTCAATCGTGCGGTCCTTCGAGCCCGAGTCCACCACGATGATCTCGTCGGCCCAACGCACACTTTCCAGCGTGCGCGGAAGGTTCGCCTCCTCGTTCATCGCAATCATGGCAATCGATAGTGTGTGAGGCATCGATGGCAAGAATAAATCAGCCCGGCAAGGTCGCGCCGTGCGCGCTATTCCGCGCTTCCGCCATTCGTCTTCTGCCGCCGCATCGCCTGCCAGCACTTCAGCACGCGCAGACCGTCCGAACCGCGAATGGGCAGCAGGTTGCACAGTCCCATGCAGATATTAGCCAGTGCAAAGTACGGCAGCCAGCCCCACACAAAAGCCAGCACCAGATTGGTTGCCGGGCCGGCCAGCGACACAATCAGGTTCTTGTCCGGCGGGCCTGCCTCGCGCACCGTGTAGATGCCCTTCCAGCGAATGCCCACCGACGAAACCTTGATGCCCACCCACGCCGCGGCAATCACATGCGCGCACTCGTGCAAAATCATCGCGGCCACTCCGTAGACAATGCCTTCGAAGACGGGGAAGAGCCAGTGGAGGGTCGTGATAAGCGTCGTGTGCATTGAAGAGGCCCCTTGCACGCAGTGCCTTTATCCTAGTCGAGTGGGTCTCACTATCGAATGGAACCACTCGGCCGGCTGTCGGTATTCAGGTAACCCGCGTTGGGCACTGCCGCGTCGCGCGCCGGTCTCCATCGATTCAGTCCATTCCAGTCGCCCGCGTGGTAGAGTGGGAGTCTCCCCGGAGGTTCGATTCCTTATGTCTGTCGACCTGCAGCTGCATGGCAGCGGCGAGACAATCGAGCTGCAGCAACAGGTGGCCCGCTTGCAGGCCCTCCTGGAGGCCTCGCGTCACGTTCACTCCACCATCAGCGAATCAGAAGTACTGGGCCAAACCCTTCGCATCGTTGTCCGCGAGCTGGAGATGGCCGGCGCCGCCTTCCTCGACGAGAACATGCAGTACGGCGAGTTGCCTGAGTCCGACCCCACCGTCGATGGTCAAAGCGCACTGCCTATCTTTCTCCTGCAGGACCGCGAAGGCAACCGGCTTACCGGACTGGTCGTAGCCCCGCCCGATGGCCGCGAGCTCACGCTTTACGAAGCCGACTTCCTCGAAGGCCTCACTCTGCAGGCCTCTGTCGCGCTTGAAAACGCCCGCAACCACGAGCGCAACCTGCAATGGGCCCGCGTACAGCAGGATCTGGACGCCGCGCGCAACATCCAGCGCTCGCTTCTGCCCCATGAGCTGCCCGCCATCCCCGGCTACTCGGTGGCCTTCAAGTCCAACACCTGTTATGAAGTTGGCGGCGACTATCTCGATATCGTGGAGCAGCCCGATGGCAAACTCCTCATGGTCGTGGCCGATGTGGCCGGCAAGGGTCTGGCTTCGGCCATCATGTCCACCATCTTCCGCTCCACCTTCCGCGCCGTGGCCGCCGCAGGGCCGCCCCTGGCCGAGCTGGCCAGGCGCATGAATCAGCTCCACTGGCAGGAGGGCGAGGAAGCCCGCCGCCGCTACGTCACCGCCATCTTCCTCCGCCTCGACCCCGCCACCGGCGAGCTCGAGGTCGCCAACGCCGGCCACAACCCAGGCTTCCTGGTTTCATCCAGCGGCGAGGCAAAACTCTTCGAGTCCACCGGCACCCCGCTCGGCATGTTGCCCGGCATGGACTACGGCTCAGAGACGGCCACCGTCGCGCCCGGCTCCCGCCTCCTCTTCTATACCGACGGCCTCACCGAGGTCTTCTGCGGCGATGAGGAGTTTGGCTCTGACCGCCTGATGGACGAATTTTCCCAGTGCCCCTCGCAAAAGGCTGATGATATTCTCGATGCACTGTGGACCCAGCTGGACGCTTTTGCCGCAGGCAGCCCCCAGAGCGACGATATGACTGCCCTGGCTCTGTGCCGAATTTCACCTGCTTCGGAGACAACGGCATGACAGAAATTAAATCCACCAGCGTGGAGGTGCGGTTACCCTCGCGGCTTGGCTATGAGAAAGTGGCCATGAGCACCGCGGCTGCCGTTGCCAAGCTGATGGGTTTCCGCGATGACCGCGTTGAAGACCTGAAGACCGCGGTCGCCGAAGCCTGCATCAATGCCATTGAGCATGGCAACCGCCTCAACGAAGGGCTTTCGGTCGGTGTCGTGCTCTCCTCTGCCGACGATCGCCTTGAAGTCAGGGTTATCGACGACGGCAAGGGCCTGAAGAATCTGCCCCCCAAACCCAACATCGACCGCAAGATGCATGGCGAAGAAGACCCCCGCGGCATGGGTATGTTCCTCATCCAGGCCCTGGTGGACGAAGCTGAATGGGTCAAGGGCGACAATGGAAAAAGCAGTTATGTCCGGCTGATGATTCGCCTGGACAAGGACGCCGCGTAACACCGCAATTGAACGAAATTGAATGCAGCCCGCTTTCCCGGCTGCTTTGACCGAAGCCAGCCGTAGCGACGGAACAGAAGAGACGGAGATAGAGAATCGTGCAGAGCGAAACCAAGTCGAAAGTTGACCAGATTACTTCCCCAGCAGGCCATAGCGTGTCCGTCCTGCGCTTTGAAGGCGATATTGCCAGCACCTCGAAGGATGCCGTGCTCGGCGCCTACCAGGCCCTGCCCAAGGCAACCGCCAAGCTGGTCCTGCTCGACTTCACCAAGGTCGACTACATCAACTCCAGCGGCATTGCCCTGGTCATCCAGATGCTCATCGAGGCCGCCAACGCCGGCCAGAAGGTCTTTGCCTTCGGCCTCTCGGCTCACTTCACCAAGGTCTTCACCATGGTAGGCATCACCAAGTACGCGGGCCTCTTCCCCAACGAGTCGGCCGCCATGGCCGCCCTCTAAACACATCGGGCGCGAGACTCAAATCTCGCGCCGCCACCCTCCCGGATTCCTCTACAAATCATCCATCGGCGCTAATTCTTCGCCGCGCCCAACTGCGTCTCCAGCCGCGCAATCTGCCGGTTGTGCAGGTGCGTCAGCAGAATCTGCGCCGCGGCCGCGCCAATCAGCGCGCAAAACATGTCGCTCTGCGTGTCGAACGGGTCGCCCTGCGTGCCTAGAAACGCATCGGCCCCGCTGCCCTCCACCACCGCAACGCCCCACTCCACCAGCTCGTAGCAGGCGCTGATCGCCATGCAGATACTCATTACCAGAAACGGCAGCCACCTGCGCCGCTCAACCACCCGCAGCCGGATAAGCACCTCGCGCGCCACAATTGCCGGCACAAATCCCTGCGCCAGGTGTCCAATCTTGTCGTAGTCGTTGCGCGCCAGGTGGAACAGTGTCCGCACCCAGTCAAACAGCGGCACACGCTCGTAGGTAAAGTGCGCGCCCACCATCAGAATTGACGCATGCACCGCGATAAGAAAGTAGGCCAGCGTGGTAAACGGAAACCGCTTGTGTGTCGCCATCAGCAGCGGCACGGCAATCAGCGCCGGAAACGCCTCCAGCCACCACGTCATCCGGTCGTACGCGCCCATCCACGACCACACCAGCACCACGGCCAGCGCAATCAACAGCCCCAGCGGCCAGGAAACTCCCGGACCGCGCTCTTCATTGGCAGTCTTCATTGCCGTTCTTTCTATCAGAGCGGGCTTTGTCTGTGCACCAAATCGGCATCGCCGCTCACAAAAAAGCAGGCGCGGAGCTTTCGCCCCGCGCCTATGCTTGCCTGCAAAATTGCCGCCTTAACTCTCGGTCATCTTCGCAATGTGCTCCGGATAGCGGTCGCCCACAATCTGGATCTTCGCAGCAGCCTCGTTCAAATCCACCAGCTCCGCCGCAGAAAGCTCCACCTTCAGCGAGCCCAGGTTCTCATCCAGCCGCGACAGCTTCGTCGTTCCCGGAATCGGCACAATCCACGGCTTCTGCTTGAGCAGCCATGCCAGAGCCACCTGTGCCGGCGTCGCCTCCTTCTGCTTTGCGATGCCCGTCAGCAGATCCACCACCGCCTGGTTGGCCTTGCGCGCCTCCGCTGTAAACCGCGGCAGCGTCGCGCGGAAATCCCCCTGGCCAAGCTCGGTCTTATCGTCCATCTTGCCCGTCAAAAAGCCCTTGCCCAGCGGGCTGTACGGCACAAAGCCGATGCCCAGCTCTTCCAGCGCGGGAAGTATCGACTCCTCCGGCCGCCGCCACCACAGCGAGTACTCGCTCTGCAGCGCCGTCACTGGCTGCACCGCATGCGCCCGCCGAATCGTCTGCGCGCCCGCCTCCGACAGTCCGAAGTGCTTCACCTTTCCCGCCTCAATCAGCTCCTTCACCGCGCCGGCTACATCCTCAATCGGCACCTCAGGGTCCACGCGATGCTGATAGAACAAATCGATTACATCCGTCTTCAACCGCTTCAGCGAGGCATCCGCCACCTGCTTGATGCGCTCCGGTCGGCTGTTCAATCCCTGCCACCCCGGGCTGCCGTCGGGGTTCAGATTGAACCCGAACTTGGTGGCAATCACCACCTTGTCGCGCATACCCACAAAGGCCTCGCCCAGCAGCTCCTCGTTCAGCCACGGCCCATACACTTCGGCCGTGTCGAAGAAGGTCACGCCACGCTCCACCGCGCCGTGCAGCACGGCGATCATCTCTTTCTTGTCCTTGGGCGGCCCATAGCTAAAGCTCATGCCCATGCAGCCCAGCCCCAGCGCCGATACTTCCAACCCACTGTTTCCTAGTACTCTCTTCTTCATCACCGTCTCCTGTTCTTTCGCCGGCCGCTGCAGCACCAAACTTCGCCGCGGATTCTCTCGCGATGTTTGTGGCTAATTCTTACTGCTAATCATTTTGACCGGCCTGAGCAGATGCGAGAACGTGAGTTGGGCCAGCTTCCACTTGCCGCCTTCCTTGATATAAACCTCAGTCACCATAAAAGGATTGGTAACTTCGTGCTCACCAACTGCTGCCTGCAAATCAATGTCTTCCAGCAGGATGGCTGTGTTACCAAATATGCGAGCGTCAACTGCGTAAACTACGGCTTTTTTGTACCAGATGCCACCGCTCTTAATGGTCGCCAGCTCTTGGGTTTTTCCCCAGGTCCCTCCCATGTGGGTGAACATGGCTTTGTCATCAAAAAGTGCCTCAAGGGAATCGACCTTCTTGTCTGCCATCCAATCCCATTTCGCGTTTGAGAGGTTGATAACTTCCTGCTGCTCGGGTGTCTGAGTTGCGGCAGTTTGAATCGTTTCCGTTGGCGGCGCAGGCGGTTGCTGTGCGTACGACAGTGGCGCAATCAGTGTTGATAGAAACAGACCTAACATTAAGCTTTTCATGGCTCTCCCTCGATGTATGTGGTTGACTCATGGAGGAACGAGAAGTAGCGTTGCTGATGGTTCACGCTACGCGGATACAAGAAGAATTCTGCACTCAGGATTTGGGGCTAATGTTGTACTGCTCGTCGCTTACCTGCTCCATCCACTCCACAACCTTGCCCTCCAGAGCTTCCTGGATTGCAATATGCGTCATACCTGTGGCCGCCGTGGCGCCGTGCCAGTGCCGCTCCTCCGGCGCAAACCACACCACGTCGCCGGGGCGAATCTCCTCCACCGGCCCGCCTTCACGCTGGCACCAGCCGCAGCCCGCCGTCACCACCAGCGTCTGCCCCAGAGGATGCGTATGCCACGCTGTGCGCGCCCCCGGCTCGAACGTCACACTGGCGCCCTGCACCCGCGCCGGGCTCGGCGCCTGAAACAGCGGATCAATCCGCACCGCTCCCGTAAACCAATCCGCCGGCCCCTTCATGGATGCCTGCGTCCCGCCTCGTTTGATGTACATCGCATTCTCCTCTTCAGCGCGCCGCACTTCGCTTCTTTACCGCGGAAAAATCCGTACCGCCGCGGCATGCGCCCGTGTGCCACGTACCCATTCAGTAGTGCTCCCACGTCACCAGCCAGTGCTCTGCCGGATTGGACGACCGAATCGTCAGCTTCCCGTCCGCCGTGAATCGGTAAACACGCGGCAGATCCTTACACACCAGCAGCTGCCCCGTGTTCGAACCCTGCACGTGATGGGTAAGGGTGTGCGACTTCTCGTCAAGATCGTAGCTGCCGAACGATGCCTCATAGCTGTCGTGCACGTACTCGTTATCGACGGCACGCGCCGATGCCGGATACATCAACTGCACGGACACATGGCCGTCCCGTGTATAGATCAGCATGCCCTTCGGCTGCGGCGTATCCACCGGCTTGCCATCCGGTCTCGGTACATCGATGTGCGCCAGATGCCAGGCGCCAATCAGCCTTTCGCGGTCACTCAGCTGTTTGGCCGCAGGCTGCTGAGCCAGCGTCAGACTAGCCGCCAGCGCAACCAATACGGCATAACCCAGTACCTTCATCTTTTCCCTCATACCTTCCGCAATTTACCGGCCAACCAGTTGCTCATGGAACTTGGAATAACGGGCGCCTTCCAGTTTGAGCTTCGACGAAGCCTCCTCCAGTGAGCGCACATCCTCTTCTGTCAGCTCCACACTCAGCGATCCAAGGTTCTCGTCCAACCTTGTCAGCTTCGTGGTGCCTGGAATCGGCGCAATCCACGGCTTCTTGGCTAGCAGCCAGGCCAGTGCAATCTGTGCGGGTGTTGCCTTTCTCTGCTCCGCAAAACCTGCCACAAGATCCACCAGCACCTGGTTTGCCTTGCGATTCTGTTCGCTGAAGCGCGGCACGGTGCTGCGAAAATCCGTGCTGTCGAACCTGGTGTTTGCGTCAATCTTCCCGGTCAGGAATCCTTTGCCCAGCGGGCTGAATGGTACAAAGCCAATTCCCAGTTCTTCCAGCGTAGGCATCACCGTCTCTTCCGGTTCCCGCCAAAACAGCGAGTATTCGCTTTGCAGTGCCGCCACAGGCTGCACCGCATGGGCACGGCGAATCGTCTTCGCACTCGCCTCGGAAAGGCCGAAGTGTTTTACCTTGCCCTCCTGAATCAAGTCCTTCACCGCGCCGGCCACATCCTCAATCGGCACGGTCAGGTCCACACGGTGTTGATAGTAGAGATCGATGGCATCCACCTTCAGCCGCTTCAACGATTCCTCGGCCACCTGCTTGATGTGCTCTGGCCTGCTGTTCAGCGCATTCCATTTGCCGCCGTCGCCCGCATTCGCCTCCCAGCCGAACTTCGTCGCGATTACCACCTCGCCGCGAAACGGCGCCAGTGCTTCGCCCACAAGCTCCTCGTTCACCAGTGGCCCGTACACCTCTGCCGTGTCAAAAAAGGTGATGCCGCGCTCTACCGCCGCATGAAGCAGGCTGATCATCTCCTGCTTGTCCTTGGGCGGCCCATACGACCAGCTCATGCCCATGCAGCCAAGTCCCAATGCTGAAACTTCGAGCTTGCCGTTGCCAAGTGTGCGCGTTTGCATGTTCATTTCTCCCCTCACGTTTCTATGTCGGTTCCGTCGGGCATGCGCTTCGCCTAAAAGAACACCGTGTACGACGTCGCAAAGGTCAGCGCATTGTCCACCCGCGGCGTAATCGCTGCACCGCGAATGTAGCTCAACCCAATGCTCGCAATCTGCCCGCGCGCCACATGCAGCGTGTAACTGCCGGTCAGCGACGCTCCATTCCGCCACATCGTCTTGCCCTGCTCCACCAGCGA
>DASVLI010000148.1:0-12377 GCA_036384955.1 Occallatibacter sp.
CCGCCGCGGCAGCAGTTGCCCGGTGCTCTTCACCTGGAACGGCAAGAAATACACGCTCGTCACCGACGTGATTGGCGCGGCAGTTGTGGGCCACTGGTTCACGCCGCAGCGGCGCAACATTCCTAACCCCGGCGAGTGGATCAAGGTGGACGGCGCTCAGTTTGTGCCACAGAACGGCCGCCTGAGCCTGCGCTTCATCGAGCCGATGGAAGAGGTGAACTACATCGACCAGTTGCGGCTCGTCGCTGTCGATCACCCCGCCAATGTGAACGTGAATCCCGACGAAAAATTCCTCGACGATCCGCCATTTGCCTCCGGCCGCATCGTCGCCTCCGCTGGTACGCGGCTGCCGGTGGGCGCGTGGGATGGCGAAGGCCGCGATGTACTCGCAACTATCTCGCAGCGCGATCACCTCTTCGCCAGCGGTTTCACGGTCACCCCTTACGACGGCTTCGCCAACCTGCATGCACTCACGCTCGACCTTGGCAACGTAGACGCGCACTCCCCGCTGCGTTTGCTGATGACCGGCTACGTGAACTACTTCAGCGCCACCTCGCTCTACGGCGCATGGCAGGCGGGCATCAAACCCATCTCGCCCTACGTTGAAGCAGAGCGCCCGGACGGAAGCTGGCAGCGCATTCCCGGCGACGCGGGCTTCCCTGCTGGGCTCACGCGCACCATGATTGTGGACCTGACTGGCAAGCTGCCCGCGGGCACGCGGCGCATCCGGCTGATGACCAACCTTGAACTCTTCTGGGATCAGGTGCTCATCGATAACCAGGCCGAAGGCGCCTTCCACACCACCGAGATTCCACTCGCGCTGGCCACCGAGCACTTCCGCGGCTACCCGCTGCAAATCGAAGGCAAGAGCCCCGGCGACCTGGACTACGACTACGACCGCGTAAGCCTGACCGGGCCCTACCAGCGGCAGCGCGGCAACTACACGCGCCTCGGCGATGTCACCGCGCTGGTCAAGGGCGTCGATGACCGCTTCGCCATCTTCGGTAGCGGCGAGGAGATTGCCGCCGAATTCGATTCAGCTTCGCTGCCCGCGCTGCCCACCGGCTGGACGCGCGATTACTTCTTCTACGCCAACGGCTACGTGAAGGACATGGATTGGTGGGATGCCTCGCCCTACACCGTGGCACAAATGCCGTTCCATGGCATGTCGCAATATCCGTACCCAAGGTCTGAAAAATTTCCGGACGATGCCGACGCGTTGAACTATCAACTGGACTACAACACCCGCTTCGACACCGGCCAGCCGGTGCGCTCGTATCGCTTCGAATTTCAGACTCTGCCCTCGACGCCGGCACAGGACACCTCGATTGAGCCCGGCGCGGGAGTGCAGCCATGAAGCAGTTGGTCACGGCGCCAGCAGTAGAGCAGTTGGCAGCGCTGCAAGCCGGCGAAGTCACAGTCAGTGAACTTGCCGAGCAGCATCTCGCGCAAATCGCGCGGCTCAATCCCGCGCTCAACGCCTTCGCCGATTTCGATGCGGAGCGTGTGCGCACTGAAGCGCGCCGTCTCGACGCGCACACCGGCCCGCGCGGCAAACTGCATGGGCTGCCCGTCACGGTAAAGTCCTCCATCTCCACCGCCGGTCTCAAGTGCGAAATCGGCAGCCTGCTCAACAAGGGCAGCGTGCCCACCGAGGACGCGGTGCTGGTAGCGCGGCTGCGTGCGGCCGGCGCGCTCATTCTCGGCGCCACCAACTGCCCGGAATTTCTGATGGCCTATGAGTCCGCCAATCTGCTGCACGGCCGCGTCGCCAATCCGTGGAACCTCGACTGCACGCCGGGCGGCTCCAGCGGCGGCGAGTCGGCCGCCATTGCCGCAGGCATGAGTGCCGCGGGTCTCGGCTCAGACTCCGGCGGCAGCGTGCGCGTGCCTGCGCACTTCACCGGCATCTGCTCGCTTAAGCCAACACCGGGGCGATTCCCCGGCGCGGGCCATCTGCCGCCGTGCGTCGGCCCGTTTTCCATACTGGGCGCAATTGGCCCCATGGCGCGCACCATGCGCGACGTGACCCTGATGTTCGAAGCGCTCAACGGGCCGGATGCCAACGATCCCGCCGGCGTGCCGCTCAGCTATCGCGCACGCTCGCTCGACGAGCTGCGCGCGCAACCCATCGGCTACTTTGAAGACGACGGCCTCGTCCCCGTGACGCAGGAGACGCGCGCTGCCGTGCGCGCCGCCGTTGAAGTACTACGCCAGGCCGGCTTCCGCGTCGAGCCTTTCCGCCCGCAACAACTGGAACCGCTGCGCAAGCTGTGGTGGACATTCTTCGTCCAATGCGGAGAGATGTTCTACCGGCCCACCTACAGCGGCCACCAAGCGCAGCTCAGCCCCATCTTCCGCGAGTTCCTCACCATCGCCCAGGCCGAGCCGGAGATGAGCTCCATGCAATTGCTGATTGCATGGGCCAATCTGGATCTGGTGCGCGCGCGCATGCTTGAAGAGATGCAGCAGTTCCCGGTGCTGCTGTGCCCGGTGGCCAGCGTGCCTGCATGGCGTCATGGTGAGCGCACGTGGAATATCGATGGCCGCGAGGTGCATTATCTCGACGCAGTGCGGCACACGCAGTGGTTCAACGCGCTGGGCTCGCCGGCCGCAATGGTTCCCGTGGGAAACTCACCCGACGGCCTCCCCATTGGCGTGCAAATTGCCGCTCGACCCTACGAGGACGAGGTCGCTCTCGGCATCGCATCCATCGTCGACGAGGCCTTCGGCTACCGCGTGCCACCGATGGCTCAGCTCTAGGAGCAGAATCCGGGTCGATTTTGACCCATTTCAGACGCCAAAATGTGCGCGCCATCACACCTGTTGGCCTTGCACGGCCTCTCTCCATCTTAGGGTGGAGGTTGCTCCAATAAGTGCGCAGTACTCTGAGGCTTCCCCGGATTGGAGTGCGGCGCGTGCGCCAGAGTTGGCAGGATCAATTTTCGGAAAGCCCAGACGTTCTGAAATCCACAGAACATCAGCAGACTCTGATTCCAATTCTCGACTTCGAGATAGGCGGCGACGACTTCATCACCATGGCCGGGCCGTGCTCGGTCGAAACAGAATTTCAATTGGTGGCTACTGCGCACCACGTGCGGCGTGGCGGCGCGCGCATCCTTCGCGGCGGCGCTTTCAAGCCCCGCAGCTCGCCGTACGCCTTCCAGGGCCACGGCCTCGAAGGCCTGAAGATGCTGGCCCGCGCGCGCCAAGAGAGCGGCCTCGCCATTGTCACCGAGGTAATGTCAGAGCTCGACGTGCCCATGGTGGCCGAGTACGCCGACATTCTCCAAATCGGCACGCGCAATATGGAGAACTACGCACTGCTTGAAGCGGCGGCCCGCAGCGGCCGTCCCGTGCTGCTAAAGCGCGGAATGATGGCCACCATCGCCGACCTGCTGCGCGCCGCGCAACTCATCCTCGACAACGGCAATCCACACGTGATTCTGTGCGAGCGCGGCATTCGCACCTTTGAGACCGCGCTGCGCAACACCTTCGATGTGGCAGCCATCGCGCTGCTCAAACAGATTTCGCATCTTCCCGTCATCGCCGATCCCAGCCATGCCGCCGGCGCGCGCGAATTAGTACCAGCGCTGGCGCGCGTTGCGGTTGCAGCCGGCGCAGACGGAATGATTGTTGAAGTGCATCCTCATCCCGACAAGGCCTGGAGCGACGGCGACCAGTCGCTGGACTTCAACGGCTTTGACGAAATGATGGAATCGATGGCCCCTTACCTCGCGCTGCGCACCGTGGCCCCCGTGGCAGACAGGCTCGCGGAGCGCATGGAGGCCTTCGGATGAAGTTCCGGTTTCAAGTGGCGCTCGCGCTCAGCTCTCTCGCATTGCTTCCCATCGGGCGCGCCGCCATGGACGATGCTCCCGCGCAGGATGCGGATGTGATTGTGACCGCGGCCCCGGCGTATAACGCCACAGCCGCGCTGCACGGCGGCGAGCGCTTCCCCAAAGGCGCGCAGTTGATGCTGGTACATGCGGGCAAAGCGGCTCCGCTGCTTGAGAATTTTGCTGCCAGCTCCGACGCCAATCTTTCCTACGACGGCGCGACGGTTCTCTTCGCCGGCAAACAAAAACCCAACGATCCCTGGCAAATCTTCGAGCTCACCCTGGCCACGCATGCGGTGCGCAAAGTTCTTGGCGGCGAGCACGACGTGGTCCGGCCCATCTACCTGCCCGGCCAGCGCATGGTCTTCGCCCAGCGCGGTGCAAAGGGCTTTGTGCTGATGACCGCAAACCTCGACGGCTCCAAGCCGCTGGCGCTGACTTACGGCGCGGCCAGTGCGCTGCCCGCTGATGTGCTGGCCGATGGGCGTGTGCTCTTCGAGGCCGAGTATCCGCTGGGCACAGGCACAACGCCGGAGATGTACCTGGTCTACACCGATGGCTCGGGCCTTGAGTCCTATCGCTGCGATCACGGCGTAGCGCGCTGGGGCGGCCGTCAACTCGCCTCGGGCGATGTCGTCTTCACACATGGCGCAACGCTGGCCCGCTTCACTTCCGCGCTGGCCAATGAGGCGCCTGTCGCCGCTCCGCATGCCGAGTTCGCAGGCAGCATTGCAGAGACGGCCAGCGGTACATGGATTGTCAGTGCACGGTCCGGCAACAGCGAGCCCTTCACGCTGCAAAGCTGGAAGCCCGGCAGCACCACGATGAAGCCTGTCGTCTCCGAGCGCGGCACCAATCTCGTGGAGCCGGTGGTTGTCGCGGCAAAGATGCGTCCGCATCAGCATCCCAGCGCGCTGCATCCGTGGGATTACGCCAATCTTCTCGCACTGGATGCGCGCCTCACGCGCGACGGTATTCTGCACGGCACTCCTTCCAAAGTGCGCCTTGAAACACGCACTGCCGACGGTCGCGCCGTCACCCTGGGAACCGCGCCCATCGAGCAGGACGGCTCGTTCTTCATCCAGGTGCCGGGCGACAAGCCGATTCGCATCTCCGTACTGGATGCGCGCGGCACAGTGCTGCGCAGTGAGCGCGGCTGGTTCTGGTCGCGCGGCGGCGAGCAGCGCATTTGCGTGGGCTGCCATACCGGCCCCGAACACGCCTCGGAAAATCGCGTGCCTGCCGTGCTCGACCGCACCACCACGCCCGCGGACCTGACCGGCGCCGCACCGCACACCAGCACGCAGGGAGGCCATTGATGCATCGCTCTCTCATTGTTCTACTGGCCGCAACGGCCTCTATCGCGCTCGCGCAGGCTCCGCAAAAACCAGCAGCCGCGCCCCACGCGCCCGCCATTCAGTTTGAAGATGCAAGCGACAAAGCCCACATCGACTTCACGCACAGCTTCGGCTCGCGCCAACTCGGCTCGCTGCTCGAAGGCACCGGCGCGGGCTGCATCTGGTTCGACTACGACAACGACGGCCTCGAAGATCTCTACATCGTCAATGGCCGCCCGCTCGACGACTCGATGCATCCGTTTCCGCTCAAAGTGAAGCCGAATCCTCTGCCTCACAACCACCTCTACCACAACAATGGCAACGGCACCTTCACCGATGTCACCGACAAGGCTGGCCTCAATCCCGATCTCTACTCAATCGCCGTCACCGCGGCCGACTACGACAACGACGGCTTTGTCGACCTGCTGGTCACAGGCTACGGCCGCGCGATTCTCTATCACAACGATGGCCACGGCCACTTTGTCGACGTCACCGAGAAAGCCGGCATTCACGTCGATGGCTGGTCCATCAGCTCCACATGGCTGGACTACGATAAGGATGGCTGCGTTGATCTCTTCGTGGGCCGCTACGTCAAGTTCGACCCCAAATATCGCGCCTACTACGCGGCCGACAACTACCCCGGCCCGCTGGATTACGAAGGCGAAACCAACAAGCTTTACCACAACAATTGCGACGGCACCTTTACCGATGTAAGCGAGAAGTCAGGCATTGCGGCGCTGGTGGGCCGCACCATGGGCGTCACCGCCGCCGACTTCGACAACGACGGCTGGGACGACATCTACATCGCCAACGACCGCACGGAAAACTTCCTGCTGCGCAACAAGCACGACGGCACCTTCGAGGAGATTGGCAACGACACCGGCACGGCATTCGGCCAGAATGGCGAATCCACCTCGTCTATGGGCCCGGTCTTCGCGGACATGGACGGCCGCGGCGTGCTTGACCTGTGGGTGAGCGATGGCCACTACAACCGTCTGCTGCACAACAGCGGCGGCGCAAAGAATGAGTGGCTCTACGAAGACATCGGCGCGGGCAACGGCGTCTCGCAGGCCAACGCGCAATATGTCAGCTGGGGGTCCGGCGTTTACGACTTCGACAACGACGGCATTCCCGACATTCTCATCTTTCACGGCGGCCTCATCCATCTAATCCCGCAAGAGCACACGCTCTTTCGTGGCCTCGGCGGCCAGAAGTACGACGATGTTTCCGAAACCGCAGGCCAGGTGCTGAACACGCGCAGCGTAGCGCGCGGCGCGTGCTTTGCCGACTACGACAACGACGGCAAGATGGACGCCTTCGTGGTGAACCTTGGTGCGAAGGGCACGCTGGTGCACAACGTTTCGCAGAACGCCGGCCACTGGCTGGCCATCAAGCTGCGCGGCACCAAAAGCAACCGCGACGGCATTGGCGCACGTGTGGAAGTGCACGCAGGCAGCAAAATGTGGTCTGCCGAGCGCGTCGCCAGCTCCGGCTATCTTTCGCAAAACGACGAGCGCCTGCACTTTGGCCTCGGCTCCGCCACGCAGGCCGACAAGATCGTGATTCACTGGCCCAGCGGCCGCGAGCAGACACTGGAAAAGCAAGCGGTGGACCGCGTGCTGACCGTGGAGGAGCCGAAGTGAGCGCACTGCTCCAACGCCGGCTGGCCGCCGCGGCACTGCTCGCCGCAGGCGCGCTGTGCGGAGCTGTCGCCGTCACCGGCTTGCTGCATGGCACGCGCGCGCAGGCGGCACGGCCCAATTTCGACGGCGCAATGCTCACCTACGCCTCGCCGCTGGAGATACTGCCGGCGCAGGGCGGCGCGCGACTCTACGTGCTGTGCAACGGCAGCGACCAGATGCGCGTGCTCGACGCCAAGACCTACGAAACCATCGACACCATCGCCGTGGGCCACCAGCCGCGCGGCATCGTGCTCTCCCCCGACGGCGCGCGTCTCTTCATCGCCAACTCGTGGGACGACACCATCTCCGTCATCGACACGAAGACCGACGCAGTAACCGCAACGTGGACCGCTGGCGCGGAGCCTTCTGGCCTCGCGCTCTCGCCCGACGGCGCACATCTGTTCGTCGCCAACCGCATCTCCAACGACGTAGCCGTGCTCGACGCATCGACCGGCGCGGAAGAAAAACGGCTGGCCGCCGGACGCGGTGCAAGCTACATCGAGCCCTCGCCCGATGGCCGTCTGCTCTACGTCACCCACGTCTATCCCAATCCCACGCCGCATCGCACGCAGCCTGAGGCAGAGGTCACCGTCATCGATGCCGTGCACGCACGCGTCACCGACCGCGTCGCCATGCCGGGCCTGGCGCACGGCTTCCACACCGCGGTCTCCGCCGATGGAAAGCTTGGCGTCGTCGCCGGCCTCTATCCCAAAAATCTCGTTCCGCTCGCGCATCTTGAGCACAGCGGCGCATTCGCTGACACCATCACCCTCTTCGGTGCGGATGTGAACGGCCGCGCCATCAATGTGCCGCTCGACGAGCTTGAACTCTACGCCTCGCGCCCCTTCGGCGTCGCCATCTCCGCGGACAAGTCGCGCCTCTATGTCGGCAGCAGTGGCGCGGAGTTCGTCACCGTCATCGACCTGCCAAAGTTGCTCGCATTCACGCGCACCCATAAGGATTCATTCGTCACCGATCTTTCCGCCAGCTCGCACTATGTCGTCGCACGCATTCCGGTCGGCCACGATCCGCGCGGCCTGCTGCTCTCGCCCGACGGCCTTAGCCTGCTGGTCGCCAATCGCCTCGACGACACCATCAGCATCATCGATACGCGCGCGCTGCGCGTCACCAAAACCATCGCACTCGCAGGGCCGAAGGAAATCACCGTGCAGCGCAACGGCGAGCGCGCCTTTTACTCATCGCGCTACTCCTTCCAACGGCAAATCGGCTGCGCCAACTGCCACATCGACTCCACCTTCGACGGCCTGCAGTGGGATCTTGAGCCTGACGGCTTCGGACGCGACATCGTGGACAACCGCCCCATCGAGGATCTGGTCGGCACCGAGCCCTACAAGTGGAATGGCGGCAACCCCAACCTGCCCACCGAGTGCGGTCCGCGCACGGAAAAATACTTCTGGCGCTCAGAGAATTACGACGACCTGACGCTCACCGATCTTGTGACCTACGTGCGCAGCCTACCCTCGCGGCCCAATCGCTGGCGGCTGCCCAATGGCCAGCTCACCATGGCGCAGGAGCGCGGCAAGGCCATCTTCGAGCGCACCACGGACAAGTTCGGCGCGCCGATTCCGGAAACGAATCGCTGCAGCTACTGCCACAGCGGACCGAAGGGCACAAATCAACGCTCGTTCGACGTGGGCACAAAAAAGGCGACGGACAACAGCGGCCTGCTCGATACGCCCCAGCTCAGCAACATCGCGCTCAGCGCGCCGTACCTGCACGATGGCTCCGCCGCATCGCTCGAAGAAATCTGGACCATCTATAACCCGCAGGACAAGCACGGCCGCACCAACGACCTGACCAAGGACGAACTCAACGACCTGATTGAGTACTTGAGGACACGGTAATGAAGCTTGCATCGAAATTCGCTCTGCTGCTGAGCGCCGCACTGCTGGCGCAATGCGCATTGGCCGCGCCGCCGCAAATGCCGCGCTACCAGTTTCAGAATTTCACCACCGCCAACGGACTGCCCGATAACCACGTCTACGCGGTGCTCGTCGATGGCGACCGCATCTGGGCCGGCACCGACAATGGCCTCGGACTCTACGAAGACGGCAAGTGGAAGACCTACTCCACCAAAGACGGCCTGGCGCATCGCGCCGTCATGTCGCTCGCGCTCGACAAGCGCACCGGCGACGTGTGGGCCGGCACCATGGGCGGTCTCAGCCGCATCTCCGGCGGCCGCATCGATAGCTACACGCAGCTCAACTCGGGCCTCAGTAACGATGTGGTCTATGGCGTCGCCGTCGAAGGCGAGCACGTGTGGGTGGCCACCGCCGCCGGCGCATGCATGCTCAACCTGCGCACCCATCAGTGGTCGCTCTACAACGAGCGCAACACGCCCATGAATGAGATCTGGGTCTATGGCGTCTCCGCCGCGGCAGATAAGGTCTACTACGCCGTGTGGGGTAGCGGCCTGCTGGAGCTGAATCAGCAAACCGGCCGCTGGGACCGCTACGACGACCCCGACGGCGAAACCGAAATGGTGCTCTTCAAGGATCAGGGCCTGATTCACGAGATCACCACCTCGGTCAGCTATGTGGACAAGATTGCCTGGGTGGCCACCTACTTTGGCGACAGCCGCTACGACGGCCGCTACTGGCACAACTTTTTAACCAAGGACAGCGGCCTGCCCTCGAACTTCACCAACGTGGTCAAGGGCGTGGACGCGAATCGCGCATGGTTCGGCACCGACAAGGGCCTGGCCTACTACGACGGCGTCAACTGGGCCGTCTACCGGCCGTCACTCGAAAACGGCAAACCGGAAATGACAGTACGCGACGCCCAGGGCAACGTGACGCCGGTTGAAGTCACCACCGCGCCGTCGCATCACTACATTTTGAACATTGACCTGCAGGGAGACGACATCTGGGTCGCCACCGCGCACGGTCTCAGCCACGGAATTCTGCAGAAATAGTTCTGTTCTCAAGGAGCAATCATCATGATCGAAGCCCTCGCAGCCATCGCCGCAGCCGGCCATGCGCCCATCAAGAAGCGTCCCATCACCAACCTGAACGTGCTGAACGAAGCCTACGACTACGCCAAGCCCAGTTCGTTCTCGCGCGGCACGCGCATTGACCTGAATGGGCTCACAATTCTGCTCATCTCCGGCACCGCGTCCATCGACGAGTACGGCAAGAGCGTGCACATCGGCGACTTCCGCGCGCAGTTGCGCCGCACCTATGAAAACATCACCGGCCTGCTCGAAAGCGAAGGCGCAACCTGGCACGACATCATCCGCACCAGTTGCTACCTGCGCGACATCGACCGCGACTACGATGACTTCAATCAGGGCCGCAGTGAGTTCTTCGCTGAGCAGGGACTGGCCGTGCCGCCGGCCTCCACCGGCATTCAGGCCAAGCTGTGCCGCCCGGAACTGCTGATCGAGATTGAAGCCATCGCCATGTTCCACACGGAAAAAAGCTGCTGCAGGCACCACGAGGAGTAGTTGCGATGAAGATCAGATCGGCGCGGAGCCTGGCCTGCCTGCTGGCGGCCGGCGCATTGCTGGGCGCGGCCCTGGGCAAGGCTCAGGCGCCGGCGCATGTGCCCTCGCCCGCCGAAAAGCGGGTGTGCGAGTGCGGCAAAAACCCTCCGGGGCCGCCGCGCGATCGCACCGTCGTTCCCTACGCCGGCGAACCCAAGGACATGAGTCCTTATGAAAAGTTCGCCGAGCCTTACTACCTGAATTACACGCACCCCAACATTTACACCGGCGCAGGGCGCGAGATTCCCGAGCCGAAAGACATCACCGAAGTGCGCATCGGCTTCTTCGGGCCCATTGAGCACAATCCCGATGGCGTGTATGGACTGCGCATGCTGCACGGCGCGCAACTCGCCATTGAAGAGGCCAACGCCCGCGGCGGCTACGGCGGCAAGCCCTACAAGCTGATGCTCCACAACGACTACGACAACTGGCAAGCCAAGGCCTCCTACGGCCCCGATCGTCCCACCGACCCTTCCATCTGGGGCTCGGCCTCCAACGAAACCGTCAAAATGATTTACGACGACCAGGATTGGGCCATCTTCGGATCCATCAGCTCGGAGTCGACGCACATCGCTGTGCGCGTTGCCTTGAAGTCCGAAATCCCCATCATGAACTCCGAGTCCACTGACCCAACCATTCCGGAAACATACGTTCCCTGGTTCATGACCGTGCTGCAGGACGACCGCGTGCAGAGCTTGACGCTCGCCCGCCGCATGTTTACCGAGCTGGGCCTCAAGCGCGTGGCCATTCTGCGTGTCAACAACCGCTACGGCCGCTTTGGCGTACTCAAGTTCCGCGATGTCTCGCGCCGCCTCGGCCATCCAATCGTCATCGAGCAGAAGTACATGGCCGGCGACACCGATTACACGCGCCTGCTCAAAATCATCCAATCCTCGCGCGCCGACGGCATTGTGCTCTGGGCCGATGAGGCCGAAACCGCGGGCATCCTGAAGCAGATGCGCGCCATGGGCATGAAGCAGCGCGTCTTCGGATCCTATCGCACCCTGGGCCCTGAGCTTCTTGAAAAAGCCGGTGCTGCCGCCGAAGGATTCGAGGCTGTCTTCCCCTACGACCCAACACGCACTACGCCCGAGTGGCTGGCCTTCAATCAACGCTACGAAGCGCGCTTCCACGAGAAGCCGGAGCAGTTTGCCTCGCTGGCTTACGACGCAATGAACCTCCTGCTCGACTCTATCTGCAAAGGCGGCCTGAATCGTGCGCGCATTCACGACGCGATGGCTGATACGGAGGAGTACGACGGCGTCACCAGCCACATGATCTTCGATCCCAATCTGAAGAATGTGGCCACGATGTATCTAGGCACGGTGCACAACGGCAAAATCACCTATCGTTTGCAGACCATGGAGAAGGAACCGCCTCCCATGCCGCGCTTACCCGAGAAGTCCGAGACCATGCCCGCCGCCGCGCAGCCCTACGCGCGTGTGGGCGAGGACGGCGTGAACTTCGCCGGTCCCGCGCGTCCAGATGCGCCCGCCGGCCCGCTGAACGTGGTCTTCTTCGGCCCGGATGCAGCCAAAGTCGCCGTCTCCGAGCCTGTAGTGAAGGAGCTCAACGCCAACCCCGCGCGTGCATGGAAGGTGATTCCCGTCGACAGCGATCCCAACTGGCGCGGTGCGGATTGGAAAGTGTGGGCAGGCTCTGACGCGCTGGTCCACGCGCTGTGGGATGAACACGCCGTGGCCATCGTCGCTCTCAATCGCGATGCCGCGCATCTGGCCGAGCAGCTTTCGCTCAAGGTCTTTGTGCCGGTCATTGCACTCAGCGACGACCACTCGCTGACCACTACGAATGTGCCGTGGATCTTCCGCATGCCGGCCAAGACCACTCCCGCCGAAGCGCTGGCCGTGATCGAAGCCGCAGCTCAGGCCGGCAGCGCCAATCCCGAGCAGATGCGCAATGCGCTGGCCTCCGGCAAGGCTCTGGCAGGCGCTTCGTTCGTCTCCACCGGCGAGCCGCGCACCAACTAGCCTCACAACTCTCACGCAATGAAGAA
>DASVLI010000149.1:0-11133 GCA_036384955.1 Occallatibacter sp.
CCGGGGGGGGGGGGGGGAGGGGGGGTAGTTTTGTTCTCCTCTTCTTCGCTATTTTGCGGAATGCAGCATGCAACACGCAGCCAGCACAACTGGGCCCACATTCAGAGTACGCAATTGGCGGAAATAATCTGCAAACACAAACGCCCTCCACGGACATGTGTCCATGGAGGGCGTTTGGGCTGAGACTCAGGCGACCGCGGTGGGTGCGGCCTGCTGCAGTGCGTGCTGCGCTTCTTCGGCTTCCAGACGGCTGCCCATCTCCGCGGCGGCTTGCGCCAGCACACGGTGATGAATGGTGAACAGCGCAAGCTCCAGACGATCACTGACGCCGGTCTTGTCGTAGATGGAGCGCAGGTAGTTTTTGATGACCTGCTCAGTGGTGCGCAGGCGGTGGGCAATTTCGCGATTCTTGCAGCCCTGGACGATGAGCGCTACGATGCGCATTTCCTTGGGGGTCAGGCGGTCGCGCACGCGCGTGCCCACCAGATCCTCCTCGACGGCGTCGGGCTGCACCAATTGCGGCGGGGTCCAGGTATCGCCAATGGCCACGCGGCGCACGCACTCTACCAGCGCCTGGCCGGTAACGTTGCGGAAGACCACGCCACGAATGCCCTGCTGCAGGAATGCGGCCGCGCTGTCGCTGTTTTCGGCAATGACAATGCCGCGGCTGGTGGCCTGTTCGAGCAGGGTCTTGAGGCGGTTCATGTCGGGCCGCAGCGAGGCGGCGAAGATCACAATTGAGCCGGGATAGGTGGTGATGGCATGCATCATCCGTTCCACGTCCGTGCATTGGGCAACAATGCGAAGATCGTCGTCCATTGCCAAAACCTTGGCAGTTCCTGCACGGAAAATTGCCTGCGAATCTGCCAGGATCACTTTATTCATAGTCTTGCGCCCCTTACGCCGCGGGTTCCGAAAGAGAGCCCGCTCAGTACACCCCATCCTGATGCGCCGACCCGAACTTGCCGGCGTGCGCGTTTTGACGATTCAGAACCAAGGCAGCACCGTCCCACGAGCTCGCCGGAGCCGCCAGTTATCCACACTGCCGCACGGGAGGGATTCTTTCGTCACCACGAACAGAGAAAGTACCGTCCCAAAAGTAATGCCGATGCAACCAATGTACAGCGCATTGCGTCCCGGAGTCACCAAATTCCAGTCTTTTGAGGCGGCTGCCGATGTTTACTGAGTGGGGACCGTCCGCTTTTAGAGCGGGATGGCCCATAATTCATCCAAGGCCCTATTCTAGGAACGTATGGCAAGACCAATCATTCTGGCGGTAGACGACGACGTAAGCGTGCTGGAGGCGGTGGTGCAGGACCTGCGCCGCCACTACGGGGCGGAGTACCGGGTGATGCGCGCGGCCAGCGGCCAGGCAGCGCTGGACATTCTTGCCCAGCTGAATGAGCGCAATGAGGCCATTGCCCTGCTGGTGAGCGACCAGCGCATGCCGGGCATGACGGGCGTGGAGTTTCTGGAGCGGTCGCGCGATGTGTGCGGCGAGGCCCGGCGGGTTCTGCTGACGGCCTACGCGGACACGGAAGCCGCCATTCGCGCCATCAATACAGCCCGCATTCACTACTACCTGAACAAGCCGTGGGATCCGCCGGAGGAGAAGCTGTATCCGGTATTGGACGACCTGCTGGACGACTGGAAGGCAGGCTACCGGCCGCCGTTCGAGGGACTGCGCGTGCTGGGCAGCCGCTGGTCACTGAAGGACCACAAGCTGCGGAACTTCCTTTCGCGGAATCATGTTTCTTATCGCTGGCTGGACGTGCTGGCCAATGAAGACGCCCGTAAGCTGCTGGAAGAAAAGCAGATTCCCATGGAGCATTTGCCGGCGGTGGTGTTTCCAGATGGAAGCGCGCTGGTGGATGCGGACCCCGACACGCTGGCGACGCGGGTGGGTTTGAGCGTTCAGGCCACGCAGGAGTTTTACGATCTGGTGATTGTGGGCGCCGGCCCGGCGGGGCTGGCCGGAGCGGTGTATGGAGCCAGCGAGGGTCTGAAGTCGCTGGTAATTGAGCCGCTGGCGCCGGGCGGACAGGCCGGTTCGACCTCGCGGATTGAAAACTATCTGGGCTTCCCGACGGGCATTACGGGCGACGACCTGGGGCGGCGGGCGCACATCCAGGCGACGCGTTTTGGGGCGGAGTTTGTGACTCAGCGGGCGACGGGGCTGCGCATTGAAGGGCAGTACCGCTTTGTACAGCTGGCCGATGGGCGCGAAGTGTCCACGCATGTGGTTCTGCTGGCGCCGGGCGTGCAGTATCGAATGCTGAATATTCCGGGAGCGGAGCGGCTGACCGGCCGGGGCATCTATTACGGAGCGGCGCTGGTGGAAGCGGCCAGCTGCAAGGACGAAGAGGTGTTTGTAGTGGGCGGAGCCAACTCCGCCGGGCAGGCGGCGCTGCATTTTGCCAAATACGCCTGCAAGGTCACGATGCTGGTGCGGGGGCAGGGTCTTTCGGCAACCATGTCGAAATACTTAATCGATGAGATTGAACGCACATCCAATGTAGTGGTCGAGTCGCGGACCGAGGTGATTGAAGCTCTCGGCGAGGACCGGCTGCAGTCGATTCGGCTGCGCGGGCCGGCGGGCGAATATGAGCTGCCGGCGGCTTCGCTGTTTGTATTTATCGGAGCCGCGCCGCGCACCAGCTGGCTGCCGGAAGCGATTCAGCGGGACGAGAACGACTTCCTGCTGGCGGGTCCGGACATTCGCCGCGAAGACGGTGCGTGGAAGGAAGCGCGCGAGCCGTTCCTGCTGGAGACGAGCGTGCCGGGCGTGTTTGTGGCAGGCGACGTACGGCATGGATCGGTGAAGCGCGTGGCGTCGGCAGTAGGCGAGGGCTCGATTGCGGTGCAGTTTGTGCACCAGTATCTGGCCGGATTCTGAGCAGGAGCAGGATGGACATGGGCGACGGCAATCAACGGGTGGCGGTGACAGCAGTCCCGTTGCAGGATATGGCAGAAGATTTGCGGCAGACGCGGCCCTTCGCCAAGGTGGACCTCTCCACATTACCCGCCACGACCCATGTGGAACGCGTGACTGTACGGGCCGGGGAGCCGGTGATGCAGGCCGGCGAGCCGACATTGCACTACTGGGTGATTTTGAAGGGCGAAGTGCGCGCCCAGGTGATTGAAACCGACGGCACCCGCACCAAGACCGGCCAGGCGCTGCAGGGCGACGGCTTTGGCGAAACACCGCTGGTGCTGGGCCGCAAAGACATGCCTTACGAAATTGTGGCGATGGAAGACTCCGAGCTGGTGCGCTTTTGCGAGGAGAATTTCTGGACGCTGATGGCGGCGAGCCCTTCGTTTCGCGAGGTGGCGCTGTCCGATGTGAAGCTGCGGCTGCGCAGCTACCAGGTGGAGGCTCTGCACCGCGAAAAGCTGGTGAGCCTGGGCACGCTGGCAGCGGGTCTGATGCACGAGCTCTACAATCCCGGCTCGGCAGCCAAGCGCGCCGCCGGACAACTGCGCGAGAACATTGCACGATTGCAGCAGTTGAGTCTGCGCTACAGCGAAAGCGACAAGCCCAAAACTCCCGAGCAGAAGGAGTGCATGCGAGGGCTGCTGGAGCACTCGATGAACGGCTGCCGGCTGAAGGCAATGAGCAGCCTGGAGCAGTCCGATGCCGAGGAGGCGATGGCCGAGTGGCTGGCCGAAGCCGGCGTGGACAATGCCTACTCGATGGCGCCGGTGCTGGTGGGGATGGGCTTCGATCAGGAAGAGCTGCGCTGTGCGCGCGCGTATTTTGAGTCGGCCGACTTCTCTGACGCGCTGAACTGGCTGGAAGCGCTGGTTTCGAGCCTTTGGCAAGTGTGCGCCATTGAAGAAAGCCTGACGCGGGTTTCAGACCTGGTGATGGCGGTGAAGAAATTCGCCTACGAGGACAAGGGCGGATCGCGCGACATTGATGTGCACGACAGCCTGCAAAGCACGCTGGTGATTCTGGGGCACAAGCTGCGTTTGCGGCAGGTGGAAGTGGAGAAGCACTTCGATGCTTCTCCGGCGATTTTGCACACGCGCGGAGTTGCGCTGGGCCAGGTGTGGACGAACCTGATCGACAATGCAGCCGATGCCTCGCCGGAGCAGAGCAAGATCGAAGTTTCCACATGGAACGAGCCGGAGAGCGTGGCGGTGAGCATTACCGACCACGGCGAAGGCATTGCACCGGACGTGCTGCCGCGCATCTTTGAGCCGTTCTTTACCACCAAGCCGCAAGGCTCCGGCACGGGGCTGGGTCTGGAGATTGTGCATCGCATTGTGACGCAGAAATTTGGCGGCGCGATCGATGTGAAATCGGAGCCCGGCAAAACTACTTTCACTGTCCGGCTTCCTCTCAACAGCCCTGCCACAGAGGCCACGGCACCCAACGCCAAGTAGACCATTTCCTCTCCGCAATTTCTGACCAGTGAAGCAGCGCGCGGCGCGACTGTGAGCGATTTCCAATCTCGCTTACCCACAGGTGCGTCATGAAGTTGCGCCCTGCTGCGCCGATCAAGGAATGGAGGGGGCAGGATGGCGCAGCGCGCAGAATTGCTGGAAGCGGCACTGGAACAGTTTCCCGACGGGGTGGCACTGTTGGGACTGAACGGCGAGCTTGTCTTCTGGAATCACGCGGCCGAGCAAATCACAGGATTTGCAGGCGTGGAACTGGTTTCGCGCGCGGTGCCCGATGCTCTGGAGCCACTGCTGAGCGCGGCGCAACAGGCGGGCACACCCAATGCGCGCGGGCCGTTTCTCCATTTGCGCCACAAGCGCGGTTGCGAATTCAACGTGGCCATCCGTGCGCTGGTGCTGCGCGATGACCTGGGCGCGCACCTGGGCACGGGCATCTTTTTTCATCCCGCCGAGACACTGGATTCGCTGCCGCATGGGGAGAGCGGTGACGAGTCTGTGGAGGCCAGCCAGGCCGAGTTACAACAGCGGCTGGAAGAGGCCTACGGCGAATTTCTTGCCTCCAGCCGCTCGCTGTGCATTTTGTGGATCACCGTGGACCAGGCGCACCAGATGCGCAAGACGCATGGCGCGCAGGCCTGCGAAGAGATGCTGCAAAAAGCCATGCGCACTTTGCAGAGCGGTCTGCGCGAGGGCGAGCAGATTGGGCGCTGGGGCGACGACGAGTTTCTGGTGGTTTCGCGCGATTGCACCGCGGAGGCTCTTGCCGACCACACCCAGCGGCTGGCAGGTTTGGCGCGCACCACGGAGTTCCGCTGGTGGGGCGACCGGGCCTCGATTACCGTGAGTGCGGGCGCGGCCCAGGCCGACCGCGACGAACAGCTGGCCGAGCTGCTGGCACGCGCACGTGCGGCCATGCACGCCAGTCTGCACGCCGGCGGAAACCACATCACACTTGCGCCGGGGAGGCAAGCATGTTCGCCATCATAGGCATTGTTATTGTATTTGGCGCCATTGTCGCCGGGTACCTGATGGAGAAGGGCCAACTGGCTGTTCTGATTCAGCCCGCGGAACTGATCATTATTGGCGGGGCGGCGCTGGGCACGCTGCTCATCGCCAATCCGCTGCACATCATCAAGGGAATTATCAGCGCGCTGACCGGAGTGCTGGGCGGATCGAAGTTCAACAAGGCGCGCTACCTGAGCACGCTGAAGATGATGTACCAGTTTTTGAACAAGGTACGCAAAGAGGGCCTGCTGAGCGTGGAAAACGACGTGGAGAAGCCGCAGGAGAGCTCGATCTTCAAGAACTATCCGGACTTTCTGAAGGATCACCACTCGTGCGACTTTGTGTGCGACACGCTGCGCATGGCGATTACGGGAGGCGTGGAGCCGTTCGACATGGACCAGATGATGGAGCTGGACATGGAGGTGTCGCACCACGAGTCGACGCAGCCGATCAGCGCGCTTTCAACGGTTGCCGACGCGCTGCCTGGCCTGGGCATTGTGGCGGCGGTGCTGGGCGTGGTGATTACGATGGGCGCGCTGGGCGGTCCGCCGGAAGAGATTGGGCACAAGGTGGCCGCGGCGCTGGTGGGAACGTTTCTTGGCATTCTGCTGTGCTACGGATTTGTTGGTCCGCTGAGCTCGAACATGGCGAAGATCGCCGAAGACCACAACCATTATCTGCACGTGCTGCGGGTGGTGATGCTGTCGTTTCTGAAGGGCTCGGCGCCGATGATTGCGATTGAGATGGGGCGGCGCGCGATTCCAGCGCACGTTCGGCCGAGCTTTGACGAGATGGAGAAGGGCTGCAAGGGCGGCGGCGAGCAGGCCGCGGCGGCAGCGGCAGCCTGATGAATTCCGCGCGCGGAGAGGGATGCAATGTCGACAGCCAATAAGCAGCAGCCCATTATTGTGATCAAGAAGAAAGGCGGGCACGGCGGCCATCATGGCGGCGCGTGGAAGGTGGCGTACGCGGACTTTGTGACGGCGATGATGTCGCTGTTTATTGTGCTGTGGCTGATGAACTCGTCGGAGAAGGTGAAGCAGGCCGTGGCCGGCTACTTCAACGATCCCAAGGGCACGGGCAAATTGCTGGGGACGTTGGTGACGGGCACCGGCGAAGCGATCCCTGCGAACAAACGCGAGCAGATGGAAAAGCTGAAGGAAAAGCTGGAAGAAGAGATCAAGGCGAGGAAAGATCTGGAGAAGCTATCCAAGCAGATTGAGATTACGGTGACGCCGGAGGGACTGCGCATCGAGCTGCTGGAGGACAAGAACGGCACGTTTTACGAGAGCGGCAGCGCGCACCTGAGCACGCAGGGGCAGGAGTTGCTGGCACTGCTGGCCGGGGAGTTGAAGACGCTGCCGAACAATCTGCTGATTGAGGGGCACACGGATGCGGCCAAGTACACCAGTGATACGAGCTACAGCAACTGGGAACTTTCCGCGGACCGCGCCAACTCCGCACGGCGGCTGATGCAGGCCGATGGGGTGCGCGAAGACCAGGTGACGCAGGTGCGCGGCTACGCCGACCAACTGCTGCGTGTGAAGGATAACCCGTATGATCCATCGAACCGAAGAATTTCAATTCTGGTGAAAAATGCCGAAGGTCCGATCCCGAATTTGAGTGGCGGCACTGCGCAAAACACGGGCCCGCCGCCGGCTGAGGCCAAGGGCAACGAGAAGAAAGAAGGCGAGGCTCCGCAAGCGGCTCCCCATGCGGAGAACGCGGCGCCTGCGCCTGCGCCGGCAAAACCTGCTGGCCTGATGGGCAAGCTGAAGGGCATGCTGCCGGGCAGCAAGAAGTAGGCGTGGGTCACGCGGAGATTGGGGCGGGATGGTGTACTCTTGTGAGCGAGCAAGTAAGCGTTTACCGGAGGCACCCTCATGAGCATCGTTGCCGGCGTCGATTTCGGCACACTCAGCGTGCGCGTCACGCTGGTCGACAGCAAGACCGGCCCTATTGGCACGGCTTCTTCTTCCTATCCACTGCACCGCCGCCGCGAAGATCCGAATTTCGCCACGCAGTCGCATGCCGACCAGATGACGGCACTGGCCGCGGCCACGCGCGAAGTGCTGGCCACGAGCGGTGTGGACGGCGCGCAGGTCGAGGCTATCGCGCTGGACACTACGGGTTCGAGCGTGGTGCCGGCCGACAGCAATCTGGAGCCGCTGGACGACTACTATCTGTGGTGCGACCATCGCGCACATGCCGAAGCGGAAGAGATTACAGCCAAGGCGCATGCGCTGAAGTTTGAGGGCATTGACTGGTGCGGCGGCGTCTACTCGCACGAGTGGGGATTTGCGAAGCTGCTGCACTGGCTGCGGCACAATCCGGAAAAGCGCGCGAAGTTTGCCACCGCGCTGGAGCATTGCGACATGGTGGCCGCGACGCTGTGCGGCATTCGCAACGTGAATGAGTTGAAGCGCAGCGTGTGCGCCATGGGCCACAAGTGGATGTGGAATCCGAAGTGGGGCGGCCTGCCACCGGAGGAGTTTCTGGTCGCGGTCGATCCGATTTTGGCCGGTGTGCGCGCGAAGATGGGCGGCGAGTATTTGACCAGCGACCATCTAGCCGGACATCTTTCTGCCGAGTGGGCGGAGAAGTTGGGCCTGAAGGCTGGCATTCCGATTCCGGTTGGCGCGTTCGACGCGCACTGGGATGCGCTGGGCTCCAATTGCGCCGAGGGCGACGTGGTGAATGTGGTGGGCACGTCGACGTGCATCATTGCCATGGCGAAGAAGGCCGAGCTGGTGCCGGGTGTGTGCGGCGTGGTGCCGGGCAGCGTGCATCCGGCGTACACGGGCATTGAGGCAGGGCTTTCCGCAACCGGCGACATTTTTGAAGCGGTTGCCAGGCGCGCGCAGACCACCGTGGCCGAGTTGAGCAAAGGGCTGGACGAGTACAAGGCTGGACAAACCGGACTGTTGCGGCTGAGCTGGGACAACGGCGACCGCACGGTGCTGGTGAATCCTGAATTGGGCGGCGTGACGCTGGGCTGGAACATGGTGCATACCGCGCAGGACGAATTGTTTGCCGCGATTGAAGGCACGGCGTTCCACACGCGCATTATTCTGGAGCGCATGGCCGAGCACGGCGTGCGCGTGGACCGCGTGATTAATGCGGGCGGCATTCCGCAGAAGAGCGAAGTGCTGAACCGCATCTACGCGAATGTGCTGAACAAGCCGGTGCTGGTGCCAGCGGGAGTGCCGACGAGTCTTGGCTCGGGCATTATGGCGCTGCTGGCGGCGGGAACGTATAAGAGCATCGAAGAGGCGCAGGCCGCGGTCTGTCTGCCGCTGCGCACGGTGGAGCCGGATGCGCAGGCGGCAGCGGTGTATGAGCAGCTGTACGCACTCTACCGCGACGTGTACTTTGCGCTGGGCACGCGGGACGCTGCACCGGTTGCATTGGGCCGCGTGCTGCCGGAACTGCGGCGCATTGCCGCAGAGGTGAGAAAAGCCTGACCACGGGCTTAAAAGTCGCTGCTGATATAGAGTCGCGGCCAACGCATTGCAGAAAGTAAAACGCCGGCAAGGCTTATGCCTTGCCGGCGTTGTTGTGTTTGCCGCTACGACTGGTTAGAAGTCGAAGCGTAGAGCGAACTGCATAACGCGTGGCTTGGTAAGCAGCGCGCTGTAGACTCCGAGGCCCGTGTAGATGAGCTGGTGGTCAATCATATTTTGCGGGTCGAAGCGGACGGTATTGGTCACGTTGTAGACCTCCCACGATAACTTGAGCTTGCCCAGGTCGCGGATGCTCCAAGCCTTTGAGAGGCCGGAGTCGAGGCTGAAGTAGCCATCGCCACGGAAGTGGTTGCGCTGACCAGCTTCGCCGGGGTAGGAGAGGCGGACAGGAGAGCCGTTGTACCCGCCGTTGGAGATCGCGTCGCCGTCTTCGAAGGCCTGCATGTAGGTGCTGCCGTCGATGTGGCGATTCATTTTCACGGGTGCGGTTTGAACGGCATAGCTTGACTCCTCCCAGTTGGTGTTCCAGCCGGGATCGTAGAGGGAGAAAGGAAGGCCGCTGGACCAGTGCGTGGAGCCAGCGAGCTGCCAACCTCCGATGATGGCGTCCAGCAAAGCATTGGAACCGCCGGCGATCATCTTTCCACGTCCGAAGGGCATCTGCACGAGATAGTCACCGGTGATGAGGTGACGTGTGTCGAACTCAGAGACTCCCTTGTTGAGACCGGGGTTGAAGGAGTTGACGATAACAGCAAGGGTGCTGCCCGAGCCCCAGAAGGACCTACCTTCGGAGTCGGAACCGAGATCGATGGACTTGGACAGGGAATAGCTTACGTCTGCCGCGAAGCCATGGCTAAGCGGGTGGCGGAGGGTGAGCTGTCCAGCATGGTAAGAGCTGGAGCCGATGGACGAAATGGCGTAGAACGAGGAGAACTGGCTCTGGTAGAAGTGGGGCACCCAGTCGCTGGGGCAACCGTCGTAGCAGAGATCCAGGTCATAGATGGCATTGGTTTCGCCGTAGGTGTAGCGAGCCCAGGCCCACTCGGCGTTGAAGATCGCCTCGGTGGCGCTTTCATTGTTGCCGTAGTAGTTCTGCATCCAGGGAAAGACATCTTCAAAGTACTTAATGGGCGCGATGCCACTGTGGTAGTCGTTACCGGCGTCGCCGAAGGAGTCGGCGAGCTTGGAGAGCTGGGTAGCTGCGGAGAAGTAATCTCCACCGCCGCCGGGATCGACATAGTTCACAGGCTCGGCGAGGTCTAGGTTCTGGAGCAGCCGGCGTCCGAGGCGGCCGACATAACCGGCCTCAAGGGTGAAGCCGCCGGGGAACTCATGCTGAACGGACAGGTTGAACGTCTCCGCATAGGGAGCGTTGATGTGGTTGTCGACGCCGGACTTGATGGCGAGAGCGTCGGGATAGGTGTAGGGGAAGGTGGCCGTGGTAGGCGGCGCAACGCCGAGGTCAATGTTAGGCAAGCTACTGCGGCCCGTGAAACGTGGCGCAGCCGGATGGGTGCTACCGGGGTTGGTTTCAACGGTATAGTTCGAAGCCTTATTCGTGACCGAGGTCGACATGCCGTACGAGGCGCTTGTGGAGAGGGTGTTGACCATTCCCTCGCCGTAGTGGTCGTAGTAGATTCCTCCGCCGAGACGAATGGAGGTGCGCGGGTCGGGCGAGTAGGCGATGGCGAGACGGGGAGCGAAGTTGAGCTTCTTGGTCTGGAAGAAGCCCGGCTTGTTGTAGTACTTTCCGCCGGGTGCGAAGGTGAGGTCAGGCTGATTCACCTGTCCGGCAGCGGCTGCCGCGGCACGATCCTGAAACCACTTGTGAGTATCGACCGTAGGAAGTACTTCCTGTCCCTTGCTCTCATAAGGGGTTTGGAGGATGGTGTAGCGAACGCCAAACGTCATGGTGAGATTCGGCTTGATGCGCCAGGCATCCTGGGCATAGCCCTCATACTCATTGGCCTTGAAATGGCGCTCGACGGGGACGCCTTCGGCGAGAGCCGTTGCGGAGGTTGCCGAATCGAGATGGTAGTTGTAGTTGTTGGTCCGCGAAGGAACCGCGCCCACCAGGTTAACGAAGGCCCACTTGTAGGAGTTGGCGAAGTTACTGCTTACGCCGTCGTCAGGAAGAGGGGCGCCTCCAGAGAACCAGGAAGGGTTGGTGCTCGCACCATCAAATGAGTTGGCATCGGTTTTGCTGTTGTGGGTGACGCCGCGCCAATTGAAGCCGAACGAGAAGGAGTGGCTGCCT
>DASVLI010000150.1:0-4536 GCA_036384955.1 Occallatibacter sp.
CGTGCCTGAGTACGACAGCACGCGGTGATACCACTCCGGGTGGTACCACGCCATAATCAGCGCGCACGACGCTCCAGAACTGCCGCCCGTCGTCGCGCGCCCTTCTGGATCGTGCGTCAGCTTCACCTTCGCCTCGCTCTCCACGCGCGGCAGCACCTCATGCTCCACAAACTCGGCGTATTTGCCGCTCATGGTGTCGTACTCCAGGCCACGCTCGCTGCCCTGCGCGTCTCCGCCGCCGTTGCCAATGGAGATGGCCACCATCGGCGGCAGCTTTCCCGCCGCAATCAGGCTGTCCAGCGTAGCGAACAGCAGCCGGTCCGGCCCGTCCGCGCCCACGATGAAAGGCGCTTCGCTCCCCGGCACGTAGCTGGCGGGCACATACACGGCCACTTTGCGTGTGTACGGCGCCGGGTGACTCGTCGTTACAATCAGCTTCGCCGGGTTCTTCGCATCGGGCACGCCGAAGGTGCCGGGTTCGCGCGCAATGCCGGGGTAGTATTTGCTGTCGGCCGAACTCATCGTGAACTCAACCACTCTGCCGTGCGGTGTCTGGTCCAGCGACGCCAGTTCCGGCGCGGGTTTGTGTGTCGGCCCAATCACAAAGTTGCCGTCCGCGCTGGGCAGGGGCACCGCGCCATCCGGCAGTTCGGTGCCCTGCACATAGCCCGGCGTATGCGGGTCGCGCGTGGGCGGAGTGGGGCGCGTTTGTGCGACGGCCAGCGCGGGAAGCAGCGGCAAGATGGCCAGAACGGCGATTCGTCGGGGAAAAATCATGCAGCCATTGTGCCGTATCACAGCGGGAATCGCGACAGCGGCCTCTATCGCTTTACGGAATAGCCCTCTTGCCCCTCGTGCATAATCGAAGTACATGGCCCTCCTGTGGAATCCGGAAAGCTGGTCGCAGCGTCTGGCGGAGCTTGAAGCCCGCTCGGGCGACCTGAAGGAAGCCCCTTTGCGCCGCGACGTGCGCTCGCTTGGCACGCTGCTGGGTGAGGTGCTGCGTGAGCAGTCCGGAGACGACCTCTATGAGCACGTCGAGGCCCTGCGCCGCGGCACTATCAGCCGCCGCGATGCCGAGGCACGCGGCAACGAGGATGAAGCGGCCCGCCACGCCGCCAAGTCGTTGGAGCTGGTGCACTCGCTGCCGGTCGAGCGCGCTGTCCTGCTTACCCGCGCCTTCGCTTTCTACTTCGAGCTCATCAACCTGGCCGAGACCAACCACCGCAAGCGCCGCCGCATTGCCCTGCAGCTCAGCGGCGAGGCCGCCCGCCAGCGCGGCTCGCTCACCGGCACCCTGCGCGAAATGCACCGCGTCGGCATCAGCGCGGAAGAAACTCTCGACTGGCTTCGCCGCGTGCGTATTGTTCCGGTCTTCACCGCGCACCCCACTGAGGTGGCGCGCCGCTCGGTCATGTCCAAGCGCCGCCGTATTGGCGACTTCCTCACCCGCCTTGACCGGATTCCGGTCCCGGAGCAGGAGCTGGGGCGGCTTGAAGATCTGATTCGCGCCGAGATTACCAGCCTGTGGCAAACCGACGAGGTACGCTCGCGCCGACCGACGGTGTACGACGAAATCAAGATGGGGCTCGACTACTACGATGTTTCCATCTTCGCCACGGTGCCCACGCTCTATCGCGAAATTGCGGAGTCGCTGCGCTCGGCCTACAGCCTGGAGCTGGAGCCGCACGATCTGCCGCTGGTGGTGCACTTTGGCTCGTGGATTGGCGGTGACCGCGATGGCAATCCATTTGTCACGCCCGATGTCACCCGCGACACGATTCGCTTGGCGCGCGGCCATCTGCTGCTCTACTACCAGCACCGGCTCGACCACATCATTGAACTGCTGACCACCAGCGCGCAGCAGCGCACGGTGAGCGATGCGCTGCTTGATCGACTGAATTCCTACATTGCCCTGGTGCATACGCCGGAGTCGCAGGTCTTCGGCGCGCAGTACGAGTTCGAGTACTACCGCCGTTTTGTCATCTGCCTCAAGGCCCGCATTCAGCGCACGCTGGAGCAGCCCGGCCCGGTTGGCGCCACGCTGCCTGTGATGCCCTATACGCTGGCGCAGAGTCACCAAAAGCTGGCCCAGGTGCTGCCGGCCTATCCCTCGGTGGATGAACTGTTGTGCGATCTCGAACTGCTGCGCGCCTCGCTGGCCGAGCATCAGGGCATTCGCATCGCGCGCGCGCTCATCGATCCGCTGATTCTTCAGGTGCGCACTTTCGGGCTCTACCTGCACACGCTCGACATCCGCCAGCACGCGCAATTGCACTCTGCTGCCATCAAGGAGGCCATTGACGACACCATGTCGCCCGGTCTCAGCGGCGGGCTTTCGCCGGAAACTGCCAGCGTGCTGGAGACATTCAGAGTTGTCGCTGAAGTCAAAGCTGGCTGCACCCCGGAGGCGATTCGTCAGTACGTCATCTCCGGCGCGTCTACGGTGGACGACGTGCTGAACGTGATCCGACTGGCGCGCCTCTCTGGCGTTGCCGTCGAGGGTGGTGGCCGCGATCCCGGCCTGATGCCCGTGCCGCTCTTCGAATCCATTGAAGACCTGCGCAATGCACCGGCCGTCTGCCGCGAGCTCTGGTCTCGTCCCGACTATCGCGTGCTGCTGGCCAGCTGGGGCCAGTGGCAGGAAGTCATGCTGGGCTACTCGGACTCCAACAAAGACGGCGGCATGCTCACCAGCACGTGGGAGATCTTCCGCGCGCATCGCGACCTGCACACCGTCGCCCGCGAGTGCGGCGTCAAGCTGCGCCTCTTCCATGGCCGCGGCGGCACGGTCGGCCGCGGCGGCGGTCCTACGCACCGCGCCATCTTTGCCCAGCCCATGGATTCCTTCGAGGGCCAGTTCCGCATCACCGAGCAGGGAGAAGTCCTCAACTTCAAGTACGCCGACGAGGTTCTAGCCGAGCGCAATCTGGAACTGATGATTGCCGCCTCGCTGGACGCCCTGGCGCGGCCCAACGCGCGCGACCCCCGCGGTCACTTTACCGGCATCCTGAAACCCGAGTGGGAGGCTGCTCTCGACGAGCTCTCCAACCTCTCGTTCACCTTTTACCGCAGCCACATCCTCGACAATCCCGAAGTCATCACGTATTTTGAGCAGTCCACGCCGGTCGGCGAGCTGGAACACGCCATGATTGGCTCGCGCCCCTCGCGCCGCAAGGCCACACGGCAGATTACCGACCTGCGCGCCATTCCCTGGGTCTTCGGCTGGACGCAGTCCCGCCTGCTCGTCCCTGCCTGGTTCGGGGTAGGTCACGCGCTTGGGCTCTTCCTGGAGAAGCCCGGCTCGCTGGAGCTGCTGCGCACCATGGCCCGCGAGTTTCCGCTCTTCATCGATCTGATTCGCAACGTGGAGATGGCCCTGGGCAAGGCCGACCTCGGCACCGCCCGCCTCTACTCCTCGCTGGTCGAGGACCCGGAGCTGCGCGAGCGCATCTACTCCATGATCGAGGCCGAATTCCATCGTGCGGTCAACTCCGTGCTGACCGTGACCACGCAGACCGAACTGCTGGAAAAGAATCAGGTTCTGGCCCGGTCCATCAAGCTCCGCAACCCCTACGTGGACCCCATGCACTTGATTCAGGTGGACATGCTGCGCCGCAAGCGCGCCGGCGAAAATACCGCTGACGTCAACCGCGCCATTGCCGCCACCATCAGCGGCATCTCCGCCGGCCTGCGCAACACTGGATGAGCCGTAAACGGGCACAAAAACAGCAAGGGCCGGGATTGCTCCCGGCCTTTGTGTGTTTGTAGCTGGATTCTGCCGGAATCCGTCGGCGGATGTGGCTTACAGAGGCTGAACGTCCGCAGCCTGCCAGCCCTTGGGCCCCTTCACCACGTTGAACTGCACGGCTTGACCTTCCTGCAGGCTCTTGAATCCGCTCGAGTTGATCGCCGAGTAGTGCACGAAGACATCTTCACCGTTCTGGCGCGAGATGAAGCCGAAGCCCTTCGCGTCATTGAACCACTTCACAGTACCTTGTTCCATTTGCTCGTGTTTCCTGGATTGAATTGCGCTGGATGAATCGGAGCGACCACTGGCAGAATCTTGCTTGGTTGGGCGAGTTACTGCTCACGCCCGGTTCTGTTCTAACGCTATCTTAGTGTAGCATCGGTCTGGAAAACAGGTACATCAATCTTTAGCTTAGTCCAGCAGTTCCCAAAACTTAAGGAATTCCAATACGTAATCTGACCCCTCGGCAACCGCCGTATTCCTGTGATACGGTGGAGGGTCGCCATGCCCTCTGATCCTGTGCCTTCGTTGCTCGCACGCGCTTCAGATCTGCTTGAAAAGCAGTTCTCGAGCCTGCCGCCACATGTGCCGCAGGGGGCCAGCTACCAGCCCGAAATCATGGCCGCCGTCCTTGAGCAGGTGGCCGGGCGGCTCGCCGACAATTACCCCTACTTCCACCCCCTCTACGCCGGGCAGATGCTCAAACCGCCGCATCCGGTGGCGCGCGCGGCCTACGCGCTGGCCATGGCCATCAACCCCAACAACCATGCTCGCGACGGCGGCCG
>DASVLI010000151.1:0-5524 GCA_036384955.1 Occallatibacter sp.
CGACTGGCAGAATCATCGCGCCACGCAGATGTGGCTCAAACACCGCCTGAGGCCCGACGAGCAGAACGTGTGGAATGGCGACTTCATGGGCGCGCCGATGGCCACCGAAAACGTGCATCCCATCACCGGCCACTCCGCTGAGAGCTGCACGGAGCAGATGGGCATGCCCGGGCCGTGGTACGACCGTCTGCCGCACTTCAAGATGAACTTCACGCCTTCCAGCGGGCGCGAGTTGCAGAGCGAGTACTTTGTGCCGCGCGAGCACGCGTACGAGGCCATCCTCGCGGTTGAAAAGCTGCGCGACAAGATTACGCCGCTGCTGTTTGTCACCGAGTTGCGCACCGTAGCCGCCGACGATCTGTGGCTCAGCATGGCCTATCAGCGGCCGTCGCTGGCCATCCACTTTACGTGGAAGCCCATGTGGCCCGAGGTGAAGGCGCTGCTGCCGCGCATCGAGGCGGCTCTGGAGCCCTTCGAGGCGCGCCCGCACTGGGGCAAGCTGTTTACGCTGGCGCCCACCACGCTGGACGCGCGCTACGCAAAGCTGGCGGCATACAAGGAGATGGTGCAGAATCTCGACCCCACGGGCAAGTTCCGCAATGAGTTTTTAGAGAGCAATTTGAAGTGGGCGTAGGGCGGGGATAGCTGCCTGCTTGCTTCAGCTTTTTCACGCACCCCGCGCAGGCTGCACAACCAGGCGCACGCCAAGCGCCGCGCATACTTTATTCACGGTGTCGAAGCGCGGAGCGCTGTCAGGCCGCAGGGCCTTGTATAGTGCCTCGCGCGTAATGCCGGCCGACTTGGCAATCTCCGACATGCCCCGCGCGCGGGCAATATCGCCCAGCGCAGCTGCGAGCAGCGCTGCATTGTTGGCCTCAAGAATATCGGTCAGATATGCGGCCAGCGCCTCTTCACTTTCCAGATAAGGCGCGGCATCGAACTCCGGAAGCGCGGCGACCTTAGTGCGTTTGCTCATTGTTTATCCCTTCCCAATCCAGCGCCGCAGCCAGTGCCTTCGCGCGTTTGATGTCCTTGGCTTGAGTACGCTTCGACCCGCCAATCAACAGAACAATGATTTGCGTTCCACGTTGAGCAAAGTAAACACGCCATCCTGCTCCAAGATGAATGCGCAGCTCTGAAACCCCGTCTCCGACTGGCTTCGCGTTACCGAACAGGCCCATGGATAACCGCCTGATTCGGGCCACGACCACGCCCCGCACCTTGCCGTCAACCAGCTTTTCCAGCCAGTTGGTGAACTCCGGAAGCGGACGTACCGAGTACACACCATTACTGTAATCGAACGATTACGGTATGTCAATCAACTGGTAATTGCTGCGCAGATTCGCACCCCCCTACCCCTTGCGGCGATAGAGGATCTGGAATTCGTAGCCGGTGTTGGCGGGGAAGAGTCCGGCGACGTGGCGCAGGCGCTCGGCCAGGGCCGGGGCGGCCAGCAGCGGATACTCGCGCTCGCGCAGATCGTGATAGTCGAAGTCGACCGCCATCGACAGCATGTAGATGGCCAGTGCATCGCTGAAGGCTGCCTCGTAATACGCGCTGCGGGCGCGCTCGTCCATGGCCTTCGCGCCGCTCATGGAATCTTGCACGCGGCGGCGCGTCTCCCACGCATCCTGGCTGCTCTCGCCCCGCACCTGCGCCTCCACCTGCGACCACACCAGCTCGCTGAAGCTCTCCGGCACGCCGGCCGCATCCACAAAGTTGTGGGCCACGTTGATGAAGAACTCGAAGGCCAGGCCGAAGCGGTCTTCCACCAGGCGCGTGGAAATGAAGACGGCCTCGGTGGCGCCAAAGCTGGCATTGCGGTGGCAGACGGCGCGGTCGCCGAGATCGACTGTGTAGGCGGGCGCAATCATGGTCTCGCCGGTATCGGCAATGGCCAGGGGCACAAAGTAGTAGGCGCGGTTGCGCAGGGCGGGCGAGATGGCGTTGGGCACCGCGTCCACCAGCCGCTCCATGTCGGCATCCGGCAGCCGCGTTTCTCCCCATGAGCCAAAGCGCAGGCTGTTGGCTGCAAAGCCCACGCGCACCTGTGTGGCCACTTTCTCCGCCGGCCACAGCTCGATTTGTGTGCTGCCTGTCATCAACCGTATTCTAGACGAGAGAGGTGGCAGAAACGATGCACACAGGCACGGCCGATCGATCGCACGGAACCGTTTTCGGATTTCCGTTGAAGGGCTTCAGCCTTTTCCAGAGCATGCTGCTCTCGCTGGCAGCCGCCTTCTTCACTTTTTTTGCCACCACCACGCTGGCCATCTTCAGCCTGCTGGCCTGGAACCTGATAGGCCATCACACGGTGAATTACGCCGACAGCTACCGCTACGTGGGCCTGCCGCTGGGGCTGATTGTGCTGGCCGTGGCGCTGCCCTACTTCTTCGCGCTGTGGGTGCGCGCCAAGATGAAGCAGTAGCAATCTCTCGCAAAACGTTAAAGGCCATCCCCGAGGGGATGGCCTTTGTGTCTTGTGTGCGGCTTGCCTTACATGCCCGCGGGCTTGGGATTGGCGGGGTCGAACTTGGCCACCTGAATCTTCTTGGCCAGGCCAACCTTCGACAGCAGCCAGATGCCCCAGTAGTTGGGGTCAATCTCATACCAGGCGAGTCCATGGCGGGCCGAGACCGGATGCGCGTGGTGGTTGTTATGCCAGCCCTCGCCGCCGGTGACCAGAGCCACCAAAAAGTTGTTGCGCGAGTCGTCCCGCGTCTCAAAGCGCCGGCTGCCCCACAGGTGCGTGGCCGAGTTGACCAGCCAGGTGGCGTGCAGGCCCAGCGTGACGCGGAGCAGAACACCCCACAGCACCATGCCTACGCCGCTGCGCCAGCCGCCAAAAAACCAGCCGCCGCCGAGAAGAGCCAGGCCGCTGAGCGTGATGGGAAGCCAGTGGTACTTGCTGAGCCACATGTGGAAGCGGTCGCGGCTCAGGTCTGGAACGTAGCGGGAGAGAACCTTGGTCTGCGCGTGCAGCGCCTGGCCAAACATGATCCAGCCCACATGCGCCCACCACTTGCCCTCGCGCGGGGTGTGCGGGTCGCCTTCCTGGTCGCTCAACTGGTGATGCACGCGGTGCGTGGAGACCCAGAAGATCGGTCCGCCCTCAAGCGAGAGCGTGGCGCAAACGGTCATCACGTACTCCACCCACTTGGGCGTTTTGTAGCCGCGATGGGTGAGCAGGCGGTGGTAGCACATGCCAATGCCGACGTTGATGGCCAGCACATAGAGGGCCGCCATGACCGCGAGCCGCTGCCAGGTGAAAAAAAAGAAGGCCGCAATCGCACCGACATGAAAAAGTCCGATGGCTGTAACCGTGATCCAATTGACACCCTGGCCGGCGGACGCAGCGCGCCCCATGTGCACCTGCTCGCGCGCGGGCACGGAGTTTACGACGGAAGTGTTTGCAGCAGATTGAGTTACAACGTCAGCGGTCTGCTCCAGAGGAGGCGTGGAAACGACAGATGCCATTCTTGGAAAGCGTCCTTGAAGAGCCGCTTACACGCAGCCCTTATGAGCTTAATTGTATAGGAGATAGGGATATTTCAAGCGCACAACAAGATATATGTGGGCAAAAGTCACCGGCTTTGTACCGGTTCGGGAGGCTGATTTTGACCCTGTGAAAGTGCAATCTCTTAGTCAAAATGCCCGGCGGCTCCGCCGGTGGTGAAAATCTGCTCCGCGCGGCCGCGGTAAATGCGGAAGATGGTGAAGTTGCGCTGGTCTTTGCCGCGCTGCTCAAACAGAAGCTCGCCGCGATTGTCGGCCTCCACGTCCACCGCGTCCACCAGACGCATGCGCGGCGTCCGGTCCAGGTGCGCCGTGTCTGTAACCGACTTGTAGAGCACGCGCAGATTTCCGTAGAGATCGGGCTGGGCGATGAGCGCAACGAACTTCTGCCCGACGGGCGCGTCCGCACTGTCGGCGGTCAGCACCAGGGTGGCGCCGGTGCCATAGGCCAGCTCAAAGACACGAAAGTCCTCATTGGCCAGGGGCGCGGGCTCAGGTTGTGGCGCAGGCCTGGCGTGCGCGGCCTTGCCTTTGGCTTTGTGGACCGGTGGCGCGGGCGGAGGCGTCAGCCCCAAAGCATCGCGGGCAATTGTCTCCACCTGCGCCTTCATCTTGTCGCGGTCGTCAGGATTCGACCAGCTGAAGGTGAAGACATGCTGCGGGCGGGTGCGCTCGTCGGAGACAGCCACGGTCTGCTGCAACTCGGCGGGCAGGCCTTCCAGGTCGGGTACGGTGAGCGAGTCGAGATTGGTGGGCTTGCCGCGCATCAGCCGCGGCCGGTTGGGGTCAATCGAGCTGGCCACCGACTCCACATCGCCAACCATGGAATTTTCTGGCGCTTTTTCCGGCGCGGCGGGCTTGTGCAGCGTGGGGCGGTCAGGATCCGGCGCTGGCGCGCTGGATGCGCTGGTCGAGCTCTTCGAGTTGTCGCCCGCCTGGCCGCGACGGCGAATCGTGGGCCGCTCGTCATCGTCATCATCGACGGTGGGCTTGGTCTGGGAAGAGCTGCCGCTGTCCGGCTGCTTGTGCAGTTGCGGGCGGTCCGGATCGGCTGGCGGCGCGGTGGAGCCCTGCTTGCCGCTGGCCGCATGCTTGCGATGCAGCACCGGCTTGTCGTCATCCGCGTCGTCGATGCGGCTCATGCGCACCGGTTCCGGCGGCTTGGGCTTGGGCAGTTCCTTCCACGCACCAAAGCCCATCCAAAAGCCCTGCTGGCGCGCGGCGCGCTGAATGTCATAGAGCCCGATGTGGCGGCCGTTCTCCTGCAGTTCGTACTCCACGTCGGGAGTAACGGCCAGGGGCTGCGGCCGCGCCAGGTAAATCCCTGCATCCTGCAACTGGTCGCCATCGAAGATGCAGACCGGCACTAGGCGGCTGGTTTTGGGCTTGGCGGGGTCGTCGCCGGTCCATTCGAGCACGGCGATGGCGCGCAGCACGGCCTGGTTCTTGTCCGGCTTGGCCAGCTGGCCCGGATACTGCGCCGCGGCCGGCGCGCAAACAAGGCACACCGCAAGCACTGCCGCAAGACCGGGGACCTTCATGCGCTGCAATGACACCGGAAACCCACCTCATCCATAATGCGAACAGGCAGCCAGGCCCGGCTTGATGCGCGCCCGGGCACCCTGCATCCAACTTCAAGGATAGACTCCATGGAACTCCACGCCAAAGTTGCCGACTTCACCCTCCAGACCGACGAGGATAAAACCGTCAGCCTCTCGGACTACGCAGGCAAGCCCGTTGTTCTGTTTTTCTATCCGCGCGCCGACACGCCAGGCTGCACCATTGAGGCCTGCGGCTTCCGCGACACCTTCAAAAAGCTCATCGCCGCAGGGGCCGTGGTGCTGGGCATCTCGCGCGATACGCCCAAAGCGCAGGCCAAATTCCGCGCCAAGTACAACCTGCCTTACACACTCCTTGCAGATGTAGACGAGAAAGTCTGCAATCAGTTTGGTGTGATGAAGCAGAAGAACATGTATGGCAAGAAAGTCTGGGGCATTGAACGGACGAC
>DASVLI010000152.1:0-12367 GCA_036384955.1 Occallatibacter sp.
TCCGTCACATCGCCATACTGCACCAGCTGGCCCAGCTTCTCTTCCAGCGTCATCTGCTTCAGCAGCGCATTCACGCGCTTCTCGATTTCGGGCGACGCAAGCTGCTTGTTGGCTGGCGCTGGTTTGGCCGGTACGGCATACGCGGAGTAAGTGGCGTCGTTCTGCGCCAGGAGCGCGATCGGCGTCAGTGCAAAAACTGCGACTGCGGCAAGAGCAAAAGCCGTGTGTCCTCCACGGCGAAAGAGAACTGCAAGGGACTGCATGGATTCACCTCGAAATACAATTAGCCGCACGCGCGGCTTCAGTTTGCCGGCGGCGCATGTCCTGTGGACTTGCGCACCACCAACCGTGGAAATACCGTGATGGCCGTGGGATGCGGCTTGGGAAGATCTTCGCGGATAAGGCCCAGCAGCGTTGTAGCTGCCGCCTGACCCATACTGCGCAGAGGCTGATGAATGGTGGTTAGCGGCGGATTGTTGGTCGACGCGGCAAAAATATCGTCGAAGCCCATCACCGAAATATCTTTTGGCACGCGCAAACCCGCTTCACGCATGGCCTGAATGGCGCCGATAGCAGTGATGTCATTGAAGGCAAAGACAGCAGTGAAAGCATGCTTCCGTTCCAGCAGCTGCCGCATTACTTCCATGCCTGGCCCTGGGCCCGGCTCGGGGCTTTCCAACTGCACCACCAGATTCGGATCGAGCGGCATTTCCAATACCCGCGCTGCCTCCACAATTGCCTCCCAGCGCAGCTTGGTATCCGAGCTGAACTCCTGTCCCTTGATGACCGCCAGCCGCTTGTGGCCCAGCGATTTCAAATGTTCCAGCGCCAGCTTGGCCGCCTGATGATGATTCAACTCGATGTTGATCACTCCATCGCGATGCCTGTGCCCTGAGACCGAAACCAGCGGCACCGGTAGCTCATTGTCAATCGGCGTATCCACCGCGATGATGCCTTCCACCGACCGCGTCAGCATCATGCGCGGATAGCCTTCCAGAAGGTCCGGCTTGTGCCGGTGGCTCACCACGAAATAGAAGAAGCCATCCTTCAACAGCTCGTCCTCAATGCCACTCAGCACCGCAGTCGAATAACCTTCGCTGATCTCCGGAACAATCACGCCGATGGTGTAGGTCCGCTTTTGCCGCAGACTGCGCGCCACTGCGTTGGCCGTATAGCCAAACACGGCCGCGGCGTGCAGCACGCGCTGCTGCGTCTCCTCGGCAATGCGGTGCGCCGCGCCTTCGCCATTCATAATCCGCGACACAGTAGACTGCGACAGCCCAAGATGCGCCGCCAGTTCTTTCAACGTGATCGGTTTGCTGCGTGTCTTCGACAAGGCGCTCTTTCGTTACTAGCAGGTTGTGGTTTTTGATTTCAGTTCGCAATCTAGTCCAGCGAACCACCGTCTTCAATCGCTACAGTCCTTTGCCCGTAAAACCCGCCTTCTTCATCGCCAGCGGCGCCTCCGGATTCTGCATGAATGCGTTCCACACCAGCCCGCTGCGCAGGTTCTCGGCCATCACCACACTGATGCCCTGGTCAATGCCCAGTACATCGCCGTCGTACCAGTTCGCCGTGGGATGAAACGCATCGACAAACCCATACCGTCCCCATGCCCGCTTGCCATGCCTGGCGCGCATGGCTCGCAGCACGTGCAGGCACTCCTTCGGCAAAAAGGGAAGCGATCCCGCCGCCGCGCACGGCACCACGGTTCCATCCACCGGTCCTTGCAGCGGAGGCCCGCCCCACGCGGTGTAGCCGCCCTCGTAGTCCGATGCGGAAACGCCCCAGTAGTCCTGGTTGAACCACTTCGGATACGAGAGGCAGAACGCGCGGTGCGCCTTGGTCGCAGTCACCGAGTTCTCAAAGTAGTCGGTGAACTTGTCGCGCTTGCCGCGGAAGTCGTACCACGCCTGCGAATACTGGTGAGTGAAGATCGGATCGTTGCCGCTGATAAAGCTGTACTGCTTGTAGTGCACCACCGGCCGCGTAAAGTTGTTCCAGTACGTGCCATCCACCGAGTGCGTGGGCGAGCCGATGGCCAGCAGATAAATCATCATCAGCTCGCAGTAGTGCTCCCAGCGCCCGTCAATAAAGCCCGTCTCCGGATGCCAGCCCATCGAGAATGTTGAGCCGCCGTTCAGCATCCACGGCCAATCCACACGCTCGTAAATTTGCTGCGCCATCTGCTTGATCTTCACGTCGCTGAAGTAGGCCTGCGCCGTGCGCACGCCGCATAGCAGCAGCGCTGTATCAATCGACGACAACTCCACACCCTTTACCCGCTCACCCGTGTCGATGTCGGTGAAGTGGTAGTAGAAGCCATGCACTTCCGGCAGCGTATTCAGGTGCCAGTCCAGAGTGGACTTCACTCGCTCCACAATCTGCTCGTGCGGCAGGTAGCCGCGCTTGTCCGCAATGCACAGCGCGCTCAATCCGAACCCCGTCCCGGCAATGCTCGCCATGCGCCGCGGATCGCGTGCGCCTTTCAGATCGTTGCGCGCGCGGTCCAGCACCTGGCCGCTCTTCTCGCCCGCCTGCTCCCAGAAGAACAGGCAAGCTTGCCGCTCCAGGTCGTCGAGAAACTCCTCGTCTTCCTTTGTCAGCGCGTAACTCTTTTCCGCGAGCGACACCTGCGGCAGCAGCGCGCAGCCGGCCGCAAGGCTCATCGCACGCAGCACCTCGCGCCGGTTCATCATGTCTAATTGCTTGGCAGGCATCTTGGCCTTCTCCTCATTCAAAACGTTCGTGGCCCATGGCCGGTTAACACGCTTACTTGCCGCCAATCTCAATCACCGCCAACCCATTCACGGGCAGCGTCACGGTCAGCACGCCGTCGCTCAGCTTTGTCTTTTCCGGCGCAGGCAGCGCGCTGGCCCGGTTCATCTCGTCCACCTGCTTCACGGTGGGATAACGCGGGCTGCCCATCACCTTGTACGCCGTCAGCGGATTGCCATGCGTCTCGTCCACGCGCTCAATCGTCGCCTTCGCTCCGCGCGCCACGCCCTTGAATGCCAGCTTCAGCGTCACCGGCTTGCCATCGGCCAGCTTGTCCATGTCCACAAGATTCCACGCGGCCACCACCAGCGTGCCGTCGGCGCGGCGCGTCGCCAAAACGTTGTCCGCATCGTTGGCCAGGCGCGTCTCGCCCAGCTTGTGCAGCAGGCTGAAGTCGTAAAAGCTCGGCTTCTTGATCATGCCTGGAGCAATCAGTCCAAAGCCTCCATCGAAAGGTTCACGCTTTGGCCCGCCCTCTTCAAACACGTCGTCGAACGTCCACCACGACATCATGTCCACCAGGCCATCGCACTGGTTAATGTCGTGCGCCAGTGCCGGACCCACATACCAGTTGTCGCGCGCACGCACCTCATCGCCATACGAGGGTGCATTCCACTCGGTCCACATCAGCGGTACATTCGGCAGCGCGCTCTGTTTGATCTGTCCATGTACCTTGCCAATGGCGCGGCAAATGCGGTCGCGCATCGGGATATCCTCATGTGTGCCGAACAGATCTTCCACCGTATCGTCGGCATAGCCGTGCGACGAAACAAAGTCCACCGGCACATGATGCTCATTGGCGTAGGCCAGAAATTCCGGCACCCAGTGCGCCGAGGAGGATGACGGCCCGCCCACGCGCAGTCGCGGGCTCACCGCCTTCACCGCGTGCGCCGTGTGGTCGTACAGCTCAAGATACGTCTCCAGCTTTGGCTCACCGGCCCAGAAGTCGATGTTCGGCTCGTTCCACACTTCGAAGTACCACTGCGCTACCTCGTCCAGGCCGTAGCGGTCCACCAGATGCTGCGCAAAGGCCTTCACCAGCGCATCCCACTTGGCGTAATCTTTTGGCGGCGAGACATTCTGCTTGTACCAGAAGGGGTGAATAGCTTTGGGGTTGGAGGCCAGCGCATACGGCATAAAGCTGATTTCGACAAAAGGCCGCACGCCGCGTGCCAGCAGCCCGTCGTAAATCTCGTCCACGTAGGTAAAGTTGTATTCAGGGTTGCCGTGTTGGTCTTCGTTGTACACGCCCACGTCATCCAGAAAGATTCCGTGGAAGCGCACATACTTCATTCCGATGTGGTCGTGTACCTGGGCCATGTCCTGGCGGTAGTTGTCGCGCAGGGCCAGCACGGCGCGGCCGGAGCCGAAGGTCTCCTCCCAGAAGTGGGGAAAAGGATGCGCGGGCGCGGCGGCGTCAATGGTGATGGTGGCAGGCGCGCTTTGCGCCAGCGCGCACACTGGGACTGCGGCAACAAGAGAACAGAAAATCCAGCGATACAGCGAGCGGTACATGATTGCGGCTCCTCGGCGGTACGGTTCGTGGGTCGAGGGAGAGCGGCCGAAACGTTCTTCAGCCATGCGGAATAGCGGCAAAAACGGCAAGTACGGCAAAATGGATGGAACCCCTGCCAGAGGCGTGCCCGGCCAGCCTCGGAAGCCCGAAAAGCTCGGCCGCTGGATTTCAGGGAATTCCAATGCACAATCGATTGCGCACACAAGTGATACCACTCCCAAATCACCATCGTCAAGCATACTTTTAATCAAATTGGAAATCCGCCAAATCCACGGCTTTTTCCCACCCAAATCCGTTCCTCCACTGCCTCCATGTACGCTGATTGCAACCGCATGCCGAACTTTCCCGTTCACTCGCGCCGCACTTTCCTTCAGGCAAGCCTTGCCGCCAGCGTCGGTTGGCCTCTCCTCGGCGCCGCCCATCCACAGCTCGAACTGCCCTTGCCCAATCAGCTCGACGGCGCATCCATCGTTCGCCGCGCCGGCCTCGCTGGTACAGCCCGCGTAGAAAGGCTCGGCGCAAGTCGCGGCGGCCGTCCCATCGATCTCATCTCCATCGGCAGCGGAGACCGCAATGCGCTGATCGTCGGCGCGCCGCACGCCAACGAGCCCATCGGCTGTCTCACCATCGTGCGCATGTTGGAGCGCTTCGCCTTCGACCGAACGCTCCACGACTCCGGCTGGCAGTGGCATTTCATCCCCGCAATTGACATGGACGGCATCACTCTCAACCAGGGCTGGTTTCGCGGCCCGCGCACGCTTCATCACTATCTCGACAACTTCTACCGCCCGCCTTTTCGCCTGCAGCCGGAGTACTCTTTCCCGCTCGAAGTGCCCGGCTACCGCTTCACCGCGGAGACGCCGGAGAGCACCTGCTGGCGGCAGGCACTCGAGCACGTGCGCCCTCAGCTCCAATGCTCGCTCCACGGTGCCGACACCGGCGGCTCGTTCTTCATTCTGAGCGAAGACCGGCCCGCGCTCGCGGCTGAGCTTGTCACCCTGCCCGCGGCGCATCGTATCACCCTCAACCGCCTTGGCGAAACCTTTGCCGACCTCCACGAGTTCCGCCCCGGCGCCTTCTCGTTCCCAAAGCTCGAAGACAAAATTGCGCGTGCCGTGGCCGCCGGCACGCCACCGGACTCGGTCTGGAATGCGGGCGACTCCAGCGCCGGCTTTGCCGCAAAGCGCTTCCACACTCTCAGCATGACGTGCGAAGTGCCCTTGTGGCGCGACCCGCGCGAGGAAGACACGCGCGACAGCGGTCTCACCCTCGTCGATGTCATCAGTCAGGAGCAGGCGATGCTGCGCGAGGACGAAAAGCTATTGCGCGGCCTGCTCCCCACGCTGCGCACGCGGCTCACCACATTCGACGAGCAATCGCTCGCGGCCTCACTTGGCGACTTCGTCGCCAGCGCTGACGAGTGGGTGCAGGAAATCGAGGAAGCCAAGTCCGATCCCATCGCGCGAAAGACGCTCAGGAATTGCGACCTCGTTCAGTATGAATTCGGAGCGGCGTCGCTGCGCAATCTCGCCATGGCCCGCCGCCTGCTGCCCGCCAGCAGCACGGATAGCACTGCCACAGCCGTGCGCAGTCTCTTCGCCTCAAGGCTTGCGGCCTATAGCCGCGCGGCAAAACTCTTGCCCGTTCCTCTTGAGCAATCAACCGGCCTGCAAAGGTCTGCAATCCTGGCCGCCACGCGCAGTATTCACACTGCCCAAAGCTCATAGCTCGGTCGGGGCAATGTCTAGCGGGTTGAAGGCTGCTCCTGCTCGGCGGCAAGGTCTTGCGCGGCGGCATTGAGGAAGACCGATGAAGAAGGCGAAACTTTCTTCAGCGTGTCGATGCCGGCCTGGGTGTGTTGCTGCGCTTCCGCATTGTGGCCTTCGAGCTGCAACACATGGCCCAAAGCCAGCTGAGCGCGCGCCGTGTACACGTCGTCCTCGCCACGCATTTTGCGCAGAATGCGCAGAGACTCGCGCAGTCTGCGCTCGCCTTGCGCGTATTGTTTCATCCCCGTATAGGCTGCGCCCTGGTGCAACAGCGCCACCCCCAGAAGGTAGCTGTCGCCTTTGTAGTGCTCGCGATAAATCTCGATGACCTTGTCGAAGGTCTCGATAGCCGCACGGTAGTTTCCCTGAGCAGTTTCGAGCATGCCCTGGGTGCGCAGAGTCTTGGCAACAGAAATATTCGTCGGCGTATACGCCTTGAGCTCGATGATGAGGGCGTGACGTAACAGGGAATCGGCTTCGACAAGCTTACCCTGGTCCACCAGCGCCGTGCCCAGTGAGCTCATCTTGTTCGCGGTGGTTCGGTGCTCCGCGCCGTACCAGGCCTGCTCCACGCTGACGGCCTGGCGGGCGTAACGCTCCGCGTCGTCATAGTGGCCGCGTACCTCGGCATTGTCGCCCAGGTTTTGCAGCGCGTCGGCCATGCGCGGATTGTTGCCGCCGCCGCTGTAGAGCGCGAGCAATTGTTTGTTCACGGCGTCAGACTCGTCGTAATGGCCTAGACCAAGCTCAGCGTTGGAGAGCGCGATGAGGGTGAGGGCAATATCCGCCTGCGGCGCATTCAACTGGGTCTGTTCATCCGCAACGGACTTGAGCATCGCCGCGCTTTTGGCGTATTGCCCTTCAGTGGTAAACAGCGAGCCAAGCGCGAAATTGGCTCGGGACAGCAATAGCTTGTCCTCGGGCGCGTCCGCAGCGGCAATCTGGACGGCTTCCCGCATCAGCGCTTCTGCGCTCGCCAGCTCATTTTCGTTGGAGCGTGCCCCGGCCAGGTTCATGCGCGCCACAACGCGTGCTGCCACCGTGGAATCGGGCAGACGATCGGCGAGCGCAAGTGCCCGCGAGAAGACGCGGTCAGCCTTGACCGGATTGCCGATGTCCTGATACATGCGGCCCAGAGTCTGATAGAGATCGGCCTGCAGCCGCGGCTGCTCGCTGAGCCTCTCCGCATCGGTCACGCCGCGGTCGACGAGCATTTCCACGGTAAGGTTGCCAGGCGAGTCGGCAAGATTGCCGCTGCCCTCAAAAAGGCTCAGGGTGAATTGCTGTACGCGGTTGGATCGCGCGGCCTCGGCCAGCGCTGCGTTGCGCGCCACAGCCAGCCGCCAGGTAAAGCCAACGGCCATGGCAACAATCAGCACCGAGGCCGCTGCTGAGACAGCGACGGCACGGCGATTGCGGCGGATGAACTTCGAGGCGCTATAGCTCCAGGTGTCGGGGCGCGCCTCCAGCGGCTCATTGCGCAAAAAGTGGTCCAGGTCGCGGACGAGCGCTTCCACTGAGACGTAACGCTGTGCCGGATCGGGGTGCATCGCCTTCAGGCAAAGCACGTCGAGATCCTTCCACGCACTTTTGCCCAGCTTGAGATCTGCCGATGCCGCATTGAGTGAGGGACGTGTGGTGTGTCGCGCGCGCTCGTTCTGGCCGGGGAGCGGCGCGCGGCCTGTGAGCAGCTCATTCAGGATGACGCCGAGCGAGTAAACGTCCGTGGTAAAGCCAACCGCCGCCTCTTTGATCCATTCGGGCGCGGAATAATACGGCGACATGAAGCGCGGGCCGCGCACGGTCAGGCTGGGCTGATCGGCTGCCGGCTGCAGCTCACGCGCAATGCCGAAGTCCAGCAGCTTGGGCGTTCCATCGCTTTCCACAAGGATGTTCGAGGGCTTCAGATCGCGGTGAATGATTTCCTGACTGTGCGCGTACTGCACCGCCTCGCACACGCGCCGGAAGAGGCGCAGTTTTCCGTCGACGGTCTTGAGCGCATTCGCATAGGCGCCGAACGCGGTTCCTTCCACGTACTCCATCACGAACCATGGCGTGCCGTCGGAGAGTGTACCTGCGTCATAGAGCCGCGCGATGCAGGGATGCTTGAGCTTGGAGAGGAGGCGCACCTCCTGCGCGAAGCGCTCGAGCCGGGCAGGGGAGAGGCCTGCATTGGGCAGAAACTTGACGGCGACAAGCGCGTCCGTATCGGTGCGCCGCGCCAGCCAGACGACGCCCATGCCACCCTCGCCCAGCATGCGGATGGGCCGATAGGGCCCGAACTCCTCCATCGGCGGCAATGACTTGTCTGCATCGGCGTCGAGCAGGAGATCGTAGGCAAGCTCGGGCACACAGCGGTCAAGCACCGAATTGTGCGTCGCATCTGCGCGGAGCATGCGCGCCACAGTCTCACGCGTCTCCGCGTCGGCGCCGCTCGCGTCCAGAATGCGCTGGTGCGCCTCGGGGCCTGCGGACAGCGCCGCCTCAAAGAGCTCCTGCACTTTCTGCCATCGAGCGCTGTCGATCATTTGTATCTGACTGTAACCGAGGCTGCGGAGCGAAGTCGAGTTTCGACCAGCAGTGATAGGGTTTCGAGCTTGTTTACGTAATTGATAGATGTGAGGTCGCTTGACTGACCCGGATCTCTGAAACGCAACCAGCCCTCCCCCAACTTACGGAGCGTTTCAGGTCCGGTCAGCGGCGTGGCAGGGAGGTGCGACATATTCAGCTTGCGCTGGTCTCTATCGGCAAGGGCTCAAGCACCGCCGCAAGCCACGCCCGCGCCGTGCGCCAGTCACGCTCCACCGATGCGGTCGAAATCTCCAGCGCTTCGGCGGTCTGCTCTACCGTCATTGACCCATAAAAACGGCACTCGATAACGTTGAGCTGGCGCGGGCTCATCTGTTCCAGTTTGTGCAGGGCCGTTTCCAATGCAATGATTTCGGCGCCGGTGGTGGGCCGCACGCCGATGGTAAAGTCCAGGGGCACCATGATTGCCTCACCAGCGCCGCCGCGCTTTCTGGCATCGCGCCGGCGCGCGGCGTCCACCAGAATCTGGCGCATGGCCTTGGCGGCGATGTGCTTGAAATGTGCTTCGGACTTGAATTCGAGCGACTTGGATGCTTTGAGTTTGATCCAGGCCTCGTGCACCAGCGCTGTGGTGTTCAGCGTAGCCCCTTGCTGACCGCGGCGGATGTACGAACCCAGCCGCTTCAGCTCCTCGTACACAAGGCTGAAGACCTCATTCAAGTCCTGCTCTTCTACACTCACCGGCTGCTGAACCCCTGCGATATCCATCGATATTACGCACAATGCGCGACGGCTCGGTTTGCCTGAGCACGGAAACACTGGGCACTTTTCTAGCTCAAGGATAAATCCAATGCCAGCAAACGGTGTGTGCGCGCTATCCCATTACGCGACATGGACCAAAATAAATCCGAACATTGCATCGTTTCACACCAGCCGTTGATTCGACCCCGTGGCCCCTTAGCTCAGGTGGCCCGCCGCTCCGTCAAGGAGCGGAGACGAGCAGAGCCCAGCAGTTTCCTGAAACTGCTGCGATAATCGACACAGCCCGTCGTGGCCCCGTAGCTCAGGTGGATAGAGCAGCAGTTTCCTAAACTGAAGGTCGGAAGTTCGAATCTTCCCGGGGTCACCATCTCTCCGCCTCCCACACCCCTCACATCGCTTTGACATAGGGCGGCCTCTCCGCTATAAAAGTTCATGTCATCGAAATCAACTTCATGACATCGTATCCGGGGCCCTATCCGCCCCGGACAACCACCATCGCAATCGTCAGGATGCTCGGGAAGGCGGTGAAATTCCGCCACTGCCCCGCAACTGTGAGCGCCCTTCGTCCCGCCGCCGTCTCATCGGCAGGCGTGGAGCCCAGCCGGAACCGCCGCTTCAGCGCGTTCCTCATACCACTGGAGATATTCTCCGGGAAGGTGGCTGGCGCTGGCGCAAGTCAGGAGACCGGTCCTTGGCGCTTTCAACCCGCTTGCGTTCCGAGGGGAACGAAGGAGCTTGCATGCTGATTTCCCGGCCGCCGCGCCACCGCGCCGCACTGATTTTTGCCATTCTTTTTGCCTGCGCCATCGCCGCGCACGCCGCCTCCATCCGCGGCACCGTCACCGATCCCTCAGGCTCCAAAGTCTCCGGCGCCGTCGTCAACCTCGTTCATAGCGGTTCCGTCGTCACCTCCACCGCCTCCGGCGCAGACGGTTCCTTCGAGCTGCTCACCGGCGTGGAAGGCCGCTTTTACCTCGTCATCTCCGCCAAAACCTTTCGCCAGTTGCAAACACCCAGCTTTTACGCCGGCAAGTTTGACAGTGTGGAGCGCAATCTCATTCTGGAGCCCGAATGGGTGCGCCAATCCATCGTCGTCACCGCCACCGGCACGCCCACGCCGCAGGCGCAAACCAGCGAGTCCACCAGCGTCCTTGGCCCTACGGAACTGGCGCAATCCATCGACCTCACCAGCCTGCTTCGCCTCACTCCTGGCGCTTTCACCGCGCAGCTTGGCCAGCGCGGCGCGCAAACCGCACTCTTCGTCCGCGGCGGCAACTCCACCGCCAACAAGGTGCTCGTCGATGGCGTCGATGCCGGCGATCTCGGCGGCCAGTTCGACTTCGGTCCCTTCTCCACGAATGCGGTTGAAAGCGTCGAAATCTTTCGTGGCGCAAACTCCAGCCTCTACGGCGCCGATGCCGGCAGCAGCGTCATCAGCCTGACCACCCCGCACGGCACGTCGCAATATCCTTCATTCTTCCTCGCCGGCGATGCGGGCAGCTTCAACACCTCGCATGAATCGGGCGAAATTGCCGGCGCGCACGGCACGCTCGACTACCTGGCCAACTACAACTGGTTCCAGACCTCGAATGCCCGCGCCAACGACCAGTTCCACGCCGGCACCACCACGGCCAATCTTGGCTGGCAACCGCGTGCCAGCCTGCAGGTGCGCGGCACGCTCCACTACGGCGTCTCCGCCACCGGCGTACCCGGCGCGTGGGACTTCTTCCACGTTGCCGACGACATCACGCAGAAGGATCAGCAGCTCTTCCTCGCCGGCTCCGTCGATCACCAGACCACCGACAGCCTCCACAACGTCTTCCGCTACGGCGCATCGCGCAAGCGCGAGCAGTACCACCAGTGGTCGCAGCAGGGCAGTGGAGACTTCAACGATTTCGGCGACAGCCTCGGCCAGGTCGTCACCATCACCGGAGCCAACGGCTACTCGGTCACCGGCCAGGCCATCATGGATTACGCCGGAACCTATCCCTTCCACGAGCAGTTCGTCAGCAACCGCGATCAGTTCGTATACCAGGGCGACTACCGCATCACGCAGCACCTTGTGGCACTCGCCGGATTCCAGTATCAGGACGAGCGCGGCCGCCAACTCATCCCGGCCTATGCCACGGACGAGACGGCCAGCCGCACGGCTGAAAATTACATCGCCGCCGTCCATGGAGACTTCCGCGGCCGCTTCTTCTATAACCTGGGCGGCAGCCTGGAGCACAACACGCTCTTCGGCACTGTCACCTCGCCGCGCGCCGGCGTCACGTATTACGCGCTCAAACCCCGCAGCGGCATCTTCAGCGGCACGCGCATCCTGTTCAACTTCGGCGACGCGGTTCGCGAGCCCAAACTCACCGACGAGTTCGGCTCGCTCTACACATTTCTCGCCGACAGCCAGAATCAAGCCACCGCGCAGCAGCTCGGCATCGGGCGCATTGACGCGCCCACCACGCGCACCTACGAGGGCGGCATCGCGCAATCGTTCCTCAGCGACCACATCCTCTTCCGCACAACTTACTTCCACAATCAATTCGGCAAAGAGATTGAGTCCGTCGGCGCGAAGCTCGTTCCTGACATCCTCGGCCTCACCGGCACAAACAAACAGGCACTCATTGACGCGCTGGGCTACTACTACACTTACGACTTCGGCGTGTACATGAACTCCCAGGCCTTCCGCGCGCAGGGCATTGAAACCACCGTCGAAGGCGGCATCGGCAGCTATCTCTTCCTGCGCGGCGGCTACACCTATCTCGACGCGGTGGTGCAGCGCTCCTTCTCCAGCGCCAACGAGGCGCTTACCGGCGGCTACGCGCCCACCTACAACGGCATTCCCATCGGAGCCTACTCGCCGCTCAAAGGCGCGCGTCCCTTCCGCCGCCCGCCGCACTCGGGCTTCTTCACCGGCAGCTACTCGCGCAGCGGCTTTACCGGCTTCCTTACCGCCGCCTTTGTCAGCCGCAGCGACGACTCAACCTTCTTGAGCGACGCCGACTACGGCTCAACCATG
>DASVLI010000153.1:0-1999 GCA_036384955.1 Occallatibacter sp.
GATCATGCAGGTTCGGCGTCAGCAGTGCCATGGTGGCCCCTGCCAGTCCCCAGTAGTAGGCCAGCTCAAACGCCAGCCGGTGCAAAGTGAACAGCACGAAGATGGTCAGGAACAGCGACGCATCGCACAACTCCAGCGGCAGCTGATTCGGAAACGTGAGTGAGTCGTGCTCCGCCAGGTGCGCGTAATAAAACAGCGTGTCGACAATCAGTACCGCACCCACGCCAACTCGCAGCGCGCGCGCGCTCGGCCGCATACGTCGCTGAATCGCCGTCAGCGCCACCGCGCACACAACCACCGAGCCAAGAATGGCGCAGTGCGCCGCGCCAAAAAGCGGAAGATTCGTTGCCATGCCGGTTCCTGCGCCAGATTCTAGGATCCCGGGCGCGCCTCTCGCAAACTGAAGTACGCTGCGGGGTGGTATCTGCGTCGTCACCAATTTCGCGAATCTTTACCCTCGTGCCATTGACGCCATAGCCCACCAGCGCTACTCTCTCCCCAGATACCAACCTTGGTCTTCGTCCCCAATCCGGCGGCGCTTCATCTCCACCAGGGCAGAAAATGCCACTGTGCGCCGCTCGCAAGATCAAGCTCCCCCCTCCAGCAAATAAACTCAACAGCCAACGCTCACTCGCCGTCTGCCCGCAAGGCAGCCATGGAGGCACTCTGAAAGCTGCTCTGGAGATTACGCCGAACCTTGAGCCCCTGTTTGGGACCCGCGATGAAAACGTCAGACTCATGGAAGACGCGCTCGGTGTGCGCATTGACCTGCGCTCCGATGCCGTCCATGTGGAAGGCCCCAGGGACGCGGTCGCACGCGTCCAGTGCATCTTTCAGGACTTCGAGGCGCTGCGCCGCCTGGGCATCCATCCGCATAACGGCGAATTAAACGGCATGCTGCGGCTCGTGGTGGCCGATCCGGAAACCACTCTCCGCTCCCTGGCCGACTCCGGAAAGCAGCGCTCGGCCGGCGTCAAGCGCACCGTCCAGCCACGCTCCGTCAACCAGCGCAAATACGTTGAGGCCATTGAGAAGCACGACATGGTCTTCGGCGTCGGCCCTGCCGGCACCGGCAAAACCTATCTCGCTGTGGCCATGGCCGTCGCCGCCATGAACGCCAAAAAGTGCAGCCGCATCGTGCTTGTCCGCCCCGCTGTCGAGGCCGGCGAAAAGCTCGGCTTTCTCCCCGGCAGCCTGCAGGAGAAGGTCGATCCCTATCTCCGCCCGCTCTACGACGCGCTCTACGACCTGCTGGAGCCCGAGCGCGTGGAAAAAATGCTGGAGAAGAATGTCATTGAAGTTGCGCCCCTCGCCTTCATGCGCGGCCGCACCCTCAACGACGCCTTCATCATCATGGACGAGGCACAGAACACCACCGTCGAGCAGATGAAGATGTTCCTCACCCGCCTCGGCAACAACTCCCGCGCCGTCATCACCGGCGACATCACCCAGATTGATCTGCCCAATCCGCGCAAATCCGGTCTGGTCGACGCCATCAATGTTCTCGACGGCGTTGAGGGCATCCACTTCTGCCACTTTGAAGATGGAGACGTGGTGCGCCACGCCCTGGTACAGCGCATCGTCCGCGCCTACGATTCGGTCAAATCGCAACAGCAGGAGCTGCCCCTCGCACTCGGCGACGCCATCAACGTAGACGCCCCCGCGCAGCAGCCCGCCCAGCTCCAACCCAAACCTCAGTAGCCCACTTTCCCAGCCACAATCTTTCGGCCATCCCACCCTTCGCTCAAGCGAAGGGTGGGAAAGCACAATGAGCTGCGAGCGCAGAGCGAGCGTGCCGCGGCACGCTGTGCCAAGCGTCTGCTGCATTGAAAATAGCCCAGGGCGAAAGCCCGGGGAAAAATCTCCCAAACCACCCGCCGCCCCGGAGGGGCGGCACGAGACACACCCAAAAAAACAAGGGCCGAAGCCCCTGCGCCTTCCACCCCAAAACCTCACCCCCCCTTCACCCTTTGCACATAATTACCCAGCCCCGGCGCAC
>DASVLI010000154.1:0-3893 GCA_036384955.1 Occallatibacter sp.
CTGTGGTCAATCAGCCGTATTCCGCGTACATGATTGCCACCGGTGGCATCGCTTCGTATACATGGACGGTCAGTGGCACTCTGCCCAAAGGGCTGACGTTCGACCCCAATTCCGGTCAGCTGTATGGAACGCCGCTGCAATACGGAACCTATCCACTTGCCTTCGGCGTAAAGGACTCAACCACGGATCCTGGGCCACTGTCGGACGCCGTTGGTTTCAACTTAACTGTCGACAGCGGATTGCAACTGTCTCCCATTCTGCCCAACCCCCAGGTGGGCAAGGCATATTCACAGGCACTAAATGCCACCGGCGGGCTCAAGCCCTATACATGGCAGTTAACCTCTGGGACGCTTCCCGATGGTCTACAGTTCAATGCCACCGCTGGCGTCATCAGCGGCACGCCTACTACCGTCGGCGCCTTTACCTTCACTATCACCGTGGCCGATGCGGAAAACCCTAAGGCCACCGCGCCCGCTACCTTTACCCTTTCCACCGCCGCGCCAGGGCTCAGTGTCACAACTCCCGGCGTTCTGCCCGCTGCCGCAGTGGGAAACCCCTACACGATGTCGCTTTCCGCAACCGGCGGAACTCCGCCCTATACCTGGACGGCAAGCGGCGCTGTGCCGGCCGGATTGACCCTTTCCACAAGCGGCACAATTTCCGGAACTCCGACGCAGTACTCCGTTCCCGCCGGAACATCCAACGTCTTCTCTGTAACCGTGACCGACTCCTCTAATCCGCGGATGACCGCTCCCGCCACAATGTCGCTGGCTGTGGGCAAGACCTTGAAGATTACCGTGGACAGTTTACCCATGGGCAGAGTTGGCGTTGTGACCAATACGCCGCTGACCGCGACGGGAGGAATTCCGCCTTACACCTGGTTCGCTTCATCAGCACCGCTACCGAATACCATCGGTGTTTACATCGACGGCACCGTCCTGGAATATGACCCGATCCTTGCAACAGACGTCACCATCAATCTCCAGGTTCAGGACTCGGAGAGCATCCATGACACCGCGGAATCCGCCTACATCACCAAGTTTTTGCCCGCGCTTCTGCTCACCACCACAAGCCTTGCCTCCTCCAACACAGCCGCTGCCACGGGTGAAAACATAACCTTCACCGCAACAGTTACGCCAGCCAGCGGAGTCACTCCCACAGGGATAGTCACTTTCTATAACGGCGCCACCAGTCTGGGCACCGCGCCGGTGGATGCAAACGGGAACGCGGCACTGCAAACATCGTTCGCAACCGCCGGGGTTTACAGCATTACGGCTACGTACAGCGGAGACGGCACCTACGCAGCCAGCACATCCACTGCTGTTACCGAAACGGTGGTCAAGCCGGGCATTACTGCAACCACCTCACCAGCCACCTTAACCATCAAATCTGGCGGCTCCGGTCAGCTGGTCATCACCGTGACCCCAATTGGCGGATATATCGGCGCCATCACCTTTTCCTGCGGAACCCTGCCGGCACACGTGACGTGCTCGTTCGATCCGGCGAGCCTGACCATCAGCGGCGCGGGACCGTACACAGACACACTCACCGTAAACACCGGTGCAGCGAAGACAGCAATGCTCCAGCCACCGCCCATCAGCGGAAGACACAACGGGTTGCTGTTGGCCGCTCTGGTGGGTCTGCCGGGCCTGATCACTCCGCTCATCGCCCTGGCCCGGGGAAGACGGGGACGACGCTCAATGAGTCTCTGGATCGTCGCTCTCTTGTTCCTGCTGGGCGCAGGGGCATTGAGCAGTTGCGGAGGGACCAGCGCCAATGCCCATCCAGGAAGCTACACCGTTCCGATTACCATCGGCCTGCCCGGTGCGGGAACGCAAAACGTGAATGCAACTGTGGTCATCGATTAGTCGGAAGCCCTCCTCGGCGGCGCGGCGGAACCTCGCTGCGCCGTCTCCCGCCTCGTGCACGGCCCTCGCAATCGGAATGCATCCACGGCTCGGGCAGACTGTATGCTTGGGGTACGCATCGTTGCGTGCCCATAAGCGATGGCCAAGGACCTCCACTACAACGCCGCCCACCAGCAACTTCCCGCTCACGCCGACCCTTATCTGCGCCCGTCGTTTTCGTTGGGCAATCGTGCCGCGCGTCTCTGCTGGAACCTCTGCTGGCTACTGCTTTACCGCATCTCGCCGCGGCCGTTGCACCCGTGGCGCTCCATGCTGCTGCGTCTCTTCGGCGCAACCATGGGGCCCAACTGCCACTTCTATCCCGGCTCCAAAATCTGGGCGCCATGGAATCTCAACTGCGCCGACCAGGTGACAGCCGCCGATGGTGCGGAAATCTACAACCCCGCGCCCATGCATCTTGGCTCGCACTTTATCGTTTCGCAGGGCGCATACTTGTGCGGCGCAACGCATGACTTCAACGATCCCGCGTTTCCGCTGCTGGCCTACAAGGCACGCTTCGGCGCCCACGCTTGGGTTTGCGCGCGCGCAGTGGTTGCTCCAGGAGTGAATGTAGGGGAAGGTGCGGTGCTGGGACTCGCCTCGGTGGCTACCAGCGACCTGGAGCCATGGGGAGTCTACGCCGGTGCGCCGGCCGTGAAGGTAAAGATGCGGGAGTGGAACTCCTAGCTAAGTGGCTTCTCAAGCTGTCCCGCGTGTCGATACTCCCAGATCTTCGCATCGACAAGAAAGCGGAACCAGAATGTTTGCAGCACCCAGAAGATGAAGCCTTCCCTGCCGTCGAGGAACCCCAGCCGAAATATATATCGATAGATGAACAGCGCGAATGCGCGCACAAACAACGGCAGTCTGTCGTATTTCCCACGCAGATAACGCTTCTGCTCCACGGGGTTGCCATGCAAATCCGGCCTGATTCTGCCTGTCGATTCACCGGCCCTCAGTTCCTCCAGTTCCCCATCCGACCAGCGATTGTGGCGTGCCGTCCACTCCGACAGCGACATGCGCACGTCATCGATCATCGCGCCGTGCAATTTCGCGCTCGCCCCGCGGAGCAGCAGAAAATGCTGGTCGTACTTGCGGTCCTCGCAACGGCCTGCACCCCCGCGGAACAATCGCAAATGCCACGTCGGGCTCATTCCACCATGGCGAATCACACGGCCCAGGAACCGCACGTAGCGCGGCACAAAGAAGCCGCTTTCAGACGGCTCTTCCGGCAACGACAAGATCGCGGCCACCAGCTCATCGTCCATCCATTCATCCGCATCCAGATGCAACTGCCACTCCGAACCGATCGGCAGATTTGCGATGGCCCAGTTCCGCTGTGCGCCGTAGTGCTCAAAGGCATGCTGCACAATGGCAGCGCCATGTTCTTTGGCCAGTTCCAGTGTCCGGTCGGTACTGAAAGAGTCGACAACAAATATCTCGTCTGACACAAGCCGCGCCCGGGCCAGCGTGGCCCCGATGGTCTTTTCCGAGTTATAGGTCAGCACGATGACTGTTGGCTTCATGCTACAAACTCAATCCTGCACACAAGTTTCTGGTGCGGTGCGGTTCAAGATGGCTAGCTCCGCATGTACTCAAGCTTCGCGCTGGGGCATCGGTTGTATTTCCTCGAATAGGCGCATCATATCTCTTGCTGTGCCGCCAATCTCCAGCGACTCCAGAAACAGCCTGCGTCCTGCCGCCCCTAGTGCCTGCCGGCCGTCGCCACTCAATTCATAGAAGCGCTGTATCAAACTGCGCGCACCCTCAAGCGTGTCCTCGTCTACCAACCCTGCACCGGCCTTTTCTACTTCGCGCCAGATATTCACCTTATTGCTGATCAGCACGGGCCTTGCACAAGCCATAGCCTCGGCCACCACGATGCCGAAGTTTTCCTGGTGCGAAGGCAAAATCAGCGCTTCGCAGGCGCGGAAGGCGCCCCATTTGGCATCGCCCGTCAACATGCCGTGAAAGTGAATGCGCTCC
>DASVLI010000155.1:0-4373 GCA_036384955.1 Occallatibacter sp.
GGGGGGGGGGGGGGGGGGGGGGGGGATGTGTTCGCCTTTTGTTTACCCCTTGCAGCAGCAGGCCCAGAGTGCGCGGGAATCCACTGAGCTGATTGTGCGCCAGGTGGGGGAAATTATCTGCAAAGGGACTCAGAGGCTGAGGGACTACGGGACGAGGGGACTACGGGACTGGTGTTCTCGGGGGTTCTTGGTTTCATTGCGGTTCCCTCCGTCTCTATTTCGCGCTATTTTACTCTGGACTTTGGACTCCGTGATTCGATAAAGCACCGCACTTGGTGTCAGCCTTGCTTTGGACTTCATCATCCTGCACTACTCCTTTGTGCTGAACTTAGGGGGGCTTACCCTCAGGGGCTAAAGCCCGTCAAAATTTATCGCCTTTGCGGCACGGCTGAAGCCGTGCCCTTTTACAAAGCCGCACTGTCCGTGCCCTTTTACAAAGCCGCACTGTCCGTGACCTTTTACAAAGCCGCATTGTCCGTGCCCTTTTACAAAGCAGTCAGGCTATTCCCTTTCAAGAAGTCACGCGGGCCACGCCCTTTCGCCAGACGACGCAAGCGTGCTCAACCCACCCTTCCGCGATGGAACTGCGGAAGGATGGGGCACGCGTTCGTTGTGGTGAAGTCAGGAGTGGGGCCATCCTCAGGGGCTAAAGCCTTTTTTTGAAAATGCAGAGGCTCACGTACGGGCTAAAGTCCGTACCCTTCAAATACTCAATGCGTCGAAAAGCAATACAGCACATTCCCTAAAAGTGGAACCGGTACTTGGCCTGGACCAGGAACATTCTTGGGTCGTTGAAGTGGAAGCCGCCTACGGTTACTGAGTTATCCATGAGCACGCGGTGGTTGGTGACGTTGAGGATGCTTGCGGTGAGGTTCCAGTTTTCGCCGAAGCTATGGCCGGCGGCTATGTCGAAGGTGGTGTGCACAGGCAGGTAGTTGCCCTGGTAGGGGCCGGAGCCAGTGCCGGCCAGGCCGTTGGCAAATCCTGAGCCGTAGTAGACGTTCGTTGAGAACCAGGTGGCGCGGGGCAGGCGCGCGGTGAAGCCGGTGTTGAGAGTGTGGCGCTGGTCGTGGTCCACCGGCTCGTAGACGAAGTCTCCGGCGCAGGCTTCGCTGTTGGGGTCGGAGCAGGCAAAGCCGCCCACCACGCTGCCGCGCTGCTGGGCAATCTGGTTGGAGTAGGCCAGGTGGAATTGGCCGAAGTGCGCCAGTTGCGGCGAGCGCACGGTGGTCTCCCAGGCGCGGACCAGAGCGCCATCGACGGCGATGGGGAAGTAGATGTTGGACTCGCCGACGTTGGAGTGGTCAAGGAAGTTGTTGATGCGGGTTTTGAAGGTGTCGATGTCGAGGGTCCAGCCGCGCCAGGGAATGGCGATGCCGAACTGGTGCTCCTCATCGCGCTCCGAGGGCAGCGGGACGAAGGTGTTTTCTCCCTGCTGGCTGGTGACGTAATTGAGGAACGCGCTGGAGACGGTTTGCACGGGCGCGGGCTGGAAGAAGTGTCCATAGAAGCCGCGCAGCACCCAATGCAGGCGGGGAATCTGGAGGGTTGCGCCGATGCGCGGATATGCCGCGGTCTCGGTGTATCCGCCGTGATAGTTGGAGATGCGCATGCCGCCGTTGAGGGTGAGGTAGCGGCCGAGCTTGAGATTGTCAGAGAAGTGGAACTCGACCAGGCCGGCGCTGGTGGCGGCGGAGGTGTTGGGCACGCTGTTCTGCGAGTAGCTCTGGTCGTTGATGACGAGGCCAAAGAGATCGTCCTCTGCCTGGTAGAAGCTGTAGAGGCCGCCGGAGAAGCTGTTGGGGCCGGCCTGGGCGCGCAGGTCGGCCTGCAGGCCGGTGTAGTTGGAGGTCTGGTGCCAGGTGGTGGCCACGGGGTAGTCGGCGGCGGGCGAGTCGTAGTTGGCCTGGTTGTAGTGGTAGAAGGGCGCAACCTCAAGCAGCATGCGGGGCGAAAAAGTGTGGACCCAGTTGGCGATGGCGAATGCATCGCGCTCGGTTTGTCCGTCGCGCAGGCCGTAGGAGTTGTAGTAGTCGGAGGACTGCTCCCAGTCGGTGGGGTCGGGATCGTAGGGCACCTGGAAATAATCCTGGCGATACTGCGCGTCGAGCCGGATCTGATCCTGCGCGGTCTGGTTGCGGATGAGCGAGAGCAGTCCGCTTTGCGAGTTGGTGGCGTCGTGGTGGATGGAGGCGACTGGTGTCTCAAGCCCGTAGTTGGAGCGTGAGGCGTTGATGCTGGCGTACCAGGCGGTTTGCGCGCTGTGGTTGCCGGCGGAGAGTTGCGCCTCGCCGGTGTAGAGATTGCCCGCGCTCAGCAGCAGCTCGGCCTGTCGGTCGCGCTCGAATCCATTGCGGGGCAGCACGTTGAACACGCCATAGGTGCGGTCGCCGGCATCGGCGCCGTAGCTGCCGCGCTCCACTTCCAGCGAGTCGATGTCTTTGGGGTCGATTTGCGGGCCCACGTTGGAGGCAATTTTGGTGTTGGGAATGGCCACACCATCGATAAGCCAGCTTGTCTGGTGTCCGCCGCGCATGTGCAGCATGTTGTGGGTCATGTAGGAGCCGGGCACGTAGTCGGTAATCATCTGGGTGCCGAGGGTGCGGCCCGCGCCTGGGGTTTCGTCGATGAGCTGGCGTGTGATGAGGGTGGTGGGCGTGGAGGATTCGGCCGCGATGCCGGAGCTGGTGGATTCGACCGAGACGGTTTGCGAGGCAGTGGGCAGGCCGAGCTGCAGATGCAGCACGGGGCTGGTGCCGGAGGCAAGGGTGACGGGTTGCACGGAATCGGCAAAGTTTGCGGCGGAGACGGTGAGCCGGTAGACGCCGATGGGCGCGGCGGGAAGTTCGAACTCGCCGGCGGAGTTGGTGGTGGCCTGCACGACGAAGGCGGAGCCGATTGCATGCAGGGTGACGTGCGCGCCGGCAATGGGGCGATGCTGCGGGTCATGGACGACTCCGCGCACCGTTGCGAAGACCGTGGCCAGCGCGGGCAGGGAAGAGATGAGTAGAAACAGAGCGAATGAAGATGTCTTGCGTAACACGAGGGGAAGCCGCCTTTCAACAGGTTGTGGCGTGGAGGGGGAATCTGCACGCGGCAACGAGAGCAAGCCCTGGCGCGAGGGATGGCTGCGGCACGAGTGGCGGCGCGGCGATCAGGCTTGAGGAGCTTGCAGAGTTAGCTGAGAGGCGATGCGGGTGGGCCGCGTGTGGAGAGCAGAATGCGCCGGCCGGGAAGCGTTTCTCCGGTGGGCGCAAGCGCGAGGAGTGCCTGCTGACGCTGGGGGAGGGGAGAGAGGCCGGGCACGGCAAGTGCGGCGCTCACGGCGAAGGAGGCGGCTGCGTGTTCAGGCCAGCAGGGGCAGTGCGCGGGCGCGTTGAAGCCGGGCTGGTTGGCTTGGCCGGCAAGCTGCATGCTCATGGCGCAGTGGTGCGCGCCGTGACGCCGGCAGCAAGCGGGCAGCCGAGATTCCTCTCCGCCTTGCAGCGCCGGCAGAACCGGGGCAAGAGCGAAGAGCGCAAGCAGCAGGATGGAGAAGCCGCGCCGCATCTGGCTCTAATGGTACCCCAGAGACGCGGCGATGCGGCAACAGGTTAATTTGGAGCAAGGGGTCAGGTATCATCTTCAAGTAAGCACCAAGCATGCGCGCGCACGGTCGGAGTTTGTCTCCCGCTGCGCCGCATTTCGCCTTACGCAAAGAGGAAAACAAAGTGCCGTTGGAGAAAGTTTCGGGAGAAGCGCACGCGGGAGTTGTTGCAGCCGCGGGTGAGAGCAAATCCGGCGCGGCCGCCGCGCACAAACCGCTGCGCGTCGCCATCTTCGGCTTTGGCACCGTGGGCAGCTCGGCTGCGCGGATTCTTGTGGAGTCCAAACCCGAGGGGCTGGAGCTGACGCACATCTTCAATCGCAATGTGGAGCGCAAGCGCGTGGGCTGGGTTCCGGAGAGCGTGACGTGGACCAGCGATGCGGACTCTTTGCTTGCTTCGGATGTGGACGTGATTGTGGAGCTGGCCGGCGGGCTTGATCCGGCGGGCGGGTGGGTGGAGCGCGCGCTGAAGAGCGGCAAGAGCGTGGTGACCGCCAACAAAAAACTCATTGCGTTTCGCGGCGTGGAGCTGGAGCGGCTGGCGGCGGCGCACGGCGGGCATTTGAAGTACGGCGCGGCCGTGGCCGGCGGCATTCCCGTGATTCCGGGCCTGGAGCAGGGGCTGGCGGGCGACCGCATCACGCGGATGGAAGGCATTTTGAACGGAACGTGCAACTTCATCCTGAGCCGCATGGATGAGGGCGCCGAATATGCCACGGTGCTGGCCGAGGCGCAGGCCAAGGGCTATGCAGAGGCCGATCCCACGGAAGACGTGGGCGGTTTTGAT
>DASVLI010000156.1:0-15600 GCA_036384955.1 Occallatibacter sp.
CACCTGTGCCTGGCGGATATGTTCGTCCGCCGTAAGCAGCGCACACTTCCGCTCAATCGCTGTGGCCGCAATCATCCTGTCCATCGCGTCGCCATGCATTGCATCGCGCAGCTGGCCGCCAATCATTGCCGTCGATGCGGAAACCGGAAGCACACTCAATCGCTGCTGAACCACGCGGAGAAATTCGTCCAGCGAAGTCAAAAGCCGTAGTCGTCCGCGCCGCATGGCATACACAATCTCGTACAGCGAAAGCACGGAGCAGCCCAGCACGTCGCCTTGCGCAACTGCCTCGTCTATCTTCTGCCGAGCTGCCTCCGAAAGCTTGTCCGGATCAAGCAGCAGCCAGATCACCACGTGCGTGTCGAGCAGAATCATCGTCCGCCTTCGCTCGTGGCCGGATTCAGGCTTTCATCCAGCATCCGGTCCCACTCTTCATCGCTAAACTCCGACGAAACCAGGTCCGCACCCTCCACAATCTCCGCCATCCCCCGCGCCGCGCCAAAAATCGACCCCGCCGGAGCGGCCTGCCCCGACGGCTCCAGCCGCACCACCGGCTTGCCGCGCTTGGTCACCACCACCGGCACACCCGTCGCGGCTACTTCGTCCATGATTTTCAGGCACTTGGCCTTGAATTCCCCGGCCGGAATCGTGCGCATTCAGCTACTCCTATTCGCTCCTCATTCTATCATGACCATAGTCATTTGACCATGGTCATTAATTGCAACCCAAACAGTCCACTTGCCTTCGCCGCAACCAGTGATACCCTCACCCCATGCGGCGCTCACTTTCCCTTTCTCTCCTTTGCATTGCTTTGGCCACTCTTGTTGCCCCGCTCGCCCCGGCACAGACCAAGCGCGACATCACACTCGACGACCTCGCCAAACTCCAGCGCGTCAGCGCTCCGGTTATCTCCCCAGATGGCGCATGGATCCTTTACACCGTCAGCCAGATCGACGCCAAGGAAGACAAGTCCCACACCCATCTATGGATGGTGAAGTTCGACGGCTCTGCCGACATTCAGCTCACCTTCGGCAAAGACGGCGCTTCGGCACCCAAATTCAGCCCCGACGGCAAGTTCATCAGCTTCCTCTCCTCGCGTCCCGGCCCGGCCAAGGGCAACCAGCTCTGGCTTATGGACCGACGCGGCGGCGAGGCTCAGCAGTTGACGGCCATCACCAAGCAGGAAATCGGCGGCTATCTCTGGTCGCCCGACTCCAAAACCCTCCTGCTCTCGCTCAAGCCCAAAAATGAGCCCGAAGCCGAGGAAGGCAAGCCGCCCGCGCCGCCCAAGCCCATCGTGGTTGACCGCTACCACTTCAAGCAGGACCGCGAAGGCTACCTGCGCGATGACGAATTCAGCACGCTCTACCTCTACGACATTGCCGCCAAAAAGCTCGACAAGCTGACCACCTTCAAGAATGTCGAAGAGGAAGACGCCGCCTGGTCGCCCGATGGAGCGCACATCGCCTTCGTCTGTAATCAGGAGGCTGACCCCGACCGCAGCAACAACACCGACGTCTTCGTCGTCGATCCCAAGTCCGGCTCTGCGCCGCGCAAGCTCACCACCTGGTCCGGCGAAGATCAGGGACCGCTGGCCTGGTCGCCCGACTCGAAGTCCATCGCTTACCGTCAGGGCGCGCAGCTCAAGTACTTCGAGTACTCGCAGGCCAAGCCCGCGGTCGTCACCCTCGATGGCGCCGTCTCCTATCCCGTTCCCACGCTCGACCGCTCCGTCTTTGCGCCCATCTACACCGCCGACGGCAAGCTCAACTATCTGGTCGACGACGACCGCGACGAATATCCGGTCGAAATCACCCTTGCCTCTGACTCTCTCAAGCGCCTGCTGCCCCAGCAGGGCGTGGCCATGGCCTGGAGCACCGCCGCTGGCCACACCGCCGTGCTCTACTCCAACGACGCCACGCCAGCCGAAGTCTACGCGCTCGAAACCGGCTCCCTGCGCAAGCTCACCAGCCATAACGACGCCCTGGTGGCCGAGCTCAATCTCGTTCCCACCGAGGGTGTCGAATTCAAGAGCAAGGACGGCACCGAAGTCCACGGCCTGCTCACCAAGCCCGCCACCTACAAGGTCGGCACGCCCGTGCCCATGATTCTCTTCATCCACGGCGGCCCCAACGCGCAGGACGCACATGGCTTCGACTTCCTGCGCCAGTGGCTGGCCACCAAGGGCTACGCTGAGCTGAATGTGAACTACCGTGGCAGCTCTGGCCGTGGTCAGGACTACGCCAAGGCCATCGCCGCCGACTGGGGCCACCTCGAAGTCGAAGACCTGATGGCCGGCGTCGATGATGCCGTCGAGCTCGGCATCGCCGACCCCAATCGCCTCTGCGTCACCGGCTGGAGCTACGGCGGCATTCTCACCGACTACTCCGTCGCCAGCTCCGACCGCTACAAGTGCGCCATCAGCGGAGCAGGCGTGGCCGCGCCCATGTCCTTCTACGGCGTCGACCAGTACATCCTGCAGTACGACAACGAAATCGGACCGCCATGGAAAAATCTGCAAACCTACCTGAAGATGAGCTACCCGTTCTTGGAAGTTGACAAGCGCATCCACACGCCCATGCTCTTCATGGGCGGCACAGCCGACATGAACGTCCCGCTCATCGGTGGCGAGCAGATGTACCAGGCCCTCAAGTCGCTCGGCCGCCCCACTGAGCTTGTCGTCTACCCCGACCAGTTCCACGGCTTCTCGCGCCCCAGCTACATCAAAGACCGCTACGAGCGCTGGCTGTCCTGGTGGGACAAATACCTGAAGCCCGCGCCCGCTGTGCCACTCGTCGCCGCCCCTTCTGCTACGCCCGCTCCACCAGCCGCGCAATGACACAGACCGGTTGCCCCAGGTGCCTCGCTTTTGGGCACCTGGGAAACCACAACCGCATCCGCGCCGCAACTAATGAGTAGCGCCGTCCTCCCGGACGGCTGTCGTGTGGGCCTCCCGGCCCACACAAACGTCCACCTGTCCGCTTGCCCACTTGTCCCCTTGTTCACCTGTCCACCGATCTGTCATCCCGAGCGACCGGACACGCACCGAGCGAAGCGAGCGTGCGGGGAAGGGAGCCGAGGGACCTGCATTTGTCTTTCACACAGCATCCTCACCACAAAAACCGGGTGTCCCAGGTCTCGATTCTGAGACCTGGGAAACCACCTCACATCCGCGCCACCCCGAACAAAATCGGCGCCGCCCATACCAGCATTCGCTTCATCGTTTCGACCTCTCCACTACAATAATCCGTGATGGACCTTGTGCAGATAGAGCCCGTGCGCCGCACGCCCGCGCCCAAACCCGAGTGGCTTCGCGCCCGCGCCCCCATGGGCGAAAACTATCACTCGCTCAAGCGCCTGGCCCGCTCTCTCAACCTGCACACCGTCTGCGAAAGCGCGCAGTGCCCCAACATCGGCGAGTGCTGGCACCACAAAACCGCCACCTTCATGCTGCTCGGCAACCTGTGCACCCGCCGCTGCGGCTTTTGCGCCGTGCCCAAGGGCCGCCCCGAGCCCATCGACTTCGACGAGCCCCGCCGCGTGGCCGAGGCCGTCGCGCAACTTGGCCTCGAGTTCGCCGTCATCACCAGCGTCAATCGCGATGATGATCTCACCGGCGGCGCGCGCATCTTCGCCATGGTCATTCAGGAGATTCGCAAACAGGCCCCCGGCTGCGGCGTTGAAGTCCTCATCCCCGACTTCCAGGGCGACCGCGAAGCCATCCAAATCGTGGTCGACGCCAAGCCTGAAATCCTCAACCACAACACGGAGACTGTGCCGCGCCTCTATCGCACCGTCCGCTCCGGCGCGCGCTACGAGCGCACTCTTGAGCTGTTGCGCTACGCCAAAGAGCTGAACCCCTCAGGCCTCACAAAATCCGGCGTCATGGTCGGCATTGGCGAGGAAACCCACGAACTGCTCGACGTCTTCCGCGACCTGGCCCGCGTCCACTGCGACATCCTCACCATCGGCCAGTATCTGCGCCCCTCGCGCGACCACCTGCCCATGACCCGCCTCTACACCCCGCGCGAGTTCGCCGACCTCAAAACCGAAGCACTTAAAATGGGCTTCCGCCACGTCGAGTCCGGCCCCCTCGTCCGCTCCAGCTACCACGCCCACGAGCAGGCAAACTCCGTCGCCGTGGTCTAGGCTTGGACAGCTGCCAGTTTCAGTTTTGTAAGCCGGTATGAAGGGTGCGGCCTTTAGGCCGTACATCAAAGTCCGCAAAATACGTGGGGCTTTACAAGCTTCGGAAAAACTACACGAAGAAGGTTCTGTAACAAGGGCACGGCTTCAGCCGGGCCATTCAACAGCTCAATTGAGTCCGGGACTTTAGTCCCTGTTCCCCGACCCCTTGTCTCTGTTCTCTGATCTCTGCTCCCCGCCACCCCGTAAGATAGTCACCATGCAGCGATGGATTCTGTTGTCTCTCTCCGCCGTATGCGCGGCAGCCAGCGCCCAATCCCCGGTGCCCGCCAACGTCGCCAAAGGCTACGCGCGCATTCAGCAGGCCGACCTGCGCCGCGACCTCACCTACATTGCCAGTGACAAGCTCGAAGGCCGCATGAGCCTTCAGCCCGGTGACGAAACCGCCGTCCACTGGGTCGCCGACCAGTTCCGCCTGGCCGGCCTCAAGCCCATCGCCCGCGACGCCGCCGGCAAGCCGAGCTTCCTTCAGGCTGTCCCGCTGGTCGAGTACCGCCCTGACCGCGCCGCTTCGTCCATCACGCTTACGCGCGCCGGCAAAGCCACAACATGGTCCTCTCCAGACGCTTTCGGCGCCTTCCGTCATGCCGTTGACCTAACTGCTCCCGTTGTCTTTGCCGGCTACGGCATCACCGCGCCCGAGCTCGGCTACGACGACTACAACGGCATCGACGCGCGCGGCAAAATCGTCCTCGTCTTCGACCACGAGCCGCAGGAGGACGACCCGCATTCGGTCTTCAACGGCACCGGCAACACCCGCTACGCCACCACCCGCGTCAAGCTGCTCAACGCGCAAAAGCACGGCGCGGTCGCGCTGCTCGTCGTCGCCGAACCCAACCGCAAGCACCTCACCAACGCCGAGCGCTACGCCCGCATCAGCACAGAGCGCACCCGCATCACGCCTCTACCTCTTCAAGCCATCGCCGACGACGAGGTCACCATTCCCTCAGTCCTCGTTCTCGATGCCGTCGCCGGCGAGTTGCTCTCCGCTGTCGCCGCCGAAGGTCGCACCGGCCAGCAGGAAGCCCAGGCCCTCCAGACCCGCCTCGACGCAACCCTCAAATCGCAAAGCCGCGCGCTGCCCGATACCTCGCTCACCATCCGCCTGCGCAATGCCGGGGAGCACCCCGGCACGTCATGGAATGTCGTCGGCCTCCTCGAAGGCTCCGACCCCAAACTCCGCGCCGAAACCATCCTCATCACCGCGCATCACGACCACGACGGCACCGCGCCCTGCATCGCCGCCGACGAGCACAATCCCGCTGCCGCCGGCGTCGACGAGAATGGCAAGCCGCAGACCCTCGGCCCCAACTGCGTGCAGGTCTGGCACGGCGCGGACGACAACGGCTCCGGCACGGTCGGCGTAGTCGAGCTGGCCCGCGCCTTCGCCGCCAACGGCACACGCCCCAGGCGCTCCATCCTCTTCGCCGTCTTCGCCGCGGAGGAGCGCGGTCTGCTCGGCGCCTACTACCTGGCCCAGCATCCGCTGCGTCCGCTGGCCACCACCCGCGCGCAAATCAACTTCGACATGATCGGCCGCGACGAAAAGCCCAGCCGCCAAACCGACGGCCTCATCGAAATTCCCGCCGACACCTCCAACCGCCTCAATCTCATTGGCGCCTTCTATTCGCCCGACTACGACCGCGTCGTCAAAGAGGAGAATGCCCGCGTCGGCCTCGCCCTCGACGACCGCTTCGACCACGAGAGCGCGCTCAATGTCTTCTTCCGCTCCGACCAGTTCCCCTTCGTCCTCCACAACATCCCGGCCTTCTGGTGGTTCACCGGCTTCCACCCCGATTACCACCACAGCTCGGACACCGTCGAGAAAATCGATTTCGCCAAAATGGCCCGCATTCTCGATTTGGCCTATCTGGCCGGCTGGCGCTTCGCCAACGACGTCTCCACCCCGCACTTCGTCGCCAACCCTATGCCTGCCCAGCGTTAAAGCAAAACCAGAGTTGCCGCTACTCGCAGGGAGCGGCGTCCTGGCGCTATTTCCGCCAAGGCGCGCCTGCTCTGGTTTGGCTCCAACCGCCGGGCTGACATAATAGAGACAGCACGTTTTTCGCCGCGCGCCCAGGAGCCCCCGCTCCGCCTTCCGCCAACGTCTGGTGCTGGAAGCAGGCCCTCAACTGGCCGGGACAATCGCGCTGCCTGACGCGTTCATCAAATTTTTGAAGGAACCAGAAACTCCATGCCCTTGAATTGCGGGATCGTCGGACTGCCGAATGTCGGCAAAAGCACCATCTTCAATGCCCTCACCGCAGCAAAAGCGCAGGCGGCCAACTACCCGTTCTGCACCATCGATCCCAACGTCGGCGTGGTCTCCGTGCCCGACGAGCGGCTCGACCGCATCACCGGCTTCGTCAAGCCCAACCGCACCGTGCCCACCACCATGGAGTTCATCGACATCGCCGGACTGGTCGAAGGCGCAAGTAAGGGCGAAGGCCTGGGCAACCAGTTCCTCGGCCACATTCGCTCCACCGACGCTATCTGCCACGTCGTCCGCTGCTTCGACGATGCCAATGTCATCCACGTCGCCGGCGGCGTCAATCCCCTGCACGACATGGACATCATCAACACCGAGCTGTTGCTGGCCGACCTTGAAACCGCCGAAAAGCGCTGGGCAAAGGTCGAGAAGGCCGTCAAAAACACCACCGACCACAAGATCAAGGCCGAAGCCGAAGCCCTCACCAAGCTGCTCGCCGCCCTTCGCGACGGCAAGCCTGCCCGTGCGGTCGAGCTCACCGACGACGAGAAAGCAGCCGCCTACGACCTGCATCTCATCTCGGTAAAACCTGTCCTCTACGTGGCCAACGTCGACGAGGACGGTCTTAAAAATGGCAACCAGTGGGTCGCCGCCGTCGAGCAGCGCGCCGCCGAGGAAGGCGCTCAGGTGGTGCGTATCTGCGGCGCCATGGAAGCCGAAATCGCGCTCCTTGAACCGGCCGAACGCACCGAGTTCCTCGCCGACATGGGCCTCACCGAACCCGGTCTCAACCGCCTTATCCACTCGGCCTACAAGCTGCTCGGCCTCATTACCTACTTCACCGCCGGCGTGCAGGAAGTCCGCGCCTGGACCATTCCCAACGGTGCAAAGGCCCCGCAGGCCGCAGGCGTCATTCACTCCGACTTTGAACGCGGCTTCATCAAGGCCGACGCCTACCACTGCGAAGACCTCTTCAAGTACGGCAGCGAACAGGCAGTCAAGGAGAAGGGCCTCTACCGCTCCGAGGGCAAGGAATACGTCGTCAAGGACGGCGACATTCTCTTCTTCAAGTTCAACGTCTAGCCCACCAAGGCGCAGCCACCTGCCCACCTGCCCACCTGTTCACCTGTCCACTTGTCCCCCTGCCACCTGAATCGCCGCGTCATAATATATTTGTTTGGATGTTGTGAGGAGAACCATGGCAGTCTCAGTTATGGCCGGAATTCCGGCACTCAAAGAACTCTCGGCAGACTTGAAGCGCCGCATGGACCAGGCGGTAACCGCACTGCAGAGCAATCTGGCGTCCACACGGACCGGCCGCGCCAGCGTCCACATGCTCGACCAGGTCAAGGTGGACTACTACGGCAGCCAAATGCCCATCAACCAGTTGGCGCAGGTCTCCGCGCCCGAGCCTCAGCTCATCGTCATCTCGCCCTTCGACCCCACCGTGCTCAAGGAGATTGAAAAGGCCATTCAGACCTCGAGCCTCGGCTTCAATCCCATCTCTGACGGCAAGATAATCCGCGTCCCTGTGCCGCCCATGACCGAGGAGCGTCGCCGCGAAGTGGTCAAGCACCTCAACAAGGTGCTGGAGGACCAGCGCACCGCCATCCGCAACGTGCGCCGCGACGGCAACGACGCCCTCAAAAAGCTCGCCAAAGATAAGAAGATTAGCGAGGACGAGGAGAAGCGCTCGCTCGAAGAAGTGCAGAAGATGACCGACGAGGAAATCCGCCGCATGGAAGAGCTCTGCAGCCGCAAGGAAGCCGACGTCATGCAGGTGTGAGGCGCCGATTACCAACAACCGCAACGTTCGGAACCTCACGGTGCAGCGTTTGCAGTGCGACGATATCTGGCGCTTGGTCGGCGTGAAGAAAATGAATGTCACTCCCCCGCAGGAACTGGATGGATGGGGAGATATTTGGACTTCGACGTCTATCGATGCCGACGCCAGTAGCGAAGAAGCGCGGCCCTACAAAAAACTCATTTGGGATATTACCGAAGATCGTAGGGTTTTGCCGGGTTTTTCTGTTGATTCTTAAGGCGATATGCAAGCTCTGGTAACCTAGTTACTGCCAGCGCATCATACAAATGGGTGATGTTGCCGAAAGAGGACGCTAGTACACTGAATGGTACCCATGAAGACTGGGGACTGTACTGTCGTGAGCAGACATAGTAGCGTGGTGCAGAGGGCTTGCCTACTCTCGACCCGCTTCTTCTCTTCAGACAAGTGACAGCTTTGGTTGCACGAACACGCAGGTTTGTGCCGCCCCAAACCTTACGCTGGCAAAGTGGGTGAGAGATATGACGCTCCATGATGACATTTCGAAATCAGTATTCTACGGGGCAGTCCCAGAATCTGAAGTAAACCTCGTTTTTCGCAAGATCGACGAGGACGGTGACGTGTATTTTGTGGCCGAGTGCCTCGAAATACCAGGGTGCGTTTCGCAGGGAAACACTCAAGAAGAAGCCGAAGCCAACATCAAGGATGCTATTTGTGCGTGTCTGACAGTGATGTACCAGGACGCTCTTAGAAATCTCATGGAACGTCCCATCAAGCGCGATTTGCGTGGCATTTCGTCGCAACGTCGCCTGATGATTGGACGGCCCGAAACCGAATTGCAGTACGCCTGAACTTTGGATGCGGATGAATGTCTCTCACCCAATTACCTCTGGCTAGCGGTGAGCAACATCAAGAGGTATTCGAGAGTCTTGGGTGGAACCTCAGGGTTAAAGGCAATCACATAGTTCTCACTCATCCGCACCACCCCCAAGTATTTTTATCCATACCTAACCACCGCGAAGTAAAACGCCAGACTCTCAAGAAAATCGTTCACGATGCTGGTCTCACAGATGAGCAATACGCAGTCTTTTTTGCTGGCATGCCTCGGCAATCTGTCGCTCCAACTGAAGAAGAGTTGTTTAGGGAGACTGTCGAACAGGATGGTCAGTTCCGAATCCACTGCACGACTTGCTGCCGAGAGGTGTGTCTATCCGCTGATCCGATAGAGATATCCCAAGCAAAGGCAGCCCATTCCTCCGCTTGCGCTGGCCCAATCTAGCTCTCAGAAATTTCAGACTGACCCGCTATCAGGCGCCGCAAAACTCGCAGCCGTCTTGCAGATCATTTCCATCCCCAGGCGCATAATCGAACCATGCTGCCTGGAGTACGGTGCGCGGGGAGCCAAGGGCGGGCACTTTTAGGCGAATAAAGGGCGAATACTACATACCCCCCTCCCCCCCCGCAAGGCAGGGAAGCGGGCCCGAGCAGCAGACTTTGTGCCAGGCAAAAAAGTCCGGCTGCCCACCAAGGGCAGCCGGTTTCTTATTTAACTACAATATTATCAATGCTATGCAGTAGCCGTCGCCAGCTTCCCGGCAAACTCTTCCTCCGCCTGCATCAGCGCCTCTTCCAGAATGTCGATGGCCACTGTCGCCTCTTCTTCGCTCAAAATCAGCGGAGGGCACAGCCGCAGCGTGGTCTCGCCGCAGCCCAGCACCAGCAATCCCTTCTCAAAGGCCAGGTACTCCACGCGGTTGCGCACTTCCGATGCCGGCTCGCGCGTGGTCTTGTTCTTCACCAGCTCCACGCCAAGCATCAATCCGCGCCCGCGCACGTCGCCCACCAGCGGATGCGTCTTCTTCCAGCCTTCCAGCCGATCCTTGATCAGCGCGCCCACGCGCGCCGCATTGGCAACGCCCTCGCGCTCCAGCACGCCAAACGTCGCCAGCGCCGAGGCAATCGAAACCGGGTTGCCGCCAAAGGTCGAAGCATGCGAGCCGGGAACCCAATCCATGATCTCCGCCTTGCTCAGGCACACGCCCAGCGGCATGCCACTGGCAATGCCCTTGGCCATGCAGACAATGTCGGGCTCCACGCCAGTGTGCTGAATCGCCCACCACTTGCCCGTGCGTCCCGCGCCGCTCTGCACCTCATCGGCCACCAGCAAAATGCCGTGCTTGTCGCAAATCTTGCGCAGCTCCTGCATAAAGATGGTGGGCGCAACCACGTAGCCGCCTTCGCCCTGAATCGGCTCCACGAAAATCGCGGCCACTTCCTCCGGCGGCAGAATCGTCTTGAACAGCTTGTCTTCGATGTACCGCGCGCATCCCAGCGCGTAGGCCTCTTCCTCTTGCGGACCGCCCGTGCAGCCGCGGTACGCATACGGATAGCGCACATGCGTCACGCCCGGCACCAGCGGAGCAAAACGCCGCTTCTGCTGCGGCTTCGACGCGGTCAGCGAAAGCGCGCCCATCGTCCGTCCGTGGAACGCGCCCAGGAACGCGATAATGTTCTGCCGTCCCGTGTGGTAACGCGCCAGCTTCATCGCGCACTCAACGGCCTCGGCTCCAGAGTTACCGTAGAAAATCTTGTGCGGCCCGCGCATCGGCGCCACCGAGCTCAGCTTCGCGGCCAGATCCGTCAGATGCTCGTCATAAAAGTCCGTGCCCGAAATGTGAATCAGTTCCGCCGCCTGCTTCTGGATGGCCGCAACCACCTCGGGGTGGCAATGGCCGGTCGAGTTCACGGCAATGCCGGCCGCAAAATCCAGAAATTCGTTCCCATCCACGTCTTCCACGCGGATGCCGCGGCCGCGCTTGGCCACCAGCGGATAGGAGCGCGTATAGCTGGGCGAAATCAGCCGCGTGTCTGCTTCCACCGCGGCAACTGCCTTCGGTCCGGGCAATGTGCCAACAAGCTTGGGTCCGAACTTTGCATGCAATTCCTGCTTGGTCATCGTCATCTCTCCTCGTCAGACTGGTTGGGCGGCGTTCGGCCTCCGCTGAATGGGAAGCGTCGCCGCAGGCTCCGCCCTGCGGAGCTGACCTTTGGATGAACCCTGGGACGGGTCTGGAAAATGGGCGAGGATTCTTCTGCGGACGCGCGGATCAGTCTCCGCCGAAGAGGCTAGGTCGGGTCCGGATGGGAAGCACACGCAGGTGGCGACGTGGGCACATCGCGCGCGCACGGCCTCTCGACCAGCGCTTACACGCCGGCAATGCCGCCGCGATGCTACATCCTGACTTGTGCATGGGAGAGAACCCGTTGGCTACGAGCATAGCACGCGTTCTCCGCGGTTCGCTGGCGTTCGCCGCAGATCAGCGTGAAGGGTACGGGCTTTAGCCCGTACATACATCGGCACACAAAATGACCAGGGTGGCTTCACAGGTAGTGGAAATGCGCTTTGGGGACCGCGGTTTTGAAAGGGCACGGCTTCAGCCGTGCCGAAAGTGCCGCGAATCCGCCCGGCCTTTACAGGCTGCGGAAAAAGTCCGAACGCATGGCGAAAGGGCAAAATTTAGGGGATGGAAAACCATCAGACGAGGTGCTCGGATCGTTCCTGTGGCATCCTGATGCGTTCCATTTTTCATCCGTTCAGATAAATTGAGTTTTTCCGCAGCCTGTTTAGGCCCTGAGGGACATCTTCGCCGGATTCTCCATTACCGCAATCACCTAAGCCGTTCTACGGCGTAGCCTTCTTCTCAAACGCATGGGCCGGCACCAACGCCGGCTCGGCCTCACCGTCCAGCTTCACCGCGCCCTGCTCGAAGGCTTCCAGCGCATCCGTGTCCTTGGCCATCGCCATCCAGCACACCGCACCGTCTTTCAGCAATGTGCAGGCAATCTCCACCGTGTACGCCGCTTCGGGATGGTCAATCACCGCACCCTGCACGCGCTCAATCCAGAAGCTGTGCTTGCCCAGCGTATACGCGCCATACTGCGGGTCAGTGATGTTGAACGACTTCTTCAGTCCGTCGGAGGCGCCCATGGCGAAGCCCGGCAAATCCTTCTCGGACATCGTCTGCCCAAAGCAGCTGTACGGCAGCTCCACCACCACAATCACGGATGCGGGCGATCCCTTGCGCGCCGTCAGAGTCAGTTGCACGCACTCAATGCCCTTTTTCTCTTCCGGCGATTCGGCGGTCTTCGCCTGCTCCTGCTTCATCAGCGGCTCCATCGGGTGCGGATCCACCACTTCCCAATCGGAGGGCAGGCTGTAGGAGTAGCCCAACGGACTCGCATGCGGCACTGGCGTGACGGCCGGTGTTTGCGCCCAGCTGACAGCAGCAAGCAGCAGGATTGTAAAACTGGCTTTCATTGCGCGAAGTCTACCACGGTCCGGCTGCGGCAGCCGTGACCCGCTGCGTTGGCCGCAGCTAACGTAGCAACAACACCGACGCTGCGGAAACAATGCCCAGCGCTGCGAATGCCAGGCCGAAATACCAGTACAGGCGGCTACGAGTTAGCAGCGTCACCGAGGTAACCACCAGTCCAATCTCCAGCAGCGCTTCGCCCAGGTCAAAGCGGTTGGCCCGCTTCTCTGCCAGCTCCACCTTCTCTTGCAGAGCCTTGGCTTTCTCCTCAGCTTCAGCCAGGTCGCCCTTCCACTTCTCCTGGTGCGCTGCGTCTTCCTTTGCCAGCTCGGCAGCCTTCTCCTTGTCGGCAACCGCAATCACCGCAAGTAGTTTCTGCTGTAGCTCGGTCCCGCTTGCACGAATCTTCTTCGCCTGATACTCGTTCCACTGGTCCGTGGCCTGATTCTGGTAAAGCACGGCCTGGGTGTGCGTGCGATGCCCCAGCACCGTGGTGATCGCGACCAGCACTGCAAGCACGCTCATCGTGAAGGCTACCGGGCGCAGCGCGTTGTCGTGCGCGGCGTGCTCGGCGTGTTCGTGCAGTTCCTGTGCTTCGTTGGCTTCCATCAGACTCAAGCTCCGCGACGGCCTTGGGCCCGCGCTACTTCCGCTTCCAGCGCACGCCGTCCTTCGAGTCCTCGATCAGAACGCCCTTCTCCGCCAGCTCATTGCGAATCTCATCGGCGCGCGCGAAATTCCTCTGCTTCTTGGCCAGCGTCCGCTCGGCTATCAGCGCCTCAATCGCCTCGTCGGTCAGCGACTGCGCCGCAATCAGCTCCGGAGCAACCTCGGCCATGCGCCCCGCCTGCTCGGCCCACGCCAGCGCGTGGCGCGTCGGCTCCGCGTCATGGTCGGTAATCACATCGAAAACCGCATCGAAGGCCGCCAGCGTGTTCAGAATCGCGTCCCGGTCGCCGGCAAAAAACTTGCCCTGGTCGATGGCCGTATTCGCCATGCGAATCAGGTCGAAGATCGGCGCACGACCCTCGGCCGTGTTCAGGTCGTTGGCCAGCGACTCCATGAACCGCGCGTGTGCAGCCGTCGCCGCCACCTGCAGGTCGTTGTTCTCGCCGGCAGGGAACTGGCTCGTCGTAATGCGCGTGTGGAAGGTCCGCAGCCGGTCAATGGCGTTGGTCGCTTCCATCAGCCCGTCAAATGTAAAGTTCAACTGGTGCCGGTACGGCACCGAAATCAGCGCCATCCGTATCGCCGACGCCTTGTAGCCCTTCAGCAGCAGGTCGCGCAGCGTGTAGAAGTTGCCTTCGCTCTTCGACATCTTCTTGCCGTCCACCAGCAGGAAGCGCACATGCATCCAGTGCCGCGCGAACGGCTTGTGCGTCACGCTCTCGCTCTGCGCAATCTCATTCTCGTGGTGCGGAAACATCAGGTCTTCGCCGCCGGCGTGCAGGTCGAAGCTGTCGCCCAGATACTCCATCGCCATGGCCGAACACTCAATATGCCAGCCCGGCCGCCCGCGCCCAATGCGCGTATCCCACGCCGTTTCGCCCGGCTTGGCCGCTTTCCACAGCGCAAAGTCTCGTGCCGAGTCCTTCTCGTACTCGTCCACGTCCACCCGCGCGCCGTCTTCCATGCCGCTCAGGTCTTTCTTGCTCAGCTTGCCGTACTCGGGAAACGCCGCCAGACGGAAGTACCAGCTGCCGTCCTCAGCCTGGTAGGCCGCGCCCTGCGCCGCCAGCTGTTCCACCAGTTGCACCATCCGCTCAATGTGCTCAGTGGCGCGCGCAATCACCTCGGGCCGCTCCACCCGCAGCGACTCCAGATCTTCGAAAAACGCGTCCACGAACTTCGGCGTGTACTCGCTGATCGGAATACCCAACGCCGTCGCGTTGCGGATAATCTTGTCGTCCACGTCCGTTATGTTCATCACGTGGCGCAGCTTGTGCCCGGTCAGTTTCAGAAACCGGCGCAGCACGTCCACCTGCAAAAACGTCCGGAAGTTGCCGATATGGCCATAGTCGTAGACGGTGGGGCCGCAGGCGTACATGCGGATCGCGTCGCCATCGGCGGCAACAACTTCGTCCAGTTGTCCAGTCAGTGTGTTGTATAGGCGGAGTGTCATGAATCGTACGGCCACCGCGGATGTGCGGCTTTGGCGTATCCGATTGTAGCAGTGGCGTAACCGCTCCACCGGAAGTTGCTGAATGCTTCGCTGCCTTTGGTCATCTTTGTGGTAGATTTGGAGGCAATTGCCAGCTCAAATTTCAGTTGGCGCAGGTGAAATGAGTCAAAAGGCCATTGACGCAGCGATTCTGGCCCACCTCTGCGATCCAGACACACGAAACGGATTCGAGCTCGAGGGGCACAGCCTCCGCAACGTGGTGAGTGGACGCATCTATCCCATTCGCGACGGCATCCCCTTATTTATCAGCACTGTATCGGGCGCGAACCTGAAGCAGATGAACTTCTACGACCGCGTCGCCCCCATGTATGACCTGTTCACCCGTGGGGCACGTGAAAAGCTGTACCCAGCAGCCATCGCTGAACTTGAGCTTGAGCCCGGCATGCGCCTGCTCGAGGTGGCCATCGGCACCGGAGCCACTCTTCCTTATCTTCCTCAGAATGTGGAACTTTTCGGCCTCGACATCTCTCTGCACATGCTCCGCAAATGCCGCAAGAACCTTGAACATCACCACCGCGCCGCCCATCTCTTCCACGCTGAGGCCTGCCGGCTACCCTTCCGTGAAGAGGTCTTCGACCGTGTCCTGCACATCGGAGGCATCGGCAAGTTCACTGAGCCGGCGCGCGCACTCAAGGAAATGGTCTGGGTCTCCAAGCCTGGCTCAAAAATCGTCGTCGTCGACCGCATCGAAGCCCAGCCCGCCGAAGAAGGCGCAGCCGCTCATGCGGAAGCCCCCGTGGAGCATCTGCTCAAGCACCTGCCCGCTGACGTCATCGACGTGCGCACCTCCGTCATCGGCGACGGCCAGTGGTTCTGCGTCTCCTTCTGGAAGCCCGAAGCCGCAGCCTGATTCCCGCACAAAAAAAGGCGCCCAACCCTTTCGGGTCAGGCGCCGATTGCTCTCCTC
>DASVLI010000157.1:0-3393 GCA_036384955.1 Occallatibacter sp.
GCGGTCGCGTGCGAAGAAGTCGCCGGACTCACAAACTGGACCCACGACATCCACAGTGCGGAGTTTGCCGCGGCGCAGCGCGACGGGCACGATCTCATGATGGGCCTGGTAGAGCGCGGGGCGGATGAGATCGTTCATCGCTGCGTCGGTGATGACGAATGTTTTGCTGCCGTTGCGCTTAACCTGCACCACGCGCGTGAGCAACGCGCCGGCCTGGGCCACGAGGAAACGGCCCGGCTCCAGCATCAGCGTGCCGTCGAAGCCGGCGATTGCCTGCTCGACTGCCGCTGCGTACTCGCGCACTTTGGCGGCCGCGTCAAATGCGCCGCTGTGATAATCGATGCCGAGGCCGCCGCCGGCATCGACGGCGTGCAGCACGAGGCCGTCGCGGCTGAGCTGGCGCACCAGCTTCATGACGCGCTCCAATGCCGCGCCGAATGGCGTTGCCGAGCGAATTTGCGAACCTATGTGCACGCTGACCGAGTGCGCTTCCAGCCACGGCTCGCGCGCGGCGCGTTTGTAGAGGGCGCGGGCGCGGCGGATGTCGACACCGAATTTGTGCTCGCGCAGACCAGTGGAGATGTAGGGATGCGTCTCGGCAAAGACATCGGGATTGACGCGCAGCGCGAAGCGGGCCTTGCGTTTGAGTTTGGCCGCGCGCGCTGCCAGCAGCTCAATCTCCGCCTCGCTCTCGACGTTGAACTCGAGGATGCCGGCGCGCAGTGCGGTGTCGATCTCGGCGTCTGTCTTGCCCACGCCGGAGAAGACCACTCGGCCCAGCGCCTCGGGGGCAGCGGCACGCACGCGCTCCAGCTCGCCGGCGGAAACGATGTCGAAGCCCGCGCCGTGCGCGGCGAGCAGCTTGAGAATGGCCAGTGAGGAGTTGGCCTTGACCGCATAGCAAACCAGGTGCGAGCGATTGGCGAAGGCCTGCTGAAAGAGCGCGAGGCGCTCGGCAATCTGATCGGCCGAGTAGACGTAAAGTGGCGTGCCAAAGCGATGTGCGAGAGTTTCAAGCGAGACAGTGCCGCACGAAAGCGGACCAGCAGCGGAATAGGAGAAGGGGCGCGCGGATTGCATGGGCTCCCTTGAGGGTAAATCACTGGGACAGTGGACAGTGATCAAGAAGAGTGGTTGGCAAAAAGCTACGTTCTATTCCCTGTTCCCTACTCCCTATTCTCTGTTTCTAGCGCACCAGGCGGGCGGTTACCGGGCCGAGGATTGCCATGAGCAGCACGTAGGCGGCGGCGAGTGCGCCGAGTTGCGGCTCCAGGCTGACGCCGAGGCCGGCGATGACGATGGAGAACTCTCCATGCGCAACCAGGGTGAGGCCGGCACGCATGCGCGGCGCACGCGACAGGCCTTCCAGCCGCGTGGCCCAATAGCCGGTGGCGAGCTTGGTTGCGGTCGTCACCACGGCCAGCGCCGCGGCCACGCCGATGACCGGCCAAAGTGTGCGCGGATCGACTTCAAGGCCGAAAAAGAAGAAGAACGTGGCGGCGAAGAGGTCGCGCACCGGAGACAGCAGGCGGTGCGACTGCTCGGCCATGGGGCCGGAAAAAGAGATGCCGACAAGGAATGCGCCGATGGCTGCCGAGACCTGCAACCGCTCGGCAATGCCGCCCACCAACAGCACGGAACCGAAGGCGGTGAGCAGAATGACTTCATCGGACTGGCTGGACAACATGCGGCTAAAGAAGGGTCCGTAATTGACTGCAAGGAAGAGCGCCACCAGCACCGCAACCACTGCGATGGACACCGCAATGACAATGCGCTTGGTGTCTCCGCCGGCGATGAGCACGGCAACCAGCGGCAGATAGACCGCCATGATGAGGTCTTCGATAACCAGGATGGAGAGCACGGTCGGCGTCTCCGGGCAATTGGTGCGGCGCAGCTCCGAGAGGACGCGGGCCACAATGCCCGACGAGGAGATAAAGGTGACGCCGCCGAGCAGCACCGAGGCAAGCGTGCTCCAGCCAAGTAGCCAACCGGTGATGAAGCCGGGAGGAAAGTTGAGCACCAGATCGAGCAGGCCGGCCGGCGTGCCAGAGCGCAGATTCTGCTTCAACTGCTCGCCGGAGTACTCGAGGCCGAGCATGAAGAGCAGCAACAAGACGCCGATTTCGGCGCCGATATGGATGAAGTCACGAGAGAGATTGAGCGGCAGAAAGCCGCCGTTGCCAAAGGCCAGGCCCGCGACGAGATAGAGCGGAATGGCTGAGAGGCTCCAGCGGTTGGAGAGGCGCGCAAGCACTGCCAGAACCAGCGTGGCCGCGCCGAGCTCGAGGAATATCTGGGTCAGATTGTGGGCAGAATCCTGCAGAATGGGCTCCTTGCTACGCCCATCCTACCGGACTTCGGTGAGGAGCCACTCTGCCAAATGGCGCACCACGGTCTGCGGCTGTTCATAGGCTGCAAAGTGGCCGGCGTCTTCGATGAGGTGGAAGGCGCATCCACCGGGCGCGGCCTCGAAGGCGCGCATCTCGGGGGCAGTCACGCCGCCGTCTTCTCCGCCGCAGATGGCCAGCACCGGCACGGTGATGGTGGAGATGGTGGGCAGGGAGTCGGGGCGCGTGGCCAGGCCGGCCTGCACCGCGACCAGCTCTTCGGCGCTGAGCGTCATGTGCGCGCGCATCTCGGCGACGATTTCCGGGCGTTTGGCGCGGGCGGTTGCGCCGATCAGGGTTTGCGTCATGGCGTCGTAGATGGCCTGGTGGCCGCCGGCGCGGGCCTGGGCGATAGTGACGGCGCGGCGTTCGCGATTGGCTTCCGCATCGGGCTGCGCTTTGCTGCACACGAAGGCCAGACCTTCGATGCGCGCAGGCGCTTGCCGCCACAGCTCCGGCAGCACGTAGCCGCCAATGGAGCAGCCGACGAAGACGGCTTTTTGGATGCTGAGCGCGTCGAGCAGCGTGAGCACGTCGGCCGCGAGGCGTTCCATGGTGAGCACCGGTGCATCGGGGACGCGGGCAAAGAGGCCCACGGGCAGGTCCGAGCCCATCTCGCTTTCGCCGTGGCCGCGCAGGTCGGGCACGATGGCGCGAATGCCCTTCAGCTCCTTGACCAGCGGACGCCAGTAGGAGTGGTCGAGCGGCGTGGGGTGCAGAAAAACGATGGGCCGGCCTTCGCCAATGTCGATGTAGGTCTGCTTTGCGCCCGCGGAAAGGAAAGTCTTCTTCATGCTTTGAGGTTATACGCCGTGGGGGCGAGGGCGCGGGTTTTGGGGAACAGGTCAGTGTTTTGGCGGGCTGAAGGGTGCGTCACCTACCTGACCGGCGATTGGAATTGGACGGTAAGTTTTTTACTTTGTTCGCGTTGGTGGGCAGTGCTCTCCCGTGGGCTGATTGTGCCGTTTTGCCTCTTTTTGCCTGTGGAAAAAGAGGGGGGTAGGGG
>DASVLI010000158.1:0-3403 GCA_036384955.1 Occallatibacter sp.
ATTGTGCCCATCGACGAAGCGCCGGCGGTGATGAAGGAGTGGAGCGAGCACCCCGAGCGCTTTACCAAAATCATGGTTGAAGTCAAAGGTTGAAATCGGAAGACGCAGACAAATTTATCCTGCGCTCCTTCCCTGAGGAACTCTTTCTCCCCCTGCCCCCGGGGGGGAGGGGGGGTAGACTTTTGCTTTTTGTTCGCAAGCAGGCGGTCTGGCGTGCCTGGCGCAAATTCCATCTCCATGATTGTGCGCCGGGGCGCGGAAATAATCTGCAAAGCACAGCACGATTATGAAACGGCTCTTGAAGAGCTGTGCCGCACTAGAGTTTGGCTGCGTGCAGCAGCAGGCCGGCGAGCACTCCACCGATGAGCGGGCCCACAATCGGAATCGGCGCATAACCCCAGTTGGAGCCGCCTTTGCCGGGAATCGGCAGAATGGCGTGGGCGATGCGCGGCCCCAGGTCGCGCGCGGGATTAATCGCATAGCCTGTAGTACCGCCCAGCGAGAGACCGATGCCCCACACCAGGCTGGCCACAAGCCACGGCGCAAGCGCCGGCGCAGGACCGCTGGCGGAAACACCGTGCGAGCCAATCGCCGTGGCCACGATGACCAGAACCATGGTGCCTACCGCTTCACTGAGCAGATTGAAAAGCGGATTGCGAATGGCCGGAGCCGTGCAGAAGATGCCGAGTTTGGCAGCGGGGTCGGGCGTCTGGCTCCAGTGCGGCCCCCAATGCAGCGACATGAGCGTGGCGCCGCAGATAGCACCGAGCAGTTGTGCCGACCAGTAAGAAAAGAGCTGCGAATAGTCGCCGGAGTTCACGGCCACGGCCATCGTAATTGCGGGATTGAGGTGCGCGCCGCTGCTGCCGAAGGCCTGCGCGGTGAGCACGCCGCATAGAACGGCAAGCGCCCAGCCGGTGGTGACAACCATCCAGCCAGAATCGGCCGCGTAGGATTTGCGCAGGGTGACAGCAGCGCAAACGCCATTGCCGAACAGAACCAGAATCAACGTACCGAGAAACTCGCCGAACCAGACCGAATGCATGCAGATTTTCCTTGAAGTGCGTGGCTGCTGCGCCGGCGCCTGCGAGCACCGACACATTACGCACAAACTGCGAATTTGCGAAACCCAAGCATTCTGCACCGCGCGGCCTGCCGCCGCCAAGTGAAACGTGCCGACGGAATCAATGCCTTAATGAGCGGCTGGAATCGCAGGCCCGTACTTGTCCCAATGCGTCAGCAGTTCGCTCACCACCGTGTGGCCCACGCGGTAGGCTGCCTCCAGCGCGGGCAAAAAGGCCGAGTAGGCGCCGATGCGCTGGCTGGCCAGGCTCTCCGCCGCGGTAAGGTTGCGCGGTTGCTGGTCGAAATTGCTGACTGTGCGCAGAACCAGCACGCGGTTGTAGTCCACTTTGCCGGCGGCGGCCAGCCCCTTCAACGAAAGCAGCGATCCCGTGTCTTCCATTGCGGAGGTGGCGAACTCACCCTTGCCTTCAGTGAAATAACGCATCCACTCGTCAGCCCATGCGTCCAGCAGTTTGCCGTGCCAGAAGGTTGAGGCAGAAACTTCGTCGCCGAGCTGCACGTGGGGCGGCAGTTGCGCGCTGGCTCCGTCGAAGCCAGGACGCACGGCCTTCAGCTTGTCGGTATCATCCAGCGCCACGTTCCTGGTCAGGTTGTAGGCCCATTGCGTCAGTGCGGGGTTCACCGTGAAGGCCTGATTTTCGCGCGGCGTGGCGGGCGGCTCGAAGGGTTTGGTTTTGCCCAGCGGAATGTAGCCGGTCGACCAGCCGGCCGGCATCTCGCGCGGATCGATCTCATAGGCAAGGTCGACGTCGACGATGTAGCGCGCCCATGCGGCCGAGCCCAGCGAAGTGCGCGCGGGATTGCCGCCCGCGATTCCAGCGATGATCCAATACGCATGGGAGAAATCGAAGCGCGGATCAAGACCCACCGCCATAATGGTCGCCGCCGCGTGCGCGGTGCCGGCGCCGGTGAGCACCGCCATTTCGCCGTCCTTATTCATGCGTACCGCATGGTAAGCCTGCGGCACCTCGAAGACCTGGTCGAGATGGTCGCGCTCCACCCAATATTGCAGTTCGCCGGGTTGGTCGCCGGTATCGCTGCCCACCTCAAACATGGCCACCACCACCACCTTTACAGGGATGGGTCGGGGATCCGCCGATGCAGGCAATGCCTGCAATATCAAACAGATAAAAAGGAGCGCTGCAAGAGCGCGCAAGCACCGGAACATAAGTGGATGGTACCGGCGCGGCGAAGGAAAGCCAATCTACACCTGTGAATAATCTGTTTCAGCAAACTTTTCCAGAATGATTTCCGGCACTAAACCGCTAGAATTGACGTATCTCGTCCGAGGGAACTCGACAAAAAACAAGCTGGTTGACGCTCAAAGTCAACCCCAGGACCAAGACCCGCCGGATCTTAATGGACCAGCAGGGAATATTGCATCCACACGCTTTTGGATGAGCACCACACCAAAACCTCCGATGGAGCCATATCGGCTCTCAGGTCTACCGGCCGCAGCCGAGCCGGATACCTGTCTACCGGATCACGAACCACTTTATAAGGAGAACCAGAACGCAATGAAATCTCATTCTGCGACGCAAGAGACGCTCCGCAGCCTAGTGCGGGCCGGCCTTTTTTGTCTGCTGATGCTATTCGTTTCCGCGATTCCCGCGCTTGCGCAGGACGCCGGATTCGGCTCCATCAGTGGCACTGTGACGGACCCCAACCAGTCGCTGGTAGCGGGCGCTTCGGTCACGCTCATCCAGACCGAAACCGGTATCTCGCGCCAGGTGGTGACGACCTCGGCGGGCACCTATACCGCGTCCTTCCTTAAGCCGGGCCGTTACGAAGTCATCATCACGGCCCCTGGATTTGCCAAGTTCGATCAGAAGGGCGTTACGGTTCTCGTCGGCCAGTCGGTCAACGTGGATGCAAAGCTTCCTGTGGCCTCCGCGCAGGATACGGTGACCATCACCAGCGAAGCTCCGCTCATCGACACTGAAAAGGTGGGCGCATCGCAGGAAATCGGCCAGGAACTGGTCAGCAGCCTGCCGGTCAACGGCCGCCGCTACGACAACTTCGTTCTCCTCACTCCCAACGTGACGCCGGACGGATCCAGCGGCCTGATCTCCTATCGCGGCATCTCGTCGCTCTACAACACCAACCTGATCGACGGCGCCAACAACAACCAGGCGTTCTTTGCCGAGGCCCGCGGCCGCGCCACCGGTGCGCCCTACGTCTACTCGAGCGATTCGATTCAGGAATTCCAGTCGGCCTCCGGCGCGTACTCCGCCGCACTGGGCCAGGCTGCCGGCGGACAGATCAACGCCATCACCAAGTCCGGCACCAACCAGATGCACGGCGACCTGTTCTACTT
>DASVLI010000159.1:0-2785 GCA_036384955.1 Occallatibacter sp.
CGGCGTCGACTACAAACGCCTCTCTGACCGCGACGACAACGTCTTCGGCAACTACCGCTCCGGCTGGTATGTCTTCGACGGCTCCTCCAGCGTCGGTTCGACTATTGGCGATCCCTACACTGCCTTCCTGCTCGGCTATCCCGACTACACCTCGGTCTCCACCGTCAGCAACCCCACCATGAAGGGCCTCGGCTACTCCTGGGCATTCTTCGGGCAGGACGACTGGAAGGTCACGTCGAATCTCACGCTCAACATCGGCATCCGCTACGAGATTCATCCGCCGCTGCGTGAAACCAATCGCAACACCGCGGCCTTCCTGCCTTCGTGGTCAGGCACTGGCACCGATGGCTCCACGCCCGTCAATGGCGCGGTCGTCGTCTCCAACCAGAAGGCGCTTGAACAGGCCTCCACCGACTTCACCGACTCCATCTATCCCACGCCGATTCTCACTGCGCAGCAGGCCGGCATTCCCGAGGCGCTGCGCTTTACTGACCACTCCGACATCGGCCCGCGCATCGGCTTCGCGTGGCGTCCCTTCGGTAACGACAAGACCGTTCTGCGCGGCGGCTGGGGCCGCTTTATCGAGTCGCCGCTCGGCTTCTCGCTGGTTTCCGGCTGGGCCGTGCACTCCAGCTTTCTCGGCACCTACAGCCAGGACTACCAGGGCGACGGCGTCACGCCCATCATCTCCTTCACCAATCCGTTCGACACCGCCGCCGGTGACTCGGCCGGCACCGCGGGCTTCTACTATGCCTTCCCAATCCACTACTCTGACCCCTCGGTGCAGCAGTGGAACATGACGGTCGAGCAGAACCTGGGCAACGATGTCGGCCTGCGCGTCTCCTATAGCGGCAGTCACGGCTCCAACCTTGAGGCCATGGTCGACCTCAATCAGGTCGGGCCCAACACCGACGGCTACGACATCGCGCAGGATTCGCGCCCTTACACCTCCTGGAGCATCATCCAGAGCGTACAGAACGCCGCGGAAAGCAACTACAACAGTGGCACAGTGGAACTCTCACGCCGTAGCGGCAAGGGCATCACCTTCGACTCCAGTTACACCTTCACCCGCGACCTCTCGAACGCAGGCGGCGTTGCGCCCAGCGCCTTCACCGTGGCGGGCGGCAGCTTCCTCACCAACCGCTTTCAGCCCGGGCTCGACTACGGTAACGTCATCTACGACCGCCGTCATCGCTTCCTCACCACCTGGCTCTACGGCTTGCCCTTCGGCAACGGCCAGCGCTGGCTCTCCTCCGGCTCCATGCTCAACCGCTTTGTAGGCGACTGGCAGTTGGCCGGCGTTGCCATCGTGCAGTCCGGCCCCTTTCTCACGCCCTTCCAGCAATCGGTGGACCCGGCCAACACCAACATCCTTACCACCGTGGGCCAGGCGCGTACGGACCAGCTCTCCGGCGTCTCGCTCTATGCCGCGCACCGCACCACCACGCAGTGGCTCAATCCCGACGCCTTCCCGTACATGAACCTGCAGAACGACGAAGGCACCGGCATTGGCCGCTTCGGCAATGCGCCGGTCGGCGGCGTGGTCGGCCCCGGCACGGTCAACTTCTCGCTCTCGCTCATGAAGGCCATCGTGCTGCGCGATCAGACCCGGCTCGACCTCTCCATGGAAGCAGCCAACGTCTTCAACCACCGCAACTACTCACCACCCAGCATGCAGGCCGACGCGGGAGGCTTCGGCGCCATCACCGCTCTGCAAACCGCGGAAGGCGCCGGCCCACGCAATCTGCAAGTCTCAGCCCGCATCAGCTTCTAGGCAGGCGCAGGCATACAAAAAAGCCGCGGCCCAGGGCCGCGGCTTTTTGCGCGATGATTGGCGAATGCTTACAGGTCTGCGCGCACGCCAAGTTCGCCGGCCACGTCTGCAAATCGCTTGTCGAGTGTCCAAACCGAGAGATTGCCGTCGAGTAGTGCCGAGGCAATCAGGTGGAGATCAACAAAGCCGATACCGCGCGCATAAAGGCGCCGCGATTCAATCAGGTTGTCTATCTCTGCCTGGTCGGCAACCGGAGTTTGCGAAAGACTGCGCAAATCGGCCAGCGTGCGCACGCGGTTCAGCAACGCGCCCAACGCCAGTTCGGAAGCAACAAAAGGATGCATCCGAACTCGCTTGGCGCGGAGCAGCGCGGCCATGCGTGGCTCAGAGTTGCGGAAATGATCGACCCATACCGAAGTGTCTGCCAGAACCGCGCGCCCCAGCTTCATTTCATTCTCCGGCGCGGCGGAGCCTCCAGGTTAGGCATAGTGCCGCCAAGCGCCGCCAAACGGCGCGCCGCTTCGGCTTCCACCAGCTCCGTCAGCGCGTGGCGAATCAGAGCTGCGCGCTCATGGATGCCGGTGTATTTCGCGGCCTTTCGTAACAAATCGTCGTCCAAGGCAACGGTTGTGCGCATGGCATCCTCCTACATCAAATTCTAGCATCAGATGATGTCATTAATGATGCGTAACCGCGACGCAAAAAGCCCCCGACCCGCCAGGATCGGGGGCTTTTTGGATTCGACTTTACTGCCCGCTACCTTCCGTCAGTGTCAAAATCTTGTCCACGCCCTCCACCTTGAAGCGCTCCACCTTGCCGCTCGGCCAGTGCACCTCGATATCGTCCACCTTGGCCGTCGTCCCCAGCCCGAAGTGCGGCCGCGGGTCGTTGCTGGAGAGATAGCTGCCGCCGCTCAGGTCGTCGCCGCGCTGCTTCATGCCGCCGGCCGTCACGTATACCGTTGCGCCGGTCCCATCGCGCGGACTCTTCGGTCCGCCCACCAGCTTGAAC